>NZ_CP074380.1:3960000-4247500 GCF_022695595.1 Streptomyces sp. MST-110588
TGGTCGAGGAACTGGAGCGGCTCTCCCTGCCCTTCACCGACGACACGGTGCCCACCGACGCCGAACTGCGCATCGCCCAGGCGCAGTTGGTGGGCTGGCTGGAGGGCCTCTTCCACGGCATCCAGACCGCGCTGTTCGCCCAGCAGATGGCCGCCCGCGCCCAGTTGGAACAGATGCGCCGCGCCCTGCCGCCCGGCGCCGTGCCCGCCGAGGACGCCGGCGACAAGGGCCCCGGCCGCACCGGCGGCGCCCGCTCCGGCCCGTACCTCTAGGACCGGAGCGCAGCCGGTAGCCGGCAGTAACCGCGCCGCCGGTGGCCGGCAGTAACCACACACAGGAGAAGGGCCCGATGCGCACCCGCGCACCGGGCCCTCCCCTTACAAGCCCGTACGACTCAGGGCGAGTACCCGTTGGACACCGTCAGTTCGATCCGCTCGGTCTTCGGGTCGAACGCCGAGAAGAACTCGGGCGACTGCTTGGTGACCGTGCCCTGGCCCCACAGCGTGTCAGGCGCCTCCGTGACGTGGACCTTCCAGCCCGCCGCGGAGATGCACTTCTTCACCGACTCCACGTTCTTGAGCTTGAAGTGCGGCATGTAGATCTTGTTCTTGTCGCTGTAGTACGGCCGGGCGTTGGTGCACTCGGACGGGTCGACCGGCGACCACTCGTCCGGCGGCCTCCTCGTCTGGGTGGGCGAGGCCGGCGGCGAGTAGGAGTACGGGGTGTACGACGATGTGACGCTGCCGCCGCCGATCGGCTTGTCCTTGCCGCCTCCGGCGCTCAGCCCGATGCCGATGGCTATCGCGGTGACCACCACGACACCGACGACTGCCGAGATGACGATGACCGGAGCGTTGCTCTTGCCGCTGCGCGACCCGCCCCCGCCGCCGGTGACGACCGGGGTGGGCGTCGTGGGCGCCGCGTAGGACGGCGCCGGGGTCGGGAAGCCGCTGTTGAACGCGGGGGACGGTGCCGGGGTCTGGGCGCCCACCGGACCGGGCCCGGGAGCGGGGAAGGGGCTGTTGGCCGGCGGCGGGGTCGGCGCCGAGGGGCCGAAGCCTCCGGACATGCCCCCGGACAGGCCCCCGGAGACGGCCTGCGTCGGCTGGTACGGCGTCTGGACGCTCGGCGGCGCCGGGGTCTGCGGATTGCCCGTCGCGGTGGGGAAGACCGCGGAGGACACCGAGGAGCCGCTCGTACGGGCCCGCGGGCCCTCGCTGATGATCAGCGGCGTCGCCCCGGTCTGCCCGCTCCCGGCGACCCGCAGGCACTCCTCGCGCATGGCGTCGGCGGTCGGGAAGCGTTCGTTGGGGTTCTTCTTCAGTGCCCGGGCCACCAGCGCGTCCACCGCGGGCGGCACCGAGCGGTTGATGCTGGAGGGCACCGGCGGCTCCTCCTGGACATGCGCGTAGGCGATGGCCAGCGGGGAGTCCGCGTCGAAGGGGAGCTGGCCGGTCAGCAGCTCGAAGAGCATGATGCCGACCGAGTACAGGTCGGAGCGGGCGTCCACGCCGCGGCCCAGCGCCTGCTCGGGGGAGAGGTACTGCGGGGTGCCGACGACCATGCCGGTCTGGGTCATGGACGTGACACCGGACTGCATGGCGCGGGCGATGCCGAAGTCCATGACCTTGACGACGCCGCGCTTGGTCATCATCACGTTGCCGGGCTTGATGTCGCGGTGGACCAGGCCCATTTCGTGGCTGGCCTCCAGGGCCGCCAGCACGTCGGCAGTGATCTTCAGGGCTTTTTCCGTCGGCATCGCGCCGTGTTCGGCGATGTCGTGGTCCAGCTCACCGCGCAGCGGGCGCCCGGAGACGTACTCCATGACGATGTACGGCACCATGCCGCCGTCCAGCTCGTCCTCACCGGAGTCGAAGACCGAGACGATGTTGGTGTGGGTGAGCTTGGCGACGGCCTGCGCCTCGCGCCGGAACCGCTCGCGGAAGGCCGCCTCGCGCCCCAGCTCGGTGTGCAGCGTCTTGATCGCGACCTCGCGGTCCAGCACGCTGTCGTAGGCGAGGTGGACCGAGGCCATGCCGCCCTCACCGAGAAGGTCGCGGAGTTGGTAGCGTCCCCCGCCGACCGAACGGCCCTCGTATCGGCCCTGAGCGCCGTCCTGGCTCATGGTTGCGCTTCCCCCTCGGCGTGCCTTCCGGCTCGCTGTGCCCGTACGTAATGTGGAGATACCTCTGGGGATACCTCTGCATCAATTGTTTGATTCAGTATCTGGAATATCGCTGCCCAGTCTGCCCCAGGGCACTGACACGTCAAGCTGTGTGCCCGTTCCGTGACCAGATGTGCAAGATCCGGTCACGACTCCGGGACGTCCGTGACGAATCGAAACGGCGTTCGCAACAAGTTCCCGACGGATTCCTGTCGGGTTACCCGCGGGTTACCGGCAGGTTCCCCCAGGTGATCGCGATGGTTTCGTGCCGGTATGGGCGGCTTCGCCATCGCGGGAGAACTTGAGAGACTGGGGCGTGGCAAGGCTCGTCGGCCGGGTCATCGGGGACCGGCGCGCACCGCGGAGCCTGTAGCGTGCTCTAGCGAAGACCGAGACCTTACCGCGTATGACGCGGATCGATTCGACGGCGAGGACCGATGGCACCGACGCAGAGCCCCCAGGGCCCGTCCGATCCTGACGCCACCGGCTCCAATATCCCCGACGCACCGGAGATGTGGGGCAACGGCGGCTTGGTGGGCGACGGCCGCTACCGGCTCACGCACCGGCTCGGCCGCGGTGGCATGGCCGAGGTGTTCGCGGCCGAGGACGTACGGCTGGGGCGCACCGTCGCGGTGAAGCTGCTGCGGGCCGACCTGGCGGAGGACCCGGTCTCCAAGGCGCGCTTCACCCGTGAGGCGCAGTCCGTCGCGGGCCTGAACCACCACGCGGTGGTGGCCGTGTACGACTCCGGCGAGGACTACGCGGGCGGCAAGACCGTCCCCTACATCGTCATGGAGCTGGTCGAGGGCCGTACCATCCGCGACCTGCTGCTCAACGCGGACGCGCCGCCGCCGGACCAGGCCCTGATCATCGTCTCGGGGGTGCTGGAGGCGCTGGCCTACAGCCACCAGCACGGCATCGTGCACCGGGACATCAAGCCGGCCAACGTCATCATCACGAACAGCGGCGCCGTCAAGGTCATGGACTTCGGCATCGCCCGCGCGCTGCACGGCGCGGCCTCGACGATGACCCAGACCGGCATGGTCATGGGCACGCCGCAGTACCTCTCCCCGGAGCAGGCGCTCGGCAAGACCGTGGACACCCGCTCCGACCTGTACGCCACGGGCTGTCTGCTGTACGAACTGCTGGCCCTGCGCCCGCCGTTCACCGGCGAGACCCCGCTGTCGGTGGTCTACCAGCACGTTCAGGACATGCCGGTGCCGCCGTCCCAGGTCCTGGACTCGGTGCCGCCGGAGCTGGACGGCCTGGTCATGCGCTCGCTGGCCAAGGACCCGGACGACCGTTTCCAGACCGCGGAGGAGATGCGCGGGCTGGTCCAGTACGCCCTGCAGATGCTCCAGGACCAGGGCGGCCACAGCGGCGGGGTGTGGAACACCGGCCCGGTCGCCGTCCACGAGGGCGGGCACGGCGCCACCCGGAGCATGGCGGCGACCACCGCGCTGCCGCACCCGGACCACGGCCAGACCGCGGCCCAGCCGATGCTGCCGCCCAACATGGTGGACCGGAACGGCGGCGGCTACGACGGCAGCCATGGCGGCCCGGCCAGGAGCGGCGGGCGCGGCAAGATCGTGCTGGTCGTGGTGCTCGCCGTGATCGCCGTCGCGATCGGCGTGGCCTTCGCCGTGCGCCAGGCCGGCAGCGGGACCGAGACGCCCAAGAAGGAGAAGAAGACCACCGCCCCGCCGACGACGCCGGAGAAGTCCGCCGAGCCGTCGACGCCGCCGCCGACGACGGAGCAGCAGACCCAGCCCGGCGGTACGGGCGGCAACTCGGGCACGTACACCCACCGTCCGACCTACCGTCCGACCTGGCGGCCCACCACGCAGCCGTCGACGACCCCGCCGCCCACGCACAAGCCCTCCTCGCCCCCGCCGACCACCAGCGGCGACGGCGGCAACACCAGCCAGGGCAACACCAGCCAGGGCACCACGGACGGCGGCAACGGCGACAACGCGGGCAACACCAGCACCGGGCAGTCCGGCAGCTCCGGGAACACCAACAAGGGCACGGACAACGGCGGCCCGGCGGGAGACACGACCGACGGGAGCGGCGTGACCGGCTGAGACCTCACGCCGTGGAGTGGACGGTGCCGTTCGCCCAGGGCGACGGCACCGTCGGCATGTCGGGGCCCGGGCACCGTCAGCAGACCGTCGGCCAGGCCCCGTCAGCAGGTGAACGCGTCCCGTACCGCCCGGTATTCGCGCGTCCACCACACCGCCAGCGCCGCCGCCGCCGGGAACTGCGGGTCGGCCCGCCGGTCCCCCAGCCGGTAGCGCCAGGTGAGCATCCAGAAGTCGTTCAGCCGCTCCCACCACACCCGGTGGACGGCCGCCGCCAGTTCGGCACCGCAGGCCCCGGAGACGCGCCGGTAGGCACTCGCGTAGGCCCGTACCTTCGGCAGGTCCAGCGTGCCCGAAGGCTGTACGAAGAAGATCGCTGCGGCGCGTACGGCCTCTTCGGCGCGGGGGTGGACGCCCAGCCGGTCCCAGTCCACGATCGCGGCCGGCTCCGCGCCCCGGTAGAGCAGGTTCAGCGGGTGGAAGTCGCCGTGCACCCACCCAGTGGCCGGGTGGGCCGCCGCGTCCGGCCTGCGGTGTGCCTGGCGCTCCAGCAGGGCCCGCCGCTCCAGCAGCCGGTGTTCGGCCAGCTCGTCGAAGCTGGTGCGGGGGCGGCTGCCGCGGGCCAGCGCCAGCAGCTCGTCGATGACCTCGAAGGTCCGCCGGGGATCGGCCACGGCGGGCTCGTACGGCCTCGTGGGGCCGCAGGCCGGGTCGTCAGCTATGACGTGGTCCAGCGAGGTGTGTACGCGCCCCAGGAGGGCGCCCAGCCGCCGCGACTGGACCCGGGACAGCGCCGCCCCGTCGCGGTGCCGGCCCTCGACCCAGGGGTGCAGGGCGTAGCAGCGGTCGTCCACGACGGCGACGGTACGGCCGTCGGCGGCGGCCAGCGGCGGGGCGACGGGCAGCCCGAGGGCGTCGAGTCTGAGGGTGGCGCGGTGCTGCCGGGCGATGGCGGTGCGGTCCCCGTCCAGGTGGTGCTTGAGGAAGAAGCGACCGCGGGTGGTGGCCAGGCGGTAGCCGCGGTTGAGCAGGCCCTCGGCGACCGGTTCGCACGACAACGGCTCCCCGGCGCCTTCGTAGCGGCGCAGCAGGGAGCCGAGGGAGCGTCCGTCGGGCGTCGTCACCGTGCGGACAGCGGATGAGCGCAGCACGCGCCAGATGTTAGATCACGTGCATCACTTGGGTCACACAGAGTGCTCGTACTGGAACACTGGGGCATCGCTGAGGTAGTGCACGCGCGCGAACTCCGGCTCTATGCCCAGGAAAACCGGGTCGAAGGGGTCGCCGTCCGCGAGCCGGGGCGCGCGGCCGAACCGGGCGCGCTCGGCGGGGCCCGGGTCGGTCAGCCGCGCGGTGCCGGTGAACTGGACGGACCAGGCCACCGGTTCGCCGTCGTGGACGTTGTCGGCCTCGTACGTGGCGACGCTGCCGTCCAGGGCGTGGTGGTAGCCGTGGCCGCGGTGCAGCCGCAGCACGATCCGGTCGCCGACGACCAGGTGCCGGGCGATGGTGGTGAACGGCAGTGCCCGCTGGCTGGCCGACACCCGCCCGTAGGGGGTGCGGTGGAGCAGCTCGATGGCGCGGGGGTCGTCGATGGGCATGTCTTCACCCTGCCGCGCGGCGGAAGGAGGAAGTAGGGACACCCGCCCCCTGGGTGTGGGGACATAGGTCCCGAATGCGGTGGCGGGCGCCGGGGAAGGGTGAATTCTCAACGCAACCTCAAGACAACCTCAAGGCGCCCTGCCGATCTACCGCCCTCGGGCCTTCCCGGCCGCCTTCCGGCCGCCTTCCGGCCGACGCTCCCCCCGCACCCCGCGGAATTCTTTGTATTCTTTTGAACTTTCCCGGCCGAATACCGGAATGGAGTATTCCATCGGGGTGACGGTCCCCACCGTGAGGGTCTGGGCACCCCCGGTCCGTACCCCTCAGCCCCGCTCGGCCTGCCTGCGGGCCACGTACGCGGCGGCCTGCGACCGGCGTTCCATTCCCAGCTTGGACAGCAGGCTGGAGACATAGTTCTTGATCGTCTTCTCGGCGAGGTGCAGCCGCTCGCCGATGGCCCGGTTGGTCAGTCCCTCGCCGATCAGGTCGAGGATCCTGCGCTCCTGATCGGTGAGGCCGGCCAGCCGGTCGTCGCCCTTGGCGCCCGCGCCGCCGTCCCGCAGCCGCTCCAGTACGCGGGCCGTGGCCACCGGGTCCAGCAGCGACTTCCCGGCTGCCACGTCCCGTACGGCCGCCAGGAGTTCATTGCCCCGGATCGCTTTCAGGACGTACCCCGAGGCCCCGGCCATGATCGCGTCGAAGAGCGCCTCGTCGTCCGCGAAAGAGGTCAGCATCAGGCATTTGATGTCCTCGTCCTGGGAACGGATCTCACGGCAGACCTCGACCCCGCTGCCGTCCGGGAGGCGGACGTCCAGTACGGCCACGTCCGGGCGGGTGGCCGGAATCCTGACCAGTGCGTCGGCGGCGGTACCGGCCTCGCCGACGACCTCGATGTCGTCCTCGACGGTCAGCATTTCGTGGACGCCACGCCGGACGACTTCATGGTCATCGAGTAGGAATACCGTGATTTTTCCGTCTACGCGCACGTTCTCAGTCTCACACACCAAGTCTTCCCGTGCTCCAGGTCACCGATATAACGTGCCGTTGTCCCGGCGGCCTGCGACGCTGTGACCAGGAGTTGTTCCCACCCCTCGCGATTTACTTGGAAATCCAAGCAAAATCGCAGGTCAAAGCCGTTTTTGCGTACGCTCCGGCAGTGGGTACCGTGCAATGGGCAGGCCACTTCCGGGACACTTTGTTCCATCCGGATCCGGCCGCGTTCGCACCCACCCCGTGCGCCGTATCGGAACCGGGTGAGCCGCAAAACGGCCGCCGGCGGACCCCGGGGGCCGGACAGACGGAGGAGCAGCACGTGACCGTGGAGAGCACTGCCGCGCGGAAAACCACCCGCAGCGGCAAGCGCACCGCCGCAAAGAAGACATCGCCCGGCAAGGCCGGCGCCAAGGCCCAGGACGCGCCCGCGGCCGGGCCGGCCGATGCCGAGCAGCACCAGCTCGTACAACTGCTGACCCCCGAGGGGAAGCGCGTCGAGCACCCGGACTACTCGATCGACCTGTCCGCCGAGGAACTGCGCGGGCTGTACCGGGACATGGTGCTGACCCGGCGTTTCGACGCGGAGGCCACCACGCTCCAGCGCCAGGGCGAGCTGGGCCTGTGGGCCTCGCTGCTGGGCCAGGAGGCGGCCCAGATCGGCTCCGGGCGCGCGCTGCGCGACGACGACTACGTCTTCCCGACCTACCGTGAGCACGGCGTGGCCTGGTGCCGCGGGGTCGACCCGACGAACCTGCTGGGCATGTTCCGCGGGGTGAACAACGGCGGCTGGGACCCCAGCAGCAACAACTTCCACCTCTACACCATCGTCATCGGCTCGCAGACCCTGCACGCCACCGGCTACGCCATGGGCGTCCAGAAGGACGGCGCGGACTCCGCCGTCATCGCCTATTTCGGTGACGGCGCCTCCAGCCAGGGCGACGTGGCCGAGGCGTTCACCTTCTCCGCGGTTTACAACGCCCCGGTCGTCTTCTTCTGCCAGAACAACCAGTGGGCGATCTCCGAGCCCACCGAGAAGCAGACCCGCGTCCCGCTCTACCAGCGCGCCCGCGGCTTCGGCTTCCCCGGCGTACGGGTGGACGGCAACGACGTCCTGGCGTGCCTGGCCGTGACCAAGGCGGCGCTGGAGCGGGCGCGCGGCGGCGAGGGCCCGATGCTGATCGAGGCGTTCACCTACCGCATGGGTGCCCACACCACGTCCGACGACCCCACGCGCTACCGCCGCGACGAGGAGCGCGAGGCGTGGGAGGCCAAGGACCCGATCGCGCGGCTGAAGACGTACATGGAGGCCGAGGGCATCGCCGACCAGGCGTACTACGCCGCGGTCGAGGAGGAGAGCGAGGCGCTGGGCAAGCGGGTGCGCGAGACCGTGCGCTCCATGCCCGACCCGGACTCCATGGCGCTTTTCGAGAACATCTACGCCGACGGGCACGCGCTGGTGGACGAGGAGCGCGCCCAGTTCGCCGAATACCAGGCTTCATTCGTCGACGCGCAGACCGCCGCGGAGGAGAACTGACCATGGCTGTCTTCGAGAAGATCACCCTCTCCAAGGCGATCAACGCATCGCTGCGCGCTTCCATGGAGGCCGACCCCAAGGTCGTCGTCATGGGCGAGGACGTCGGCAAGCTCGGCGGCGTCTTCCGCGTCACCGACGGCCTCCAGAAGGACTTCGGCGAGGAGCGGGTCATCGACACCCCGCTCGCCGAGTCCGGCATCGTCGGCACCGCGATCGGCATGGCCCTGCGCGGCTACCGCCCGGTCGTGGAGATCCAGTTCGACGGCTTCGTCTTCCCCGCGTACGACCAGATCGTCACCCAGCTCGCCAAGATGCACGCGCGCGCCCTGGGCAAGGTCAAGGTCCCCGTCGTCGTCCGCATCCCCTACGGCGGCGGCATCGGCGCGGTCGAGCACCACTCCGAGTCCCCCGAGGCGCTGTTCGCGCACGTCGCGGGCCTGAAGGTGGTCTCCCCCTCCAATTCCTCGGACGCCTACTGGATGCTCCAGCAGGCCATCGCGGGCGACGACCCGGTCATCTACTTCGAGCCCAAGCGCCGCTACCACGACAAGTCGCCGCTGGACACCGAGGCCATCCCCGAGCCGCTGCACAAGGCCCGCGTCGCCCGGACCGGCACGGACCTGACGCTCGCCGCGTACGGCCCGATGGTCAAGGTGTGCCTGGACGCCGCCAAGGTGGCCGCCGAGGAGGGCAAGTCGGTGGAGGTCGTGGACCTGCGCTCGATCTCGCCCATCGACTTCGACACGGTCCAGACGTCGGTGGAGAAGACCGGCCGGCTGGTCGTCGTCCACGAGGCGCCGGTCTTCCTGGGTACGGGTTCGGAGATCGCCGCCCGGATCACGGAGCGGTGCTTCTACCACCTGGAGGCGCCGGTCCTGCGGGTCGGCGGCTACCACTCGCCCTACCCGCCGTCCCGCCTGGAGGAGGAGTACCTGCCGGGTCTGGACCGGGTGCTGGACGCCGTCGACCGCGCGCTGGCGTACTGAGGGCTTCGAGGAGAGTCGTGACCATGACTGCAAGCACCGCCAAAGACCAGCGCTTCCGCGAGTTCAAGATGCCCGACGTGGGCGAGGGACTCACCGAGGCGGAGATCCTCAAGTGGTACGTCCAGCCGGGTGACACCGTCACCGACGGGCAGGTCGTCTGCGAGGTGGAGACCGCCAAGGCGGCCGTGGAACTGCCCATTCCGTACGACGGGGTCGTGCACGAACTCCGCTTCGAGGAGGGCGTGACCGTCGACGTCGGTACGGCGATCATCTCGGTGGACACCGACCCGGGGGCCGGGCCCGCCCAGGAGACCGTGGAGCCCGCGGCGTCCGACGTGCCGGCCGGCGGCGCCGCTGCCGACAACGGCGAGGAGGAGGCCGAGCCGCAGGGCCGGCAGGCCGTACTCGTCGGGTACGGGGCGGCGCCCTCGTCCACCAAGCGCCGGGCCCGCAAGCCGCAGCCGGGCGCGTCGCAGCCCGGGACGCCGCAGCCCGGGACGCCGCAGCCCGGGACGTCGCAGCCGTCCGCGCCCCGTCAGTCCGTGGCGGCGGCCGTCCAGGCGGAGTTCAACGGGCACGGGGCCCAGGCCCCGGCACCGGCTTCCCCTGCACCGGCTGCCGCCCCCGTCGCCGCCGCCCCGGACCGTACGCGCCCGCTGGCCAAGCCGCCGGTCCGCAAGCTCGCCAAGGACCTCGGCATCGACTTGGCGACGGTCCTTCCGACCGGCCCCGACGGCGTCATCACCCGCGAGGACGTCCACGCGGCGGCGAGTGCCACCGCACCGGCGGCCCCCGCGGAGGCGACAGGGACCGTGACGGCCGCGCCCGCCGCGCCCGCCACCGACGACGCGGCCCGTACCGCCGCGCGCGAGACCCGTATCCCCATCAAGGGGGTCCGCAAGGCCACCGCGCAGGCGATGGTGGCCAGCGCCTTCACCGCGCCGCACGTCACCGAGTTCGTCACGGTCGATGTCACCCGCACGATGAAGCTGGTCCAGGAGCTCAAGCAGGACCCGGACATGGCCGGCCTGCGCGTCAACCCGCTGCTGCTCGTCGCCAAGGCCCTGCTGGTCGCCATCAAGCGCAACCCGCAGATCAACGCCGCCTGGGACGAGGACAACCAGGAGATCGTCCTCAAGGACTACGTCAACCTGGGCATCGCGGCGGCCACCCCGCGCGGACTGATCGTGCCGAACATCAAGGACGCGGGCACCAAGACGCTCCCGCAGCTCGCCCAGGAGCTGAGCGAGCTGGTCTCCACCGCCCGCGAGGGCCGTACCACCCCGGCCGCGATGTCCGGCGGCACGGTGACCATCACCAACGTCGGTGTCTTCGGCGTGGACACCGGTACGCCGATCCTCAACCCGGGGGAGTCGGCGATCCTGGCCTTCGGCGCGGTCAAGCTCCAGCCGTGGGTCCACAAGGGCAAGGTCAAGCCGCGCCACGTCACCACCCTCGCGCTCTCCTTCGACCACCGTCTGGTCGACGGCGAGCTGGGCTCCAAGGTCCTCGCGGACATCGCGGCGGTCCTGGAGCACCCCAAGCGCCTGATCACCTGGGCGTAGGGCGCATATCGAACGGCCGGTGCCCGGTACGCGCAGCCGTGCGCGTACCGGGCACCGGCCGTCGCCGTACGCGTACCGGGCACCGGCCGTCGCCCGTTCCTACCGGCCCGAGGCCGTACGGGCGTAGTGCTCGGCGATCTCATCACTGGTCGTCAGCCACACCCCGGGGTGCTGGGCGACGTGTTCGAGTGCCTGGTCCAGGTACTTGTGCCGGAACGGCTGGCTGATCACGAACGGATGCAGCACCAGCGACATCACCCGCCCGCTGTCCGCCGAGTCCTCGTAGAGCTGCTCCAGTTGGTCCTTGACGATCTGGACGAAGTCCGGCCCGCTCAGGCTCTTGCCGACGAACAGGCTGATGTCGTTGACCTCGATGGAGTACGGGACGCTGAGCATCCCCGGCACGTTCAGCGGGTACGGCTGGTCGTCGTTGCTCCAGTCGAGCACGTACCTCAGGCCCAGTTCGGCGAGGATCTGCGGCGTACGGAAGGTCTCGGTGAGCGCCGGCCCGAGCCAGCCGCGCGGGCGCCGGCCGGTGGCCTTCTCGATGGTCTCCACGACCTCTTTCAGGAAGGCGCGTTCCTCCTCGGGGGCCATGTCGGCCTGGAAGGTCGAGTTGTCCCGCCCGTGGGCGATCCACGCCCAGTCCCGGGCCCGGCCCGCCTCGATGATCTGCGGGTAGTGGGCGGTGACGGCGGAGTTGAGCATCACGCTCGCCCGTATCCCGTGCCGGTCCAGGCTCTCCATCAGCCGCCAGATGCCCACCCGTGGGCCGTAGTCGCGCCATCCGTAGTTCAGCGGGTCCGGCGCGAGTCCGGCCGTACCCGGGAAGATACTCGTCGACGGCCGGTCGACCTGGTAGTGCTCGACGTTCAGGCCGACGTAGAAGGCGATGCGGGCGCCGCCGGGCCAGTGGATCGGCTCACGTCCGACGATCGGGCTGTAGTCGAAGAGTTCGTTGTCCATCGTCCTGTACCTCCGTACGGCCGGCACTTCTCACGTCCGGCCCTGTGGTGTGGTTCCGTATGGCACGCATGATCGAACGCTCCCATTAGTGAGAAGGTCAAGCGGGCCCGCTGCGGCAGCCGGCGGCAGGTACGGGTGATGGGGTCGGGGCCGCCGAGTCGAAGCCCAGCCATCACAACGTGTAATCGGCGCATGCGGCTTGAGTCAGCCCTCAGCACCCGTGATTACAAACACCGGCCATTTCTGTTATGGCGCAAATGGCCTGGCCAGGGCCCTAGTTCGCACCAGATCCAGGCTCTGCGCCGAATGATGACATGCGCAGGCCACCGGTGTATGGTTTCGACCTCTGTCACCCAGGGTGTTGCTTTGGCCAGTGGTCGATTGATTGGTTGAACGCACCGGCGCCCCGGGAGCAGTGCCCTGCCCCCCACAG
Organism: Streptomyces sp. MST-110588; assembly: GCF_022695595.1. Classification (NCBI taxonomy): domain Bacteria; kingdom Bacillati; phylum Actinomycetota; class Actinomycetes; order Kitasatosporales; family Streptomycetaceae; genus Streptomyces; species Streptomyces sp. MST-110588. The sequence goes on from NZ_CP074380.1 coordinate 3,972,325, forward strand.
CGGGCCCGCGTGCACCGGATCCGGTCGGCCGGATCCAGGCCGCGTGCGCCGCGGAAAGGTTTGCCCATGTCCCGAAAACGGGCCGTGAAAAGACGGATACTCAAGCCCGTCCCTCTGACCGCACTGGCAGGCGTCGGCGCCTGTCTCGCCATCGTCGTCGTACCGTCCGCGTTCGCGGGCAAGGCGGCCCCGGCCGATCAGGCCGCCCCGGCCGGCGCGTGCACGATCCGCTCCGCGGACAAGCACTCCGAAGCGCCTCTTAGCTGCCTCGGCGTCACCGCCTCCCTCGACCACCTGCCCGCCGTCGGCCAGCAGGCCACCCTGACCGTGGACGTCAAGGCACAGGCGGACGTGAAGAACGCCGGCCTGTCCGTCCAACTGCCGCCCGCGCTGCGAATAGCCGACGACGACTCCGGCCTCCCCGCGCCCACCACGGACGCCTTCGGCCAGCGCACCAGCCAGAAGCTGGCGCTCACCCCCGGCACCCGCTCCGTCAAGCTGAAGGTCAAGGCCGTGGCCGCCGGGCCCGCCCAGATCCAGGCGGACATCAGCGACATCGACCGTCCCGACCCGCGCCGCGCCGGACACGACTCGGTGGAACTGACCGTCGGCACCACCAAGGGCTCCACCGACAAGGGAGTCTCGGTCACCAAGGGCCGTGCGACCAAGGTCCAGGGCCCCGGGCCTGGCCAGCGCAAGCCCCGCAAGACCACCCCCAAGACTCCGCCCCCGGCCCGTGCCAAGACCGGTTCGACACCGGCCGCGCGCGCCCAGGTCTGCGTCGGCGGCACCTTCCGCAACCGCTTCCAGTCCTCCGAGGGCGGCGACTGGAACGGCAAGGCCAGCCGGGACGAGCCGGTCAGCAACGCCAACATCACCCTGTGGGGCAAGCCGACCGCGGGCAGCGCCACGCGGAAGCTCGCCACGGGGATGACCGGCAACGGCAACGGCAAGTTCAACCTCTGCTACACCCCGACCACCGCCGTCACCTCCGCCGCCTGGGTGGAGTTCCAGACGCAGGCCGGCCGCATGTGGTCGGTGGTGGACGGCAACAACGGCCTCTACGCCACCGCCTCGTACGCGGCGAACAACATCTCGCGCAGCATCAGCCTGGGCGACGTGTACGCCAACACCGGCCAGAGCCGCGCCTGGCACGCCTTCGACACCCTCAACAAGCTGTGGTGGAACCGCGGTTCCACGACCAACTGCTGGGCGAGCAGCCAGCAGGACGGCCGCTGCACCCCGATCACCGTCCAGTGGTACCCCGGCTCCACCGACGGCACGTACTGGATGTCCGGCGAGGACAAGATCCACCTCGCGGACAACGACCCCGACGCCGAGCACACCACCATCCACGAGGCGGGTCACGCCCTCATGGGCAAGCTCTACCGGGGCTGGTGGCCGCAGGTGAGCAACTGCTCACCGCACTACGTCAACCGCACCTCCTCCGCGAGCTGCGGCTGGACCGAGGGCTTCGCCGACGCGGTGGCGTTCCACACGTTCAACGACACGACCTACTACTGGGGCAACGGCGGCTCCCAGGACCTGGCCAACGACCGCTCCACGAGCGGCATCGACCCGGGCGACGCCTGCGAGGCGCGGGTCGCCACCGCGCTGGTCGACCTGTGGTCCCAGGTCGACGGCGGCTGGGTGAAGAGCAACTCCATGATGGCCCGGGACCCCCAGTCCAGCTTCCGCGAGTACTTCGTCACCGACCGGCCCGCCTACGGCCTGGACACCGGTACGAAGGCCCGGAACATCATCTGGAAGCACACCATCTGGTACTGACCGGTTCCGACGACTCACCGTAGTCGATCACACGCGCACAGGGACCGGGCCGACTGTCGGCCCGGTCCCCGTGCGTCGCGTCCGTGACGGCTCTCCCGGCACTACCCGCGGATGATCTCCACCGCGCGGGTCAGGGGCCCCACCGGGCCGTTCGGCGCCGACCGGTCGCCGTGCGTGGCGCCGGCGGTCAGCGCGGTTCCCGCCCACAGTGCGGCCATCAGCAGAACGATCAGCGTGGCGTTGCGGGTGCGGCGGCCGGCGTTCGTCCTGGGCTGCATGGGTCCTCTCCCCTTACGTACGGATCGGGGCCTGGTGGCCCCCCTTCCATTACGTCACGGGAAACCCCCCGTCCTCGTACGCGCCAGGTACATATTCACGTCAGCCTTAAGTCGGACAGGGCATCCACCCTGAGGCGCAGAACCCGAAAGAGTGCGCCGCCGACGGGCGCGCTGTTTACGGTCACCGCGCTGTCTACGGTCACGCGGTGAGCACCGACACCCGGCAGCCGCCCCCCGCCCCTCTAAAGATCAACTTCCGCCCACACCGTCTTCCCCGCCGCCCGCACCTCCGTCCCCCACCGGTCGGCGATCATCCCGACGATCACGATCACGATCACGATCACGATCACGAGCCCGTGCCCACCCGTCCCGGCGCCCCGGGGGCCGCGCGTGCGGCAGCCGCCCGGCCCCCGGATCACTCACCTCGATCCGCAGCGTCATCCCGCTCATCACCGTCCGTACCCGGAACAGCCGGTTACGCAGCGATCCGTGCAGCTACCGTATGGGTGGAGAACGAGAAGGCATCAGCCGCGTACGCCGAGTCATTCGACCGTGCCGCCCGGCTCAGCCTGTCACAACACGACTCAACCGTGCTGATCGAGAGTATCCGGAAGGAATCGTGAGCCGTGGCCGAGTACACATTCGTGACGTCCAGCCACAGCACCCTCAGTGGCGAGTGCGTCGAGGTAGCGATGAACAACCCGGGAGAGGTCGCGGTCCGGGACTCCAAAGATCCGGACGGCCCCATACTCCGTTTCGGGGCGGCCGAGTGGGCGGCCTTCCAAGAAGCCGTGGCGCAGGACGGCTCCATATTTCGGTGAACGGGACTCGGGCGGCCCACCCCCGTGTCGGCGGAGACGGCGCCGACCGGCCGTCGAGGGCCGATCAGGCGGTGTCGCCCGGGGGCGTTTCGGTTCTGGTGTAGAGGACCTCGCGGCCCTGCTCGGCGGCGCGGATCAGCGCTTCGCTGACGAAGTCGAGGAAGCGGGCGGCGTTTTCGAGGCGGTGGGCGGCCGGGGTGCCGTGGCCGAGGATGCCGACGCCCTGCCGGGCGGTCTCGATGAACTCGTCGTTGGCGCGGGCGCTGCGGAGCATCGACTGGTACCAGAGGTCGTCGTCCACGACATAGCGCTCGCGGCGGCGCTCGTCGCGTTCCCGGCGGACGAGGTCCAGGCCCTCCAGGAACGTGATCGCCTTGGAGATGGACGCCGGGCTGACCTGGAGGCGCTGGGCGAGTTCGGAGGCGGTGAGGCTGCCGCTGTCGGTGGTGTAGAGGCAGCCCAGTACCCGGGCCATCATCTTGGGCAGGCCCGAGGTCATGAAGACGGTGGTCAGCGTCTCCTGGTAGTCGCGTACGGCCTCGGCGTCGCGCCCGTACGGCTGCGGGAGTGCCTGCGACCCCTGGGGCGCGGTCGGCCGGCGTCGTTGGGTGCGCTGCTGGGTGGCGCGGTGGGCCAGGTCGGCGCGGTATCCGGTGGGACCGCCGTTCCGCGTCACCTCACGCGTGATCGTGGAGGTCGGGCGGCCGAGACGGCGGGCGATCTCGGCGTAGGCCAAACCGTCGGACAGCCCGGCCGCGATCTGCTGGCGCTCCTGCTGGGTGAGTCTGCCTCCCGGCATCACGGCCCCCTTCATGCCCCACAGGTGGTCCATGGGTGCTGCTTCTCGGTGTTCCTCGACGCCTTCACCATAGCGTTCAGCTCCTAGTAAGTGCAACGACCGGTGGTCTCGTCATTGCGTTAGGCGTGAAGGCGTTGCAACGATTTGCAGCCACTCACCTGCGCAGATGTTGTTTTGAAGCAATGTCGGTGTTGCTGATACCTGGAAAGCAACGTAGCGTTTCCATCGTTCGGAAACGGCGACCCATCAGCACAAGGGAGAGCACGATGCAGAAGTTCGACACCCCGGCCCCGATCTCCGCCGTCCTGACCGTCCCCGCGGGACGTGTCCAGTTCATCGCCGCGGACCGGGCCGACACCGTGGTCGAGGTCCGTCCCGCGAACGCCGCGAAGGGGCGTGACGTGAAGGCGGCGGAGCAGACCACGGTCGACTACGCCGATGGGGTCCTGCGGATCGAGAACGCGGCGAAGAACCAGTACCTCGGCCCCTCCGGGGCCGTCGAGGTGACGGTCAAGCTGCCCGCCGGTTCCCGGGTCGAGGGCAGGGCGGCGGGCACCGAACTCCGTACCCTCGGCCGCCTCGGCGACGTCGCCTTCGAGGGCGCGTACCGCCAGATCAAGGTGGATGAGGCCGCGAGCCTCCGGCTGACCGCGGTCGACGGCGACGTGGAGGTCGGCCGACTGGGCGGGGCCTCGGAGATCAGCACCGCGAGGGGCGACATCCGGATCGCCGAGGCCATGGGCGGCACGGTCGTACTCAGCACCCGGTCCGGTGACATCACCGTCGCCGCATCCCGCGGAGTCAGTGCCTCTCTGGACGCGGGCACCAGCCACGGCCGTATCAACAACGCCCTCAAGAACGACGGCACCGCCGGTCTCGACATCCGCGCCACCACCCCCAACGGCGACATCACCGCCCGCAGCCTCTGACCTGCTCCCCACAGCACCTCGCCGCGCCAACCAGCCACCCACCCACCCAGTCACTCACTCATCCACACACCCCACGAGGAGCCCACAGTCATGTCCCTCAACCTCACCGGCCGGCCCAGCGGTTTCTCCGACACGGGGCTGCGCAGACTCCGCGACGTGCTGACGCGGCATGTGGAGTCGGGGCGGATCCCCGGTCTCGTTGCCCTGGTCAGCCGGGGCGGCCAGACGCACGTCGAAGCGCTCGGGACGATGCGCCACGAGGGTGGCGCGTCGATGCGCCGGGACACGATCTTCCGGCTGGCCTCGACGTCCAAGCCGGTCACGATGGCGGCGGCGATGGTCCTGCTGGACGAGTGCCGGATACGGCTCGATGACCTGGTGGAGACTTGGCTGCCGGAACTCGCCGACCGCCGGGTGCTCAGACGGCCCGACGGTCCGCTGGAGGACACCGTGCCTGCGCGCCGGCCGATCACCGTACGGGACCTGCTGACCTCCACCTTCGGGCTCGGTATGGACCTGACGGCGGTGGGCACCCCGATCATGGACGCGATCTTCGAGCGGGGCGTGTTCAGCCAGGGCGCGTCAGCGCTGGCCGAGCCGGACGAGTGGATGCGCCGCCTGGGCACGCTGCCGCTGATGCAACAGCCCGGGGAGCGCTGGCAGTACCAGATCAGCCACGACGTGCTGGGCGTGCTCGTGGCCAGGGTCACCGGGCAGTCGCACGAGTCGTTCCTGCGTGAACGGGTCCTGGGCCCGCTGGGCATGAAGGACACCGGTTTCCATGTGCCTGCCGACAAGATCGACCGGCTGCCGCCCTGCTACACACCGAACCCGCAGACGGGGGAGTTCACCGTGTGGGACGAGGCGGTGGGCGGGCAGTACAGCGCGCCTCCGGCGTTCCAGTCGGGCGGTGGCGGCCTGGTCTCCACCGTCGACGACTACCACGCCTATCTGCGGATGCTGTTGAACCACGGCATGCACGACGGCGAACGCGTCCTGTCCCGGCCGGCCGTGGAGCTGATGACCACCAACTGCCTCACCCCCGAGCAGGAGGCCGCCCGCAGCGAACTGGCCCGCAACAACGTCCACATCTCCTTCGGCCAGGGGCAGCACGGCGGTTGGGGCTACGGCATGGCGGTACGCACCTACCGCGGCGACTACGCGCCCATCGGCCAGTTCGGCTGGGACGGCGGTACCGGCACCTCCGCCTACGCCGACCCGCACAACGGGCTCGTCGGCATCCTGCTCACCCAGGTCGGGCTGTCCGTGCCCGCCCCGGCACAGCTCATCCACGACTTCTGGACCACGCTCTACCAGGCGATCGACGACTGACGCCGGACCCACGCCCCCGCAGCCGGGCCGGCCTTCGGCCCGGCTGCGGGGGCAGGCGGACATGGACCGATGGACTAACGGCCGGACGGCGCGGTGACGGTGGGGGCGGCGGCCAGTGCGCCGAGGACCGTGGGCGCATCGCGTCGCCGGGTGGCGATGCGGACCGCCCGGTCACCGTCCCGGCACTCGATGACGACGCCGTCGTACTTGTAGAGGGGCTGCCAGCCGGCGTACTCCTCGACGGTGAAAGTCCGGACGCCCTGTACGGTCAGCGTTTCCGGAAGCTCCTTGCGGGCGAATCGGCCGTCGGGGTCCGGCGTGGCCGCCGGCCGCCCGTCCCCCACCACCAGGTGCCCGTAACCGGACACGCTGTAGGGGACGTCCCCGCTCACGGACGCCCGCAGGCACCGCTTCTCCGTGGGCGGTACCGGCACGATGTCACCGGTGTCGGCGGCGCGGACCATGCGCTGCCGCATGCGCCGTAGGGTCAGCCAGGCCAAGGCCAGGGCCGGCACGATGCCGACCCCCGTGATCAGGAACGCCTGCTGTACACCGCCGCAGAGCATGGCCGCGCAAGCGCCGATCACGCCGAGAAGGGCACCGGCCGCGACTCCCACGCCGGGCGCCCAGGGAACCGCGTGGGCCGGGGCGGAGGAGCGGGGCCGGCGCCAGAACAGGAACGAGAGCATGCCGAGTCCGAAGGGCAGCGCGCCGAGGCCGATCGCCACGGGAACCCGCCAGTGGGAGGTCGGTGACGCCGAGGTCTCCTGGGAGGTCACGCCGAGCCGTACGGCGGTGATCTCACCCCGCCAGTACGTCACGGTCACCTTGTCGCCGGTGCGTGCGGCGCCGTACACCGGCCCCCACCCGGCCATGCGCACACGCCGCACGGTGGACGAGCCGGCCTCGGTCAGGAGGAGGTACTCCTTGTTCTTGAACTCGTGATCCGTTCCTTTGACGGTCGCCGGGACCGCCGTCGTGCACGAGCCGGACCGGGGGGTGCCGGCCGGGCAGGCGGGCGCGGCGGTGTACGCGTCGGCGTCCGCCAGCGTGCCGGGCACGGTGGCGAGGGACCCCGCGGACACCAGCACGGCCAGCAGTCCGATGACGGCGAGAGCCACCGTCGCCCGCTTGCGGGTCGCTTCCGGCGTCCGGCCCGGCGTCCCGTTCAGTCTTCCGTCCGGTGTCCCGTCCGGCTTTTCAGAACGCGCCATACCCGCCGCCCCCTTCTGCCGCCCCCGGGCGGCAAACAGTTGCTCCGCCCCGCATTCTGCCCGGGTGTTCCGCACCCGTGGAGGCCAGGGTGGCAACACCGCTCACCGAGGCGCCGCCCGGCCGCCGCCCCCCTCACAAAAGCCCCCCGAACAGCGGGAACGCAGCTCGGAGGGCGATAGGCGTGGGCGCGCCGGTGGTACTCCTCAGTCCGACTCGGCCTTACGGATGCGGTACCACGTCACCCCGACCATGAATGCCGTGAAGAGCATCGCGTAGGAGCCCTGGGACGCGTACGAGACGTACTCCTCGTTGCCCTCGGCGCGGAATTGGACCGCGAAGAATCCCAGCACGGTACCGACTGCCGCGAACCCGCAGATCAGTGCGGCGAAAGGCGGCTTGGCCATTCCATCTCCTCCAAACAATGAGCTGACCTGATCGCCGCAGAGTCTACGTAGGGGCGGTCTACGTAGGGGCGGGTCGGCCACGGATCGGCTGCCACTCGCTTACCCATGACGGTGTGTTCCATGCACATCCACGGCCAGGACCATCAGCCCACAAGCCGCTCCAGCTCCTCGTTGTAGAACTCCTCCGCCGCGCAGACGCCCGAGAGGACGCCGAAGTAGCGGTCCACCAACTCCTGATGGGGGGATATGGCGCGGACCACCGCCAGTTTCTCTTCCGTCACCTTGAGTTCGGCCACGCTCAGCGTGCCGTGGTAAGCCTCCACGAACTTCTCTTCCAAGTCCCTGGCATAGCGGTCACACGCCGCCGTGAGGGCCTTCGGGTCGTGCAGGTCCGTGCCGATGTAGTCGGTGAGCATCTGCACCTGACGGAAGGCGTCGGTGATGCCCCGGGCGGCGATGGAGTCCTTGTGATGCGCGGCGTCACCGACCAGGGCCCAGCCCGGACCTGCGGACTGCCGTACGAAGTTGAGCTGTTCGCCCGTGCCGTAGAGCCGTTCGGCCTGGCGGGCGGCGGACAGCCGGTCGCTCAGCTCCGGGGACGTGGTGCGGATCGCTTCCAGGTAGGCGGCCTGGGCGTCCTTGCGTATCTGCCGGAACTCCGCCTGGGGGAAGTAGGCCATCACCAGCGTGCGCCCGTCGTTGGTCGGTACGACGCCGAGTGACCGCCCGGTGCGTTCGTACAGCTCCCAGTGCGAGGCGTTCAGGCCCTCCCAGTAGCTGTAATACGTGCAGCTCATGGGCGCATGCTCGACGATCACCGGTGCCTGGACGTGCCGGGCGACGGTCGAGCGCATGCCGTCCGCGCCGACGACCAGACGTGCACGCTCGGTGAACTCGCCGCCGGCCGTCCTGTACTTCACGCCGGTGACCCTGCCGTCCTCCTGGAGCAGACCGGTGACCGTGCATCCCTCGCGGAACTCGGCACCGGCCTCGACCGCGGCGGCGGCGAGGATCGGGTCGAGTACGTAACGCCTGGGCGCGTACGTCGTGGTGTGCCCGTCGGCCGGCAACAGGGAACCGACGAGCCGGACGCCCGCGGTCTCGCAACTGACCCGGTCTATAGGCGTGCATCCGGCGGCCCGCAGCTTCTCCAGCACGCCCCACCGGTCGAGCAGGGCGACCCCTGGCTGGTGAAGGTAGTGGGAGGAGAGCTTGTCTTTCGGAAAATGCGCCTTCTCCAATAACAGCACGCGGTATCCGGCACGGGCCATCAGCATTGCCGTCGGCGCCCCCGCACAGCGCGCACCGACCACGATCACGTCGTACACGACGTCTCCTTGCTCCTCGGACCGAGAAAACTGAACCCCCGTGTTATTCGGCTCCCAGCCCTGGAAGGAGAAGAACACGCTCAAGGCACCCTCGAAGATGCGCGCGAAGTCGTCGAGGTTCCACGTGAAACATCGGTCGATGGTGGTGGGAATTGCAATCGAGCGTGCTGCGGGGCGAGTTCGTGCGCTGGCAGAGGCACGCGGCAAACCATCAACAGATGCCGAACAGGACCCAAAACGGGGACCATAGGCCCTGGCCCCATAGGGCCATATGGCGGGCGGATTCCGTCTCGGTGAGCGGGCGCGAGAAGTAACCGGCTCCCCGCGCGGGTTAGGTCGCTCACGCCCCCGGCCGGCCGTCCCGGTCAGTCGTCCCGGTCAGTCGTCCCGGTCGTCGTCCAGGGCCCGGCCGTTGATGACGTTCTCCGCCGTTTCCTGCAGGGGCTGGTTGTAGCGGTAGGAGTGGGCACGCATACGGGCCAGTGCGTCGTCGGGGGTGAGGTTGTCCTTCGCCGCGAGGATGCCGGCAGCGGCATGTACGGCCGGGGGGTAGCCCTGCGGGCCCGGGCGGGCGGAGCGGGCGTCGGCCGCCAGGAAATGGGGGTGCTCGTCCAGGACGAGCAGGGCGAGAATGCGGGCGTACGCGCGGGCCCGTGCCTTCTCCTGGCCGTTCAGGGAGCGCGCCTGGAGGCGGTAGAGGTCCAGGGCGCCGACGCGCAGATCCCCGACGGCCAGGGGAAGCGCCGTCACACTGCGGATACCGAGTTCGGCCGCGACCTGGCTGAAGGCGGGCCACCGGCTGGGGGCGAGGTTGAGGTCGGCCTCCTCGATCAACGCGTGCTGGAGGAAGGCGTCGGTGCACGGGCCCTCACCGGTCACCAACTGGGCGTTCTCCAGCAGTTCCGCCTGCTCGTTGCTGGCGCATCCCAGTACGCGCAGCTCACCGACGGTGACAAGGGTGACGCCCAGGGCGTCGACATCGATGTCGACGGCGGTCGCCTGGCAGGCCGTGGCCAGCGTGACGCCGGTGCCGGCGGCACGTGCGGTCTCAGAGAGGTGCCGCCAGGCTGCGGCGTGATGGCGATCGTCGTCCATGTGTTTTCCCAACGGCAGCGCCCGGGCCGTACGTCGGAGGCGCACGGAGGAGCGGTAGGGGTGGAGCAGGTCGAGTACCTGGTTGAAGGGGCGGGGCCGGGGTGAAGGCCGAGGCCGGAGGACCAGAAACCGGGGCCGGGGGCCAGGGGTCGGAGGGCGGGCAGGGACGGGTGGGCCGGCAGGCGGCCATAGAGGGCCGGACCCGGCCGCGGCGGGGATCAGTGGTCGGGTCGGCGAAGGTCATCGCTGTCGAGTTCGCCGTCGATCACCATCCGGCAGACCTCGGACAGCCGGAGCTGATGCGCCCGGGCATACCGGCGTACGGTGTCGAACGCCTCGTCCAGGCTGGTCTGCCACCGCTCGGTGAGGATGCCCTTGGTCTGCTCGATGACGATACGGCTGGTCAGAGCCGCCTGTAGCTGGACGCGCTCCACGTTGCCCTGGACGATGGTGCGGTGCTGCAGGATGGCGATGGTCGCCACGTCGGCCAGCGCCTGTGCCACGTTCGCGTTCTCCGGGGAAATGTCCTGAGCGCGGGTGTCGAAGAGGTTCACCGCCCCGATGATCTGCTGGCGCAGGCGCATCGGCAGCGCGTGGGTGGTGAGGAATCCGGCCTGCCGGGCTTGCGCGGCGAACACGGCGAATCCCGCCGTTTCCTCGGGGTTGTCCAGGTGGATGTTCAGCCGGGCGACGCCGGTCCGGTGGACTTCCACACACGGCCCCTGGTCGCTTTGCAGGGCGAACAGCTCCAGCAGCCGGGTGTGCTCATCCGAGGCGGCGATCACCTGCAGGCTGCCCGTGGGGTCGGCGAGGGAGACGCCCACGGCCGACACGTCGAGCAGTTCGACGCAGCGGTCGCAAAGCTGGTGGAGAAAGTCGATCAGGTCGAAGTCGTCAACCAGGGTGTCGACGGCCTCGACGACAGCCGCCAGGAGGCGTTGTTCCCGGGTCATGATCCTTCAGTCCTTTCGCCGGCCAGGCGCGTCCGGCCCGTCTCCATCATTTCTGAAGTGCACCCGCCTGGCCACCACGTCCGTGGCAACCTCCGCCACCGTACGGCCGCGCCGGTAGGCGTAGGCCCGCAGCCGCAGCAGGGCCTGTGCGAGCGGAACCCCGGCCTGAACGCTGATCATTCCCGTGGCCTGGTGAACGGCCGCTCCGTAGAAGATCGAGTGGTTCTCCCCGGCGGCGATGGCCTCCTGCTGTTCGCCGCCTTCGAGAATCACCGCGGTCAGCGCGCCCGTCAGCAACAGGGTGTCGGTCAGCGCCCGCTGCGACAGCGCGCCGGGCGCCGCACGTTGAAGAGTCATGACGCCCAAGCATGCGCCACCGATGTGCAGCGGAAAACAGAACACCGCGCGCACGCCCATAGCCGTGACGTCGGGCAACAGGCCGGGCCATCGGTCACCGGGGACGCGGCTCAGGTCGGGCTCCAGCACGGTGGCGCACGTGGCGACCGCCTGCGGACCCGGGCCCTCCCCCAGTGTGAACTGGAGCCCCTCCAGGCGTTCGCTGACGCCGGGGGAACACCAGACGACTTCGTTCAGCCCGCCGTTCACCGTCAGGGAGACCGCGACCCCGTCGACGTCCAGCACCTGGGCACAGAACACCGGGTCCGCCCCCACGAGTCCGCCGCTGCCGGGCGCGGGCCGCAGGGTCTCCAGAACGGCAGCCATCGCGGAACTGGCGCCCACCGTCCTCACCCACTTCCTGACCGCGCCATCGCCTGCCGCACTCGGCGAGCCGAGTACTTCCAGCCTAGACGGGTTGCTGCCGGGAATCGCCGTACCGAACGCGGGATTCCGAGGGGTTCTCCCGCCCGTCGGCGGCGGGTGAGGACAGCCCAGGTCGACGGGGCCGGCCACCGGGAAACCGGGGGGCCGCGACGGCCGCCGGCCCACCGTTCGCATGGCGGACACCGATGTCGTACGCATGCATGTTGTATCTATCCTGTGCGCATGTCTCTCGCCCCAGCAGCCTCCTCCCCAACCGGCGCATCGCCCGCCTCGGGCCCCGCACCTGATTCGGGCTCCACACCCGCCGCCCCTACGGGTGGGCCCGCCCCGGCCCCCGCCAAGCAGCCCCCGCCGCCGAACGGGTCTACACCCACGTCAAACAGGCCGTCCTGGAGCGCCGCTACGAGGGCGGGATGCTGCTGACCGAAGGCGAGCTGGCCCAGGCCGTCGGCGTGTCGCGCACCCCCGTACGGGAGGCGCTGCTCCGCCTGGAGGCCGAGGAGCTGATCAAGCTCTACCCGAAGAAGGGCGCCCTGGTCCTGCCGGTGTCCGCCCAGGAGATCGCGGACGTGGTGGAGACCCGGCTGCTGGTCGAGGAGTACGCCGCCCGCAAGGCCGTACCGGCGGGCCCGGCGCTCCTTGCCGAGCTGGAAGAACTGCTGGACCGGATGAAGGAGCTGGCCGCCGCCGGGGACCTGGCCGGCGTGTCCGTCGCCGACCGCTGCTTCCACGCCGCCATCGTGCGCGACACCGGCAACCAGATCCTGGACCGCCTCTACGAGCAGCTCCGCGACCGGCAACTGCGGATGGGCGTCGCCGTCATGCATGCCCACCCGGACCGGATCGCCAAGAACATCGCCGAGCACGGCGAGATCCTCGACGCCCTGCGCGCGGGCGACGCGGACGCGGCCGGCCGCGCCGTACACCGGCACGTGAGCCGGGTACGCAACCTCGCGCAGGGAGACGTCCGATGAGCGCGGGCGCGTCCGCGATACCCGCCGCGCAGTTGCCCGGCGACCCGCCCGGAGGCCGCCGCGCCGTGGCCGTCTGGGGGATCGGCGTCGCCGTCTACTTCGTCGCCATCACCTACCGTACGAGTCTGGGCGTCGCCGGACTGGACGCCGCCGACCGCTTCCACATCAACGCCTCCGCGCTGTCCACCTTCTCCATCCTCCAGCTCCTGGTCTACGCGGGCATGCAGATACCCGTCGGCCTGATGGTCGACCGGCTCGGCCCCAAGAAGGTGCTGACGCTGGGCGCCGTGCTCTACACCCTCGGCCAGCTCGGCTTCGCGCTCTCCGGCTCCTACGCCGCCGCCCTCGGCTCCCGTGCCCTGCTGGGCTGTGGCGACGCGATGACGTTCATCAGCGTGCTGCGTCTGGGCGCCCGCTGGTTCCCGGCCCGCCGGGGCCCGCTCGTCGCGCAGATCGCCGCCCTGGTCGGCATGGCCGGCAACCTGATCTCCACCCTCGTCCTCGCCCGCCTGCTGCACACCTTCGGCTGGACGCCGACCTTCGCGGCCAGCGCGCTCGGCGGCGTACTGGTGCTGGCGCTGCTGACGGCGTTCCTCAAGGACCATCCGCAGGGGTACGGGCCACAGCCGGGGTCCGCCGCGCGCAACGGGGCGGGGCCCGAACGTATCGCCGGGTCCGAACCCGCCACCGGGCCCGAACGTGTCGCCAGGACCGAACGCGTCAGGGCCGAGGAAGAAGCAGGGAAAGGCGAGACGGCCGGCTCCGGCGGCTTCATACGCCGCCAGATCGCCGACGCCTGGCACGAACCGGGCACCCGCCTGGGCATGTGGGTGCACTTCACCACCCAGTTCCCGGCGATGGTCTTCCTGCTGCTGTGGGGCCTGCCCTTCCTCGTCCAGGCACAGGGCCGTAGCCGCGGCGCGGCGGGCGCGCTGCTCACCCTCGTCGTCCTGTCCAACATGGTGATCGGCCTGGTCTACGGCCAGATCATCGCCCGCCACCACGCGGCCCGGCTGCCGCTGGCCCTGGGCACGGTCGCCGCCACCGCGCTGCTGTGGGCCGCCACCCTCCTGTGGCCCGGCCACGCCCCGACGGCGCTGCTGTCCGTCCTGTGCGTGGTGCTGGGTGCCTGCGGCCCCGCCTCGATGATCGGCTTCGATTTCGCCCGCCCCGCCAATCCGCCGCAGCGCCAGGGCACCGCCTCCGGCATCGTCAACATGGGCGGCTTCACCGCCTCGATGACGACGCTGCTGGCCATCGGTGTGCTGCTGGACGCCACCGGTGACAACTACCGGGCCGCCTTCGCCTCGGTCTTCGTCCTTCAGGCGCTGGGCGTCTGGCAGATCCTGCGGCTGCGGTCCCGCGTCGTACGGCGCGAACGCGAGCGCCTGGTCGCCAGCCGCGTGGAGACCGTACACGTACCCGCATAAACAGCCCTAAAAGCCGCAATAGGGCGAACCCGACCCCAGCCCAAGCGGTTTCCCCTCACAGCCCTACAGTCCCGGCCCCCTGCCGCTGCCCCACGCCCTACGGCGTGATCGCGAAGTTCCCCAGAATCGAATCGGCCAGCGCCCGGTCCCCGTCGATCTTTATCTGCTCGGCGACGGCGGCCGGGCGCACCCGCCCGCAGGCCAGCCGCATGTAGACCTCCCAGTCCATCGACAGCGTCACGGCCGGGCCGAGCGGAACGCTGGCGTCGACCGTGCCCACTCCCTGGGCGTCGACCCGTACCGTACGCATGAACTCCACCGGCCCGCCCACGTCCACCACGACGGACGACCCGGCGGGCGCACCCGCGTCCTTGGCGACGACCTTGGGCAGCGCGAGCAGCAGCAGGTCGCGGGTGATCTGCGCGCCGGGGGAGTCGAGGTTTCCCGGGGCGTTCAGCGCCCGGCGCAGATCCTGCTCATGAACCCATACATCGAATGCCCGCTGCCGCAGCAGGAATTGCAGACTGCGCTCCTCACCCAGGGGACCGCGCAGCACCGTTTCGGGGGAGCGGGTCTCGTTGCGCAGGCTGCGGGCGCGGCGGATGACGGTGTATTCCAGCTCGGCGGTCATTTCCGGCCCGGTGTGGTGCCGCCGGACGTCCACCTGGAGTTCCATACGGCGGGCGAAATCGGTCCGTACGTGGAACAGGTCGCGCGGCAGCGTGTGGATCGGGCGGGGGTCGCCGAGCATCTCGCATTCGACGCCGATGATGTGCGAGACGACATCGCGCACGGACCATCCCGGAAGGTCCGTCGGCCGGCTCCATTCGCCTTCCGTGAGCGGTGTCACCAGCTCGGATATCGCCTCGATGGAGTGCGTCCAGGCGTCGATGTAGGGCTGCAGACTTGGGTGGACGGTCACGGGACCCCTCGGACGTTCGTACGCGGGCTGCTGTCTGTGCAGTTAAGTTACGCTGCGCACGGGCACCCCGGCAGTGCTTTCGGGTGACCATCGTAGGTCGATTTTTGACGGCGGACCGGCTCGAATGCTTAGGCGGTGGTACTGTGCGCGCTTCGCTGCTCCAGATCGGTGTGGACACGGAAGAACCGGTCAAGTCCCGGCGCCTGCGCGCCGCTGCGCTGGTACGCGAGCGCTCCGGCAGCGACCTCGTCGTACTCCCCGAACTGTGGCCCGTCGGTGCCTTCGCCTTCGACTCCTTCCAGGCCGAGGCGGAACCGCTGCACGGCCCGACGTACGAGGCGATGTCGGCCGCCGCGCGCGACGCCGAGGTGTGGCTGCACGCCGGATCGATCGTGGAACGCGCCGCCGACGGTGCCCTCTACAACACCTCCCTGATCTTCGCCCCCGACGGCTCACTGGCCGCCGTCTACCGCAAGATCCACCGCTTCGGCTTCGACCGGGGTGAGGCGGTCCTGATGGGCGCCGGCGAAAAGCCCGTCACGGTGCCGCTGCCCGACACCACCCTCGGCCTGGCGACCTGCTACGACCTTCGCTTCCCCGAAATGTTCCGGCAGTTGACGGACGCCGGCGCGCAGACCCTGGTCATCCCGGCCGGCTGGCCCGCCCGGCGCCGCGCCCACTGGTCCCTCCTGGCCCGCGCCCGCGCGGTGGAGAACCAGTGCTACGTCCTGGCCTGCGGCACCGCCGGCACCCACGCCGGCGTCGAACAGGCCGGTCACAGCGTCGTCGTCGACCCCTGGGGCGAGGTCATCGCCGAGGCCGGCCCGTACGAGGAAGTCCTCACCGCCGACCTCGACCCCGCCAAGGTAGCCAAAACCCGCTCCGACTTCCCGGTCCTGCGCGACCGCGTCCTGGGGCTGGACCTGCCGCGTCCATAGAAGCCCGGCCATGCAGGCAGTACGCCAACACGCGCGTCACTTTGCGCGTGGGGGGCGGCGCAGCGGCCCGGTCGCGGGGCCGGTACGTCACGGACAGCACGCCGGCTGACAGTCCTTACCCCGCCGGAACTTTGTCCGTGAGGTCGTAGCCGCCCCTGATCACCTTGGAGTCGGCGGCCGGCGCCATGCACTTGCTCAGCAGCGGCTCGCCCTCCTTGGTGCCTCCGGAAAGCCCGATGCGGCTGGGACCGCTGCCCTTGCCTTCTCCCACGTAGAAGCTGATCCCCATGCGGACATGCCGCTTCAGATAATCGTCCCAGCCACCGACGTCACCCCCGGTGTGCACGATGCGCCCGGTCACGGTGGCGGTGGGGCCGCCGCTGGTCAGGCAGTCGACCTTGAAGTCGCCCCAATTGACCTTCGCCTGCTCGCCCTTGCCGGCCGGCATCCGGTGGTAGATGCGGAAGGTGCCCCAGGCTCTGTCGGGCTCGGCCCAGCCCACGCCCTTGAAGGTGGCGTGGGCGTCGACGGTGACCTGGATGTCGTGACCGGCGTCGGGATAGTCCATGCGGCCCCAGCCCTTGAGGCTGGAGGTGAGGGTCCCGGAAGCGGCGGAGGCCCGTGCGGCCTCGCCGGGCTCGGACGCGGGTGCTGTTGACGCAGTTGACGCAGAGGCGACCCCCGCAGTGGCCGCCACCACGGCGGTCGCCGCGAGGAACGTGACGATGCGGTTGGGCAGCTTGCATCTGGACATGGCGGAACTCCATTCGGGGTCGTGGAACCGAAGCGCCGGAGTGAGAGAACCTCCGCTTCGCCACGACCGATCCTGCTCAACATCCGCTTCGCCCACGTCAGTCACCGGTCGTGACCGCATTCCGCCGTGCGGCTGAGCCCGCCGGTGAAGCGATCCTCCTCAAGACGTACGCGACAACGACCATGGCGCCGAACCAAGACGTCGTCTCAGTCCACGATCCTGGACACCTCGCTCAGATCAGCGTCGCTGTACACAAGGCCCTGGATACGGCGCCGGACGGTGACCCGGCGCCCACCTGCTCCCTGGATCCGGTACCCGGCGACCGGGCTGCCCGGCGGCAAAGCGGCGCTCCCCACTTCGCGTCGGAGGGCCGCGCCCAGACTGCTGGGGTTACGGCTTCTGGTGGGGTGGTTGGGAGGGGTTGATGACAGCCATCCACATGGGCTCGGTGCGGGTCTGCAGCATGTGCAGGGCGGTCCGGACTTCGGCGAGCGGATAGCGGTGGGTGATCAGGTCTTCTGCCTGGAGGAGGCCGGTCTCCATCAGGCGCAGGATCTCGTGGACGTCGGAGCGGGTGCAGGAGCGGGTGCCGATGAGGCGCCAGCAGTTGGTCATCAAGGTGAGGGCGGGGAACGGGCAGGGGGTGGGGTTTCCGCCCATGTGGACCATGGTCGCGCCGGTGGCGAGAGCGGCGGTGGCCTGCCAGGTGGTGGGGCCGTCGGGTGTGTAGTCGAGTACGGCGTCGGCGCCTTGGGGCAGCAGGTGGCGCAGCCGGGCGGTGAGGCCGGAGTTGGTGGCCCAGTCGGTGTCGAGCTCTTCCAGGGCGACGGTGTCGGTGGGCAGGCTGCCTGCGAGCCGGCTCACGGCGTCCAGGCGTGCGCGAGAGCGGGCGACGAGGATCAGCCGGGCTATGCCGAAGTAGGGGGCGAGCTTGATGGTGGCGGTGCCCATGGTGCCGGTGGCGGCGGTGACGACCAGGGCGGAGCCGGGGCGTAGCGCGGCGAGTTTCAGTGCGCGCAGGGCGTTGGCGAGGTCGTGGACTTTGGCGCCGAGGTCGAAGGAGACATTGTCCGGCAGTGGGTCGAGCAGCCAATGGGGCACTCGGATGTATTCGGCCAGGCCGCCGTCGTGGTAGCGCGCGTACAGAGGCATGGGGGCAGGACCGAAGGCGGCGTGGCCGATCATGGCCTGCTGGGCGCACAGCATGTCGCGGTCGGTGGTGCAGGCCGCGCAGGTGCGGCAGTTGAGCTGGGGATGGACGCGGATCCGCTGTCCTGGCGCCCAACCGTGGGCCTCCGCCTCGGGACCGACGGCGGTGATGGTGCCGGCGGCCTCGTGGCCCAGGACGGTGGGCAGGTGACGGAAGGCCCCACGGGACAGGAGGGTCATCATGCCCGGGGCGAGTCCGGCGGCGGCGACGCGGACCAGGACGTCCTGCGCTCCGGGTTCAGGGACGGGAATGGTGTCCAGATGGATTTGGGCGGAGCTGGCGTGGGCGGTGACGGCCTGCATGGTGGGCACGGGGTCTGTCTCCCGGTTTCTCGATGGTCGGTGCGATGGCGCGGCGTCGAAGCGGTGGCGCGGCGTCGAAGCGGTGGAGGGGGTGCGCGTGAAGCAGCGTTTGTCGTTCTTCGGGTGGCGGTGGTCGTAGGTGTGGGTCAGTGCGCGATGAGTTCGCGCACCAGAGGTGAGGTGAGGGGTTCGGCGGTGCGGGCGGCGGGTGCGACGCGGGGAGCCGGTCGGTGGGAGAGGAGGGTGATGTGTAGGGCCGGTTCCTCGGTGATGCTGGTGTGGGCGACCCCCAGGGGGATGCGGACGAAGTCCCCTGGGCCCAGTTCGAGGGCGCCGCGCTGGGTGAGCAGGACGCGCCGGCCGCTGATCTGGTACTGGATCTCGTCGGCGTCCAGGGTGCGGGTGTAGGCCCGCTGGTCGGGCGCGGCGGACAGGCGGGTGATGCCGAGCCGGAAGCCGGCGGCCCGGTAGAGCCACGCGGTTGTTGCGGGGGCGGGGTCCGGGCGCAGCACGGCCAGCCGGCCGGGCTCGTTGTGGGCTTGTTCCAGCAGGAGGCGTTCGTCGCTGCGGTGGGCGGCCACGTCGTGGCCGGGGGTGCCCAGGCACTGGGTGGTGACTTCGGTGACGGTTGCAGCTTCCCAGCCCTCGAAGGGTGGGAAGAGGGGGTGGGAGACGTGGTGGGCGGTGTGTTCTTCGGTGACGGGCGCGGGGACGTAGAAGAGCAGATGGCTCTCCCTACGGCCGTAGTTGTCGTGGGCGACGCCGCGGGGGATGCGGGAGAAGTCGCCGGGCTGAAGCTCGACGGTGCCCAGTTCCGTCATGAGGGTGCGCTCGCCCGCGATCTGGTACGACATCTCGTCCACATCGCAGTTGCGGTGGTAGAAGGGCTGCCGGTTGTCCATGGTCTGCCACTCGACGCGCAGTTGGTCGTTCTCGTAGAGGCCCCGCGGCGGCGCGAACGGCTGGGACGCATACCGCTGGGGAAAGTGCACCGTCTCCAGCAGGGGCTGGTCGGCCCACAACTTCATCGGCCCGGGGGCCGGTTCGGCGAGCAGCAGCTCTTCGTCGCGCCGGATCGTACGCAGGGGCTGCTCGTGTCCGAGCAGGCGGAAGGTTTCGGTCACGATGGCCATGACGGGCTCCTCGGTGTCGGAGGCAGTGAAACGGGGGCGGGGAAGTTGTTCAGCGGGCCTGGCTGGGGCTCAGGGGCTGTGGCGCTGTCGCACGCCGGGCGATGCGGGCGCCGATCGCGGTGGCGACAGCCGCGCCGGTCATGACGCAGGCCATCGCCAGGGCCGGGTCGGCGTCCCCGAGGCCGACCAGCGGGGTGACCAGGGCGCCGGTGGTGAACTGGGTGGCACCCAGCAGTGCCGAGGCCGAGCCGCTGGCACCGGACTGGCCGGACATGGCCAGCGTGGTGCAGCAGGGCGCCGCGAGGCCGAAGGCGGCGATCTGCACCACCAGGGGTATCAGGAACACGGGGAGCGGCGCCCCGGCCCAGGCCGCTGCCAGCACCCCCGTGCCGGCCAGGACGAGGACGGTGGTCGCCTTGGCGAGGATGCGCTGGGGGGTGGTGCGGCGGGCCAGGCGGCCGGTGGCCGCACCGCCCGCCACCATGCATGCCGCGACCAGTGCGAAGACGGCGCCGGCGGCGGTGGGTGTGAGGCCGTAGCCGTTCTGGAGGACGAAGGCCGCACCGGCGATGTAGGCGAAGAGAATGGCGAAGAGCGCGCCGAGGGTCAGCGTGTACGCCCGGAAGGTGCGGTTGCTCAGCAGTCGGCCGTAGACGCGGAAGATGCTGGAGGGGCCGGTGTTGGTCCGCTGTCCGGGCGACAGGGTCTCCGGCATCGAGCGCACCGACCACAAGGCCAGTACGGCGCCGGCCATCGCGAGAGCAACGAACAGGCCGTGCCAGGAGGAGACGCGCAGCAGTCCGCCGCCCAGAACAGGGGCGCAGACCGGGGCGATCCCCATGACCAGGGAGAGTGTCCCGAAGAGCTGGGCGAGTCTGCTGCCGGAGTACAGGTCGCGGGCGATGGCCCGGCCCAGCACCGGTCCGGCCGCACCTGCGAGGCCCTGCAGGAACCGCAGGGCGGTCAGCACCGCGAGCGAGGGTGCCAGAGCACAGCCCAGGGAGGCCAGTGCGAAGACGAGCAGGCCGGCGAGCAGGGGCCGTCGGCGCCCCAGGACGTCGGAGAGCGAGCCCATGAGCAATTGCCCCGCTGCCAGCCCGGCGACGTTCGCGGACAGGGTGACCCCCACCGCTGCCGGACTGGTCTCCAGCGAGGACGCGATGACGGGCAGAGCTGGTACGTACAGGTCGATCGCCATGGGGGCCATGGCGCACAGCAGACCGAGCAGCAGGACGGGGGGACCCTGACGGCAGGAGGTCACGGGAGAGGGCACCGGAAGAACCACCAAACTTGTAAGGTGGCTTATAAAGCTAGAGCTTTATAAGCTAACTGACAAGCGGTGCCCATGGATACGCCCGATACTTCCTCTTCCTCACCTTCCGCCGAAGCTGGCGCAGCGGTCTTCGAGCCGTCCACCGGCTACCTCGTCTGGCAGCTCGGGCACGCCTTGGGCGCCCGGCTCGAACGGGCCCTGCGCGACCTGGACCTCACGCTCGCCCAGCACAATGCCCTTCAGCACGCCATCCATCGCCCCGGCGTCACCAGCGCCGAATCCGCCCGGCGCACGGGTGTGACCGCGCAGTCCATGGGCAGCGCGGTCGCCGACCTGACCGCGCGGGGACTCCTGGAACGCCGCCCACACCCCACCAACCGGCGCATGATCGGCCTGCACCCCACGGAGGCCGGCGCCCGGCTCGCCGCCCGCGCGAAGACGGTGGTCGAGAACGTCAACGCCGAGGCGCTCGCCGTCCTGACACCCCCGGAACAGGCCACCGCCCATCTGCTCCTGCATCGTCTGATCACGCACCTCAACCCCGACGCCCTGCGCCTGCCCTCCTGAGCGCCCAGACCCACGGCGCCGCCCCGGCCGCCGCCACGGAGGAAGCGATGCGGGTCCGCGAGTAAGACGTCATCTCATTTGGTGGCTCTGCGGTCCAGCGGTGGCGGCCCGGACGGGTCGAGGACTTGATGCCCTTGCGGGCGATGCGGTGCCTGATGCCGCAATCCCTTCCAGCCGATTGCGGCCGATTGCGCGCGGATTACGCGAGCGAGTCACGGGCCCGCGTGACCAGCGCGCGAGCCTTCGCGCCGTAGACCGCCATGCCGGCCGGGTTGGCGAACGTGTCGGCGTACAGATCCGGTCCCACCCGGCTCTGTAACGGCTGTCGCACCGCCGTGATCCTCCGTTCACGCCCGGATGGCACCCTTGGTGCATGAACGATGCTGCCCCGGCGTCCACCCCCGCGCGCCCCGCCGTGCCCGTGTCCGTGCCCCCGAGCTGATCGGCAAGGGCGGCTGGCTGAACACCGGAGGCAAGGAGCTCACCCTCGCTGACCTGCGAGGTAAGTGCGTTGTTGTCGACTTCTGGACATTTTGCTGTGTGAACTGTCTGCATGTTCTGGACGAGCTGCGGGAGCTGGAGGAGCGGCACCGGGACACCGTGGTGATCATCGGGGTGCACTCGCCGAAGTTCGTGCACGAGGCGGAGCACCAGGCCGTCGTGGACGCGGTGGAGCGGTACGGCGTCGAGCACCCGGTGCTGGACGATCCCGAGCTGGCCACGTGGAAGCAGTACGCCGTACGGGCCTGGCCGACACTGGTGGTCATCGACCCCGAGGGGTACGTCGTCGCGCAGCACGCGGGCGAGGGGCATGCCCATGCCATTGAGAAGCTCGTGGAGGAGCTGGAGGCCGAGCACACGGCCAAGGGCACGCTGCGGCGCGGTGACGGCCCTTACGTACCGCCGGAGCCGGTGGCGAGCGACCTGCGCTTCCCCGGGAAGGCGCTGCGGCTGCCCACCGGAACGTTTCTGGTCTCCGACACCACCCGGCACCAGCTCGTGGAGCTGGCGGCGGACGGCGAAAGCGTGCTGCGCCGGATCGGCAGCGGTGAGCGCGGGCTGGGCCCGGACTCCTTCAACGAGCCGCAGGGGCTGGCGCTGCTGCCCGACGGCAAGGTCGCCGTGGCCGACACCGTCAACCACGCCATCCGTACGTTCGACCCGGTCAGCGGCGTGATCGAGACGGTGGCCGGGACGGGCCGGCAGTGGTGGCAGGGGTCGGCGACCTCCGGGCCGGCCCGCGAGGTGGACCTCTCCTCGCCGTGGGACGTGGCGTGGTGGAAGGACCGGCTGTGGATCGCGATGGCGGGTGTCCACCAGCTCTGGACGTACGACCCGGAGACCGGGACGGTACGGGCCGTGGCGGGGACGACCAACGAGGGGCTGGTCGACGGACCGGCCGCCGAGGCGTGGTTCGCGCAGCCGTCCGGGCTGGCGGCGGCCGGGGACCGGCTGTGGGTCGCGGACTCGGAGACCAGTGCGGTGCGGTGGGTGGAGCGGTCCGCCGAAGGGGACGGGGACGATCAGGACGGGGACGACGAGGACGGGGACGATGCGGGGGCGTATGTCGTCCGTACGGCTGTCGGGACCGGGCTGTTCGACTTCGGGCACCGGGACGGGGACGCCGGGCAGGCGCTGTTCCAGCATCCGCTGGGCGTCACCGCCCTGCCGGACGGCTCGGTCGCGGTCTCGGACACCTACAACCACGCGCTGCGCCGGTACGACCCGCACAGCGGCGAGGTGACCACGCTGGCGACCGACCTGCGCGAGCCCTCCGACGCGGTCCTGGTCGACGACGACATCGTCGTGGTGGAGTCGGCCCGGCACCGGCTGACCCGGCTGCGGCTGCCCGAGGAGGCCGTACGGGTCGCGGCGGTCGCCCACCGCACCCAGCGCGCGGCCACCGAGGTCGCGCCCGGGAAGCTGCGGGTGGACGTGGTCTTCCAGGCCCCGGCGGGCCAGAAGCTCGACACCCGGTACGGGCCGTCCACGCGGCTGCTCGTCAGCTCGACCCCGCCGGAGCTGCTGGCCTCGGGCGACGGGGCCGGGACGGACCTGGCGCGGGACCTGGTGCTGGCGGACGGGGTGAGCGAGGGTGTGCTGCACGTCTCGGCGATGGCCGCGTCCTGCGACGACGACCCGGAGATCGAGTACCCGGCCTGCCATGTCCACCAGCAGGACTGGGGCGTGCCGGTCCGGGTCACCGAGGGCGGCGTGGCGCGGCTGGGGCTCGTCCTGGCGGGGATGGACAGCCAGGACGGGAGCGAGCGCGACAGCGCGGAGTAGTTGGAGTGGTTGGAGCCGCGGTGGCGGTCGGGCAGCGGTCAGCCGGCCGGCCGCAGACCGTCAGGACTTCGGCTTCGTGTAGTGCTCGGCCTGGCGCAGGGTCCTCTGCCAGAAGGTGACCTGGGTGGCGCCGACGGCGAGCCGCGCGTTGGGGAAGTCCACACGCTGCTGGGGGCCGCGCGCCTCGTCGTCCAGGTCCCTGCCGCTGAACTCGATGGTCGCGTACGTGTGCTCGGGACCGCTGCCCTTCTGGGCGGCGGTCGCCGTCGGGATGCTCGCCCAGGCGGTCGCCTTGGGGGCGACGGTCACCACCGATTCGCCCAGTAGGCTGCTGTCCTTCATCACGGGCAGCGGGTTCTTGGCACCGCCGAAGCGGATGACCGGGTGGTTGTAGAGCAGGCAGGTGAGGCTGCTGCGGTTGGTGGCCTTGATCACCACATGGTCGCTCGGGTAGTACGAGTAGACCGTGAACCGGAAGATGCCGGGCCCGCACGAACGGGCGCCGCGGCTGCGCGTACTCCCCACCGCACCGCCCCCGGCCGCCGCCGCCGACCCGCCGCCAGTCCTTTTCCCGCTTTTGCCCTTGCTCGTCGACGAGGACGAGGAGGAGTGCGACTTCGACTTCGACTTCGTCCTCGACTTGGACTTGGACGACGAGCCGGAGGAGCTGCCGCCGGAGCAGCCTGTCAGGGCGAGTGATCCGGCCATCGCGACCGCGAGTACGGCGTACGTGGCGGAGCGTCGTGAGCGGCGGCGGCGTGCGGTCATGGGTGGTTCCCCTTGTGAGTGGCTGCTTGCGAGTGGCTTCGCTCAGTGGGTGGCTTCGCTCAATGGGTGGCTTCGCTCAGTGGGCGGCCGGGGCCGGATCGGATGTCATGGCACCGACACGATAGCGAGTGTTTCCACAGGCGTCAGTGGGGTGATGAAACGTTACCCTTTCGGGTGGGATCACTGGATTCGTTTGAGGTTCGGGCCTCTATGTACGGTCGTGACCTCCGTCGCGCGGCGGAGGCGGATCACCCCGCTGACTGATCAGCGCGTGCCACGGGCCCGGAACGGTGGACGCATGACCGTACGTACGAAAGATCCCACGGCGCCGGCCGCCCGGACCGAGCGGCCCGTACCGCTGTGGGCCGAGCGCGTCGCCCGTCTGATGCCCCTCCTCGCCCTGCCGGTGTGTCTGTGGCGGCTGCCCATCGGGTTCGACTTCCAGATGGGGATGGATATGCCTCCGATGGGCTGGGCCCGGTGGGCCAGCGTGGCGTACGTCGTCACCCTGAGCGTGCTGTCCGAGGCGTTCGCGCTGCTGTGCCGCGGACTGGTGCGCCCGTGGGGAGAGGTCGTACCGGCCTGGGTACCGAGGCTGGGCGGCAGGCGCATACCGCCCTTCATGGTGATGGTGCCCGCGACGTTCGCCGGCCTGTTCTTCACCGCGCTGCTGGTCGACTGGGTGCTGTGCACGTTCCACATCGCGGGGTTCTCGGACGTCCCGTACACCAATGCGGGGTGGCGGTTGCTGGCCACCACGGTCAGTGGTCTGTTCGTCTTGTGGGGGCCACTGGTGCTCGCTTTGACGTACGCGTATTACCGGCGCCGGCGCGGCGGCACGACGTCAGTCCCAGGAGGTCTCGGGCCCGTTCAGTCCCCGTAGTGCATGCGGTGGTTCTCCTCCACCACCGGGGCCGCCGGGCTCGGGGGCTGCATGCGGCGGCGCTTGAAGATGCTGACGTACGCGGCGATGCCGATGACGCCGACGGCCATCAGGATCAGGCCGACCAGGTGGACGTTGACTCCGGCCATGTGCCAGTCCACGGCGAACGTGAGGATGCCCCCGATCGCCAGCAGACCGATGCACCATCCGATGCCCATGGTTCCGCCCCTCCGTACACGATTGGCTGTACCGCCGGACGGTGGGGCGGGTACCCGGCGCCGGGGCGGTCAATCGCGCGCCGCAGATCACCAGTTGGTGGCTGCGTTCGCCGCGCGCTGCCAGTACGTCACGCGCGCGGTGGCGTCGACGCGGACCGTGCCGCCACCGGGCACCGTGGGGGAAGCCGCTTCAGGCAGTCGCACCTTCACGGTGCGGGGCGGCCGTGGGAGCGTACTGCCTTCGACCTCCGCGAACACCGAACGGTGCCGGGCGGTCAGGGCGACCCGCAGCGACGTTGTCACGCGGCTGTCGCCGCCGGAACCGTCGGCGGAGCAGGTCCTGACGGCGGCATGGCCGGACTCGCCGGGCGCGAGGGTGACGGCGGTCTGCGGGCGGCTGTCCAGGAGGGGGGCGACAGGGGTCAGGGAACCGCCGAACCGCAGGTAGGGATAGGCGTACAGGACACAGTCGGTGGCAGAGGTGTTGGTGGCCTTCAGCAGCAGGCGGCCGGTGGTGTGGGGGACCGGCTCGGCCGTGACGGTGACCTTCGTGGCGTCGCAGGCGGTGCGTGACGTACCGGTCGCACGGGGCGCACGGGGTGTATGGGGCGTATGGCTGGTGCCGGGGTGACCGGAGCCGGGGCCGAAGCCGGGGCCTGCGGAGACCCGGGCCGCTCCGGAGGTGCCGGTGCCGGTGTCGGTGCCGGTGCCGGCCCCGGAGCGTGGGATGTACGGGGCGGACGGGTCGGAGGTGTCGTACGAGTCGGAGGTGTCGTACGGGTCGGACTGGGTGAAGGGGCGGAACGGTTTGGCGTCGGCGACCTGGAGGGGGTCCTGCCCGCCGCAGGCCGTGAGGGTGAACGCGGCGGCGACGGCGGTCAGCCCGGCGGTGGCGACCCGCAGCGTACGGACCTGGCGGCCGGTACGGGAGGCGGCGGCGGGGCGTGCGGCGGTGCGCGGCATGTCAGGTCGTCTCCCCCGGTCGGTCCATGTCGTCGCTCGATACGCGCCCAGGCTGCCGACCGCCGCTGCCGAACGGCTAACGCTTCCCTAACATGCGCAGGTCAGGGGCCTTTTTTGTAATTTTCCGGCCTCCTACCGGCGGCCGGCCGACCCCTCATCCGTACCCCCGGCAGGCTTTTCGTCCGCGGTCCCGGCCGACCCTTCGACCGCGCCCCCTGCCGGGCCCCCGGCCGGGCCCCCAGCCGGGCCCTCGTCGCGGGCGAAGAGCTGGGTGAGAGTGCTGATCGTATAGACGTCGGTGGCCTGCTCGTCCACCAGGTGCATCTGGGCGAGCCGGTCCAGGCCGTCCTGGATCTCCTCGGGGTCCGCGCCTGCCAGCGTGGCCGCCAGGGAAGCGCTCAGGTGTCCGTCGGCGCTGGTGGCGAGCGTGCTGAGCAGCCGTGCGTCGTCCGGCGAGAGCCGGGCCACGGATGTCCGCAGCGCCGCCGCGATCCCGGCGTCCTCCGCCGACAGCAGGGCCAGCCGGCGCCGCTCGTCACGCAGTGCGGCAGCCATCCGGGCCAGGCGCCGGCCCGGACGTGCGGTGAGCTGTGCGGCGGCGGCGCGCAGCGCGAGCGGGAGCCCGTCGCACAGCGCCACCAACTCCCGTGCCGCCTCCGGGTCCTCGTCGATGCGCTCGGCGCCGAGCATGGCGCGGAGCAGGGCCACCCCTTCCTCGTCCGTCAGCGGCTGAAGGGCGACCGGGCGGGCCCAGTCGGTGGCGACCAGCCCGTCGAGCCTGCTGCGGCTGGTCACGACGGTGGCACAGTACGGCCCTCCGGGCAGCAGCGGACGCACCTGCGCCGAGTCGCGGGCGTTGTCCAGTACGACGAGCAGCCGGCGCCCGGCGACCAGTGACCGGAAGAGGGCGGAGGCGGCCGGGGCGGAGGAGGGCACGTGCTCGGGAGGCGTACCGAGGGCGAGCAGGAAGTCGCGGAGGATCTCGACGGGGCCGGCCTCCTCGTCGTCGCCGAAACCGCGCAGGTCGGCGAAGAGCTGCCCGTCGGGGAAGGCCGCGGCGTTCAGGTGGGCCCACTGCACGGCACACGCCGTCTTGCCGACGCCCGCCGGTCCGGTCACGACGGCGAGCGGGCTCTCGCCGCCCTCGCCGGGCAGCAGGATCGTGGACAACTGGGCGAGTTGGCGGTCGCGGCCGAGGAACCGGGCCGGTGGGCGGGGGAGCAGCCGGGAGCCTGGTACCGCCGGGGCTGTCCGAGCGCCGGCGGGCGTATGAGTGCTTGAGGCTGCCTGGGCACCAGGTGTGGGCTGGGCACCCGGTGCTGGCTGGGCACCCGGCGTTGGCTGAGCACCCGGTACTGGCTGGGTGCCTGGCGCGGTCTGAATCCCCGGGATCGTCTGGGCACTTGCGGCATCCGCCGCTTCCGCGGCGGCCTGAAGCGCCGACTCTCCAACGGCCGACGCGTGCGGGGCCACCCCCTGAAGACCCTGCCGCGCCTGATCCGTCCCGCTGCCGGCCAGGCCGTCTCCGTACGACGTGCCCGCAGCGGGGCCACCCTGCGCCGGTACGTTCCCGGCCGGCCTGCCGTACGCCGTCCCGCCCGACACCGCCCTGCCGTACGCCGCCCCGCCCGACACCGCCCGGCCCGGGCCCGCCCCGCCGACAGCACCAGCGGAACCGGCCCCGGAACCACTTCCGAAACCACTTCCGGAACCACTCCCAGAGCCGCCCCCGGAGCCCCTGCCGGCGCCGGCCGCCCTGCCGCCGCCGACCCCCTCCGCCCGCAGGATCTCCTCGTACGCCGCGCTCAGCCGCTCGCCCGGATTGATGCCCAGCTCCTCCTTGAGCAGCCGCCGCGTCCGGTGGAACCACTCGATCGCGTCCGACCGGCGCCCCGTGCGGAACAGCGCCCGTATGAGGGCGGCGATCAGCCCCTCCCGCAGCGGGTTGCCGACCGCCGCGGTGTAGAGGGTGGCCGCGGCCTGCTCGTGCTCGCCGAGCGCGCCGTGGGCCCGGGCCAGCGCCTCGACGGCGCTCAGCCGCCGCTCCTCCAGCGCGTGCGCCGCGGCGGCGAACGGCGGGCTGGGAACCGTGCCGGTCAGCGCGGGCCCGTGCCACAGGCCCAGCGCCTCGCGTAGCAGCGGTACGGCGTCGCCCGGTGCCGCCTGGGGGCGCGCCAGCGACACCAGCTCCCCGAAGCGGTGGGCGTCGATCATCTCCTCGGTGACCCGCAGGAGATAGGCCGAGCCGTGTGTGGCCAGCTCGATGCCGTACGCCTCGGCGCCGCCCTCGGCGAGCGTGGCGCGCAGCCGCGAGACATGGCCCTGGACGACCGTACGGGCGTGCTCGGGCGGCTCGTCCTCCCACAGGGCGTCGATCAACTGCGTCAGCGGCACCGTCGTGTTGGGCCGCAGCAGGAGCAGCGCCAGCACGCTGCGCCGCTTGGCCGGGCCGAGCGCCAGCTCATGGGGACCGGACCGGACGGCGATCGGGCCCAGCAGGGAGAATTCCAACTCAGCCCTCCAGGAAGGCCGTCAGGGCGTTGGCCAGCAGGTACGGGTCCTCGGCGCCGCACATCTCGCGCGCCGAGTGCATGGAGAGGATGGCCACGCCGATGTCGACGGTGGCGATGCCGTGCCGGGCGGCGGTGATCGGGCCGATGGTCGTGCCGCAGGGCATCGCGTTGTTGGAGACGAAGGTCTGCCACGGCACGCCGGCCCGCTCGCAGGCCGCCGCGAACACCGCGCGCCCGCTGCCGTCGGTCGCGTACCGCTGGTTGACGTTCACCTTGAGGATGGGGCCGCCGTTGGGCAGCGGGTGGTGGCCCGGCTCGTGGCGCTCGCTGTAGTTGGGGTGGACGGCGTGGCCGGTGTCGGAGGAGAGGCAGACGGTCCCGGCGAAGGCGCGCGCCCGGTCCTCGTACGATCCGCCGCGGGCATAGAGCGAACGTTCCAGCACCGTACCGAGCAGCGGGCCGTCGGCGCCGGTGTCGGACTGGCTGCCGTTCTCCTCGTGGTCGAAGGCGGCCAGGACGGGGATGTACGGCAGGTCTTCCCGGGCGGCGGCTGCCGCCAGCGCGGCCGTACCGGCGTGTACGGACAGCAGGTTGTCCATCCGGGGACCGGCCACCAGCTCGCGGTCCCGGCCCAGGTAGGCGGGGGGTTCGACGCTGTGCAGCATCAGGTCCCAGCCCCGGATCTCCCCGGCCGGCACACCGGCCTCCTCCTCCACGAAGGAGATCAGGTCGCCCTCGCGGACCTCGCCCAGGCCCCAGATGGGCGTCATGTGGCGCTGCTTATCCAGCTTCAGCCCGTCGGTGTTGACGGACCGGTCGAGGTGGACGGCGAGCTGCGGTACGCGCATCAGCGCCCGGTCCACGTTCACCAGCCGGTGGCTGCCGTCGCGCAGCGTCACGCGTCCGCTCAGCCCGAGGTCGCGGTCGAGCCAGGTGTTGAGCAGGGTCCCGCCGTAGATCTCGACGGCGACCTGCCGCCAGCCGCGCGAGCCGGTGTCCGGCAGCGGCTTGACGCGCAAATTGGGCGAGTCGGTGTGTGCTCCGACAATTCGGTACGGAGTCGCGGGAGTGGCACCCTCGGGCACGTACCACGCGATGAGCGCACCGCCCCGCAGGACGTACTTCCCGCCCGTACCCATCGCCTTGCGTTCCTGGGCCGTGCCGCCGCCCCCATCCCAGGCGTCGGTCTCGGCCACCTGCCGGAACCCGGCCTTTTCCAGCCGCTCGGCCGCGTTCGCGACCGCGTGGTACGGGGACGGGCTGGCGGCTAGGAAGGACATCAGGTCGTCGGTGAGGCCGCGATCGAAGCGGGCGGAAGTGCTCATGGATTCAGCATAAGGACGGCAGCGGCTCAATCCCCTGCATCCTCTTGGGTAAAGCTTCACAGTCCGTACGAACGCACTGCCTCTGCCCCGTTGCGTCGCCCCACTGCCCCTCGGCCTGCCCTGAAGTACCGCTGAAGAGGGGAAAGGCGATGTTTCACGTGGAACAGACCTCGTACGGCTGCGTATGGCCGCGTACGGCTGCGCACGGCCGCGGGTGAGCCCGACCGCACCAACCCCGAAACGTACGATGGCGATAGAACCTCTAGCGCCAGTGACAGCGCCAGCGTCAGTGACAGCGCCAGCGTCAGTGAAAGCGACATGGACAGGGACAGCGAGGGAGCCGCCGCCATGCCCGACGCCGAGGGGCACCCCCACCGCGAGGAGATGACCTTGCGGACGGTCCTGAACGCCCTGTCGGACCCGTTGCGTTACGAGGTGGTCGCCCGGCTCGTCCAGGAGCCGGAGGGAACTACGCGGACCTGCGCGTCCTTCGGCTTCCCGGTCTCCAAGTCGACGCTCAGCCACCATTTCCGGGTGCTGCGCGAGTCCGGCCTGATCCTTCAGGTGGACCGTGGCAACAGCCGCGCCGCCGAACTGCGCCGCGAGGACCTCCAGGCCCGCTTCCCGGGCCTGCTCGACCTGGTCGCGGCCAACCCCGAGCACGGCGGCCCGGACTGAGTGGCACGGGGTCGGAGTGAGCGCCCAGGCCCGCAGTAGGGGCAGGGCACGGACAGCGCGAACGACGGCGCCCGCCTCCCCGGGGGGTGGGGAAGGCGGGCGCAGGTGTCAGTGTGAACCGCGTTCGTGAAAACGCCTCTTAGAAATCAGAAGGCGGCCTCGTCCAGCTCCATCAGCGACTGGTCGACGGACTCGGCCAGCGCCCGCTGCACGGCCACGCCCGGCAGGACGTTGTGCGCGAAGAACTTCGCCGCCGCGATCTTGCCCTCGTAGAACGGCTTGTCCTTGGCCGAGGCGCCCGCCAGCTTCTCGGCCGCGACCACCGCGCCCTTCAGCAGCAGGTAACCGACGACGACGTCACCCGAGGCCATCAGCAGACGGGTGGTGTTCAGGCCGACCTTGTAGATGGACTTGACGTCCTTCTCGGTCGCCGCGAGGTCCGTCAGCATCGCGCCGACGATCGCCTCCAGGCCGGCGGCGGCGGTGGCCAGCTCGCCGCGGGCCTGCTCCAGCTCCTCGCCGCCGGCGGCCTCGGCGAGGAACTTCTTGATCTCCTCGGAGAGGGCGGTCAGTGCCTGGCCCTGGTCGCGGACGATCTTCCGGAAGAAGAAGTCCTGGCCCTGGATGGCGGTGGTGCCCTCGTACAGGGTGTCGATCTTGGCGTCCCGGATGTACTGCTCGATCGGGTACTCCTGGAGGTACCCGGACCCGCCGAAGGTCTGGAGCGACTGGGCGAGCTGCTCGTAGGACTTCTCCGAGCCGTAGCCCTTGACGATCGGCAGCAGCAGGTCGTTCAGGCGGATGGCGGCGGAGGCGTCCTCGCCCGCCGCCTCCTTGACCAGGATCTCGTCCTGGACGGCGGCGGTGTAGAGCACCAGGGCGCGCATGCCCTCCGCGTAGGCCTTCTGCGTCATCAGCGCGCGGCGCACGTCGGGGTGGTGGGTGATGGTCACGCGCGGCGCGGTCTTGTCGGTGAAGGCCGCCAGATCCGGGCCCTGCACCCGCTCCTTGGCGTACTCCAGGGCGTTGAGGTAGCCGGTGGAGAGGGTGGCGATGGCCTTCGTGCCGACCATCATCCGCGCGAACTCGATGATCTTGAACATCTGGCGGATGCCGTCGTGCTTCTCGCCCAGCAGCCAGCCCTTGGCCGGGTGGTTGGCGCCGAAGGTCATCTCGCAGGTGTTGGACGCCTTCAGGCCCATCTTGTGCTCGACGTTGGTGGCGTAGACGCCGTTGCGCTCGCCCAGCTCACCGGTCTCCCAGTCGAAGTCGTACTTCGGCACGATGAACAGGGACAGGCCCTTGGTGCCCGGACCGGCACCCTCGGGACGCGCGAGGACGAAGTGCACGATGTTCTCGGACATGTCGTGCTCACCGGAGGTGATGAAGCGCTTGACGCCCTCGATGTGCCAGGAGCCGTCCTCCTGCTGCGTGGCCTTGGTGCGGCCCGCACCCACGTCCGAGCCGGCGTCCGGCTCGGTCAGGACCATCGTGGAGCCCCACTGGCGGTCCACCATCCGCTGCGCGATCTTGTGCTGCTCCTCGGTGCCCTCGTCGTAGAGGACACCCGCGAAGGCGGGACCGGAGGCGTACATCCAGATCGCCGGGTTCGAGCCGAGGATCGTCTCGGCGAAGGCCCACAGCAGGGAGCGCGGCGCGGTGGTGCCGCCCAGCTCCTCCGGGATGCCCAGGCGCCACCACTCGGCGTCCATGTACGCCTGGTAGCTCTTCTTGAACGTGTCGGGGACGGGCGCGGTGTTGGTCTCCGGGTCGAAGACCGGCGGGTTGCGGTCGGTGTCGGCGAAGGAGTCCGCCAGCTCGTTCTCCGAGAGCCGGGCGATCTCCGACAGCACGCTCTTGGCGGTCTCGACGTCCATCTCCGCGAACGGTCCGGTGCCGTACACGCTGTCGCGTCCGAGCACCTCGAAGAGGTTGAACTCGATGTCGCGGAGATTCGACTTGTAGTGCCCCATGACGACGGCTCCGTAAGGATTCGGGAGGTGGTACCTCAACGCAATACCAGCAAGTAGCTACCGATGATGCTACCCGTCGGTAATAAGGCGCAACCCCTGGCCGCCCATCTGTGACGAGAGTCCCTCGTGCCCGCGGCGAGGGCCCTTCGGTCCCTGCCGGCCGGCTCCCGTGACGCCGTACGGCCCCACCTTGCCCGCCCGCGTACGGCCTCACCCCGTTCCGTCTGCCTACGGCCCTCCGGCGCCTGCCCGGTACGGGGACTCAGTACGCTGTGGCGCATGTACGGCTACGACCAGAACGCGGGGCCCGGGCAGCAGCAGTACGGTGCCCCCCCGCCCCCGCCGCAGCACCCGTCCCCGGCGGCTACGGCGAGCAGCCGCTCTACCCGGAGCCGTCGCCGCCGTCCCTGGCCGACGCGGTGCGCGCCTTCACCACCGGCTCGATGTCGGCGGAGGACTTCCAGGGCATCTTCTCCACGTCGAAGGTCTACTGCCCGCGCGGCGACAACCCCGGCTTCCTGGCACTGCACAACACCCAGCAGCCGGTGATCCCCATGTTCACCTCGCTCAAGGAACTGCGCCGGTACGCGGGCAAGGAGTCCAAGTACTTCGTGATCACCGGTGCCGAGGTGCTGGACCTGCTGCCGACCGGCTACGGCTTCGTGCTGGACATGGAGGGCGACCACCGGATGGTCTTCGACGCCAAGGCCGTGGAGCAGATGGTCGACTTCGCCATGCGCCGGATGTACGGCTGATGCGCAGGCCCGGCTGACGCGGAGATCCGGCTGACGCGGAGATCCGGCTGACGGCCGGACCCCGGCGTCCTCCCGCCCGGCCGGGCGCCTCTTCCTCGCATACCCCTGTCACCTGCGGGAACTCCGGAGGGAATGCCGCACGCCTTGCGGGTTGTTCAGTCTTCAACTAACTTGGATGACGAACGACCGAGGAGGCCGTCATGCCCGCAGTGACCGTAGAGAACCCGCTGACCCTGCCGCGCGTGGCCGCGCCCGCCGGAGGCCGCCCGCGCCCCGTACTCGCCGTCGCCACCGCGCCCAGCGGCTTCGAGGGCGAGGGTTTCCCGGTGCGCCGCGCCTTCGCCGGCATCGACTACACCTACCTGGACCCGTTCATCATGATGGACCAGATGGGTGAGGTGGAGTACGCGCCCGGCGAGCCCAAAGGCACCCCCTGGCACCCCCACCGCGGCTTCGAGACGGTGACGTACCTGCTCGACGGCACCTTCGTGCACCGCGACTCGCACGGCGGCGGTGGTGTCATCAATGACGGCGACACCCAGTGGATGACGGCGGGATCCGGCCTGCTGCACATCGAGGCGCCGCCGGAGGCCCTCGTCATGAGCGGCGGCCTCTTCCACGGCCTCCAGCTCTGGGTGAACCTCCCCCGGAGCGACAAGATGATGGCGCCGCGCTACCAGGACATCGGTGGCGGCCGGGTCAAGCTGCTGACCTCGGCCGACGGCGGCGCGCTGGTGCGGCTGATCGCGGGTGACATCGACGGTCACAAGGGGCCGGGTATCACTCACACGCCGATCACGATGACGCACGTCTCGCTCAGCCCCGGTGCCGAACTGACTCTGCCCTGGCGCCCGGAGTTCAACGCCCTCGCGTACGGCCTGGCCGGGCGCGGCACGGCCGGCGCGGAGCAGCGCCCGTTCCGTATGGGGCAGACGGTGGTCTTCGGCGGTGGCGGTGACATGCTGACGATACGGGCCGACGCGTCACAGGAGTCCCGTAGTCCCAATTTCGAGGTCGTCCTCCTCGGCGGCCTGCCGATCCGCGAGCCGATGATGCACTACGGCCCCTTCGTGATGAACACCCACGCCGAACTGGCCCAGGCGTTCGAGGACTTCAAGTCGGGCCGTCTGGGCACGGTTCCCGCCGAGTAGCGTCCGGCTCCCGGTCGTACGGCGTCCCGAGACGGGACCGACGCGCCGTCAGGCGCCGTACGGCCGAACGCCGTAATTCCGATTGACACACGAAATCGTCCGGCCGTGCACCCCTGCCGAGTGAAGATCGCGTGGTGGACTGACGGCGTGCACAAAGAGACGGAGCGAAGGCAGACAGAGCGAAGGCAGACGGAACCAGAGCGGCAAAAACAACGGCAGGAACAACGGCAGGAACGGCGGACACAGTGGTCGGGGTCGCCGGGGCAGGCACTCCTCCCCGTAGGCGCTCGTAAGACGGCGGCCTGGTCCGGCGTCGTACTCCTGGTGGCCGCCGTCGCCGCCGTGGGTGTGTGGCTGTGCGTGGAGCTGAGCGCCGCGGTCACGCCCGTCCTGCTGGCCCTGCTGGGCAGCGCGCTGCTGGGCCCGCTGTACCGGCGGCTGGTGGCCATGAAGCTCAACCGCTCGCTGGCGGCCGGGCTGACCTGCGCGGTGCTGCTGGTGTTCGTCGGCGGCGCGGCCTACATCGTGGTGAACGCGCTGATGGAGACCGGTGACCAGATCATCGCGTCCCTGAAGCAGGCGGCCAAGGACGTCTCCCGCCACTTCGGCACCGCGGGCACCTCGCTGGACGACATCGCCTCCAACGCCAAAGCACTGATAGGGAAGTTCGGCGGCACCGCGGCCTCCGGGCTGCTGACGGGCGTGAGCATGGTGAGCCAGTTCCTGGCCGCCGCGGTTCTGGCGCTGCTGCTGACGTTCTTCTTCCTGCGCGACTCCGGCAAGGCCGTACGCGCCCTGAACCACTGGGCGCCGGGCGACTCCGGCCCGCATCTGGAGCGGATGGCGCGGCGCGGCTTCCAGGCCGTCGAGGGCTTCATGCGCGGTACGACGCTGATCGCGTTCATCGACGCGCTGTGCATCACCGTCGGGCTGCTGATCCTGGGTGTGCCGGGCGCGGTGGGCCTGGGCGCGCTGGTCTTCGTGGGCGCCTACATCCCCTATCTGGGTGCGTTCATCTCCGGCGCGGTGTCCATCCTGGTGGCGCTCGCGGACCGCGGGCTGGCGATCGCGGTGTGGGCGCTGGGCGTCGTCCTGCTCGTACAGGTGCTGGAGGGGCACATCCTCCAGCCGGTGATCCAGAGCCGTACGGTCCAGATGCACCCGGCCGTCGTACTGCTGGCGATCACGGCGGGCGCCAGCGTGGCCGGAATCCTGGGGATGCTGCTGTCGGTGCCGCTGACCGCCGCGGCCTTCGGTGTGCTCTCGGAGCTGCGCGGGCACTACGCGGCGGGCTCGGGCACCGACTCCCCGGAAGCCGCAGGGGGTCCGGGAGGCCCGGAAGACCCGCGGGAGCCGGGCGACCCCGGGCCAGGAGATCCAGGAGACCCCGGAGACCCGGGGACCACGGGAGGTGCCACGGCCGACGCGCCGCCCGGTACGGACGGCGGCGCCGCCCCGCCCCCGCCCGCGTCCTCATAGAGCTCGAACCACGTCGACTTGCCGTCCCCGCGCGGATCCACGCCCCACGCGCCGGCCAGCAGTTCCATCAGCACCAGCCCGCGGCCCGAGGACGCCAGTTCCCCGGGGCTGCGGCGGTGCGGGAGCTCGTCGCTGCCGTCGGCGACGTCGACGCGGATGCGCCGGTGGCCGCGCGGACCGGTGATCTCGGCGACCAGCAGCGCGTCCCCGTCGGTGTGGGTGAGCACGTTGGTGACCATCTCGGAGACCATCAGGACGGCGGA
The DNA here is from genome assembly GCF_022695595.1 of Streptomyces sp. MST-110588. Taxonomy (NCBI): domain Bacteria; kingdom Bacillati; phylum Actinomycetota; class Actinomycetes; order Kitasatosporales; family Streptomycetaceae; genus Streptomyces; species Streptomyces sp. MST-110588. The sequence continues at coordinate 4,008,808 of NZ_CP074380.1, forward strand.
GTCCACCTGGTCCTCGTCCGCCCAGTCGTGCAGCACGTCGCGGACCTGGCGGCGGGCCTCGGCTATGCGCTCCGGCTCGGCCTGGGCGACGGTCAGCACTGTACGCCGCATGTGTTCGTGCCCGGCGCCGCCGCCCGTGCCGATCGCACAGCTCGCGCCGTCCCGGCCCAGCAGCAGCATCGCGATGTCGTCCTCGCGGCGGTCCACCAGCGGCCCGGTCGTGTGGTACGAGAACGGGCCGTGCACGGCCTGGACCAGGGCGTCGGCGAGCCGTTCCAGGCCCTCCCCGTCCTCCCCCTCCTCGTACGCCTCCAGGATGTCGCGCAGCCGCGCCCAGCCGCTCTCCAGATCGTGGCCGCCGGTCTCGATGAGGCCGTCGGTGCAGACCAGCATCGTCTCGCCGGGCTCCAGGACGAAGCGGGTGGTGGGGTAGTCGGTGTCCGGGTCGATGCCCAGCGGCAGCCCGCCCGCGGTGGGCCGTACGAGCATCGTGCCGTCGGCCATCCGGATGGCCGGGTCGGGGTGGCCGGCCCGGGCGATGTCCAGCAGGCCGGTCGCCGGGTCGACCTCCATGTAGAGGCAGGTGGCGAAGCGCGGGTCCTGGCCGGCCGCCTCGGTGTCGTTGATGCCGCACAGGAAGCGGGAGGCGCGGGAGAGGACCGCGTCGGGGTGGTGGCCCTCGGAGGCGTAGGCGCGCAGCGCGATCCGCAGTTGTCCCATGAGGCCCGCGGCCCGTACGTCATGGCCCTGTACGTCCCCGATGACCAGGGCGAGCCGGCCGGACGGCAGGGTGATCATGTCGTACCAGTCGCCGCCGACCTCCAGGCCGCCGCCGGTCGGTACGTACCGTGCCGCGACCGTCATACCGGGAATGTCCGGCTGCACCGTCGGCATCATGCTGCGCTGGAGCCCCACCGACAGCTCGCGCTGCGTCTCCTGGTCACCGGCCCGCGCCAGGGCCTGGGCGAGCATCCGGGCGACGGTGGTGAGCACCGAGCGCTCGTCGGGGGTGAAGGCGACCGGGTGGCCGAAGGCCGCCATCCAGGCGCCGATCGTCCTTCCCGCGTTGATCAGCGGGAGGAAGGCCCAGGAGGCGCGGTGGAAGGCGGAGGCCAGCGGCCAGGTGGTGGGGTAGCGGCGGCGGTAGTCCTCGGGGGTGGGCAGGTAGATGGCCCGGCCCGTACGTATGACCTCGGCCGCCGGGTAGTCGGTGTTCAGCGGCATGTCGGCGAAGGGCTGTTCGTCACCGGATTTGTGCCCGTGGTGGCCGATGACCGAGATCCGGTCGGCCTCGATGCCGAAGACCGCCAGGCCGTCCGGCATGAAGCCGGGCATCGACAGGCCGGCGGCCACCCGCAGCACCTCTTCGGTGGAGCGGGCCTCGGCCAGCGCGCGGCCGGCGTCCAGCAGGAAGGCTTCGCGCGAGCGCCGCCAGTCGCCGGTGATGGGGGTGTGCGCGGAGGAGGTGCCGGGCTGCGGCTCGGGGACCTCCTGGAGGGTGCCGACCAGCTCGTACGTACCGTCCGGGTTGACCAGGGGACGGGCGCGGCTGCGGACCACGCGCCGCACCCGGCCGCTCTCGTCCACGATCCGCAGCCGGGCCTCGGCGAGGGTGTCCTCGGCGACGGCGAGCTGCACGATGCCGTTGATCTCGGCGAAGTCCACGGGGTGGAAGCGGGAGCGGACGGCGGCTTCGGTGTGCGCCGCGGGGTCCTCGGGCAGGCCCAGCAGCCGGGCCGCCTCGGCGTCCAGGGTCACGCCGCCTGTGGCCCTGTCCCAGCGCCACAGGCCGGTCGCGATGGCGGCCAGGAGCTCCTTGGTGCGCATTGCATCACTTTATGTGAGTTTGGCGGGACCCGACCAGCTTGGCTGGGCCCGTCGGGATCGGGCGGCTTGCCCACCGGGATCGGGCGCCTTATGAGGGCCGGTACGTGGACGAGGACGCGGCGGCCCGGCCGGACGAGACCGTACGAGACCGGAAAGGGCCACCGGAACCGGCCACCGGACACGGTCACCGCAAACAGCCACCGGAACCGGCCACCGGACGTGACCATCGTCCCACGGCGCATGCGATCCGCATATGTCAACCGAACGGCGGCGCCCGGGACGGTAACCTGAAGCGGGTGTCTCCATGGTCCATACCGCTCGGTCCGGACGGTGGAGGTCCCCAAGACCCCCCTCTTCGACTCGCGACGACTTGGATGAGCGATGCATCGTTACCGGTCCCACACCTGCGGCGAGCTCCGGGCGACGGACGTCGACACCGACGTCCGGCTCAGCGGCTGGCTGCACAATCGACGTGACCTGGGCGGCATCCTCTTCATCGATCTGCGCGACCACTACGGTCTCGTGCAGCTCGTCGCCCGCCCCGGCACCCCCGCCAACGAGGTCCTCGGCTCGCTGACCAAGGAGTCCGTCGTACGGATCGACGGCAAGGTCAGCGCCCGCGGCGCGGACAACGTCAACCCCGACCTGCCGACCGGCGAGATCGAGATCGAGGTCTCCTCCGTCGAGGTGCTGGGCGCCGCCGAGCAGATCCCCTTCACGATCAACGCCGAGGACGGGGTGAACGAGGAGAAGCGCCTCGAATACCGCTTCCTGGACCTGCGGCGCGAGCGCATGCACCGCAACATCATGCTGCGTACCGCCGTCATCTCCGCCATCCGCCACAAGATGGTGGCGCTGGGCTTCAACGAGATGGCGACCCCGATCCTGTCGGCGACCTCCCCCGAGGGCGCCCGCGACTTCCTGGTCCCCTCGCGGCTGCACGCCGGCAAGTTCTACGCGCTGCCGCAGGCCCCGCAGCAGTTCAAGCAGCTCCTGATGATCGCGGGCTTCGACCGCTACTTCCAGATCGCACCCTGCTTCCGTGACGAGGACGCCCGCGCGGACCGCTCGCCGGGCGAGTTCTACCAGCTCGACGTCGAGATGAGCTTCGTCGAGCAGGAGGATGTCTTCCAGCCGATCGAGAAGCTCATGACCGAGCTGTTCACCGAGTTCGGCGGCGGCCGGACCGTCACCTCCCCCTTCCCGCGCATCCCCTTCCGCGAGGCGATGCTCAAGTACGGCTCCGACAAGCCGGACCTGCGCGCCAAGCTGGAACTGGTCGACGTCTCGGAGATCTTCGCCGGCTCCGGCTTCAAGGCGTTCGCCGACAAGCACGTCCGCGCCCTGGCGGTCCCCGACACCGCCGACCAGCCGCGGAAGTTCTTCGACCAGATGGGTGAGTTCGCGGTCGCCCAGGGCGCCAAGGGCCTGGCCTGGGTGCGCGTGGGCGAGGAAGGCACGCTGACCGGCCCGATCGCCAAGTTCCTCACCGAGGACGACGTCAAGGCGCTGCTGACCACGCTGGACGCGAAGCCCGGCCACGCGATCTTCTTCGGCGCGGGCGAGTTCGACGAGGTCTCCAAGATCATGGGCGCGGTCCGCGTCGAGGCCGCCAAGCGCGCCGGCCACTTCGAGGAGAACGTCTTCCGCTTCTGCTGGATCGTCGACTTCCCGATGTTCGAGAAGGACGAGGACACCGGCAAGATCGAGTTCTCCCACAACCCGTTCTCCATGCCCCAGGGCGGCCTCCAGGCCCTGGAGACCATGGACCCGCTGGACATCCTGGCCTGGCAGTACGACATCGTCTGCAACGGCGTCGAGCTGTCCTCCGGCGCGATCCGCAACCACGAGCCCGAGGTCATGTACAAGGCCTTCGAGATCGCCGGTTACTCCAAGGAGACCGTCGAGCAGGAGTTCGGCGGCATGCTCCGCGCCTTCAAGTTCGGCGCCCCGCCCCACGGCGGCATCGCCCCCGGCGTCGACCGCATCGTCATGCTCCTGGCCGACGAGCCCAACATCCGCGAGACCATCGCCTTCCCGCTCAACGGCAACGCCCAGGACCTCCTGATGGGCGCCCCGAGCGAGGTCGAGGAGTCCCGCCTGAAGGAACTCCACCTCTCGATCCGCAAGCCGCAGGTCAAGTAGCCCCTCCCCGCGCCGGCCTCCACGGGGGCCGGCGCGCGGCATCCGGCGCCCAGGGCTGTCGGGACTTCTGGTCCCGGCAGCCTTTTGCGTTGGGTGCCCGGCCCGGCCGCCTGGAATCACTGCGTTGTTGCCGCGTGAAAACAGCGCTAATCTGCATGCATGGCCACCGTACAGATCAGGAACCTGAACGACACCGCGTACGCCATACTGCGCCGCCGCGCGGCCGACTCCGGCCGTTCACTCCAGGAGTACCTGCGGACTCGACTGGAGCAGGAAGCCACGACCCCGACGGTCGAGGAGGCCCTGGCCGAAGCCAGGGCGGAACTGACCGGTGAGGTGCCCGTGAGCGCTATCGTCCACGTACAGCGTGAAGGCCGCGAACGGTGATCGTCGTCGACAACTCCGTACTGATCTCCGCCCTCGTGGACGCGGGCCCCACAGGCAAAGCATGTGCCGCGCGGCTGTCCGGCGAACGGTTGGCGGCGCCGGCGGTCATCGACTTCGAGGCGCTGCACGTACTGCGCGGTCTGCTCCTCGGCAACAAGATCACGCAGCCGGTCGCGGACCGCGCGGCGCGCTGCCTGCCCACCTTCCCGGTGGACCGGGTCCCGACCACCTCACTCGTCGGCCGGATCTGGGAGCTACGCGGCAACTACACCGCGTACGACGCCGCATACGTGGCATTGGCGGAACAACTCGGCGCACCTTTGGTGACCAGCGATGCCAAAATGCAGCGCGCCAATGGGGCACGGTGCGTCGTCGAAGTGATCCGGTAAGCGGTAAGTCCCCGACCCCGCGCCTCTATGGACGAGCTGATCATCGGCACCCGTACCGGCCCGCAGAGGCGTAGCCGTAGCCGCTCTGTACGCCGACGTACCGACGCACCGGGGCCCGTTACCGAATCCCCGATCCGGTAACGGGCCCACGTACATCCGCGCGTACGCCCTACTCGCCCTACTGGCCGCTGTCGCCGCCCCCGAAGCGCTCCCGGTACGACTCAAGGTCGTCCTCGGTGATCTTCGCGAAGAGCACCGGCGGTACGGTGAAGGCCGTGCCGGCCGCGACCGTGTCCAGCGCCCTGGCCTCCTCCGGGCTCACCCACGTCTTCGTGTCCTCGGCCAGCGCGAACGCGCCGCGCATGGCCTTCGCCGACGCCGGGATGAACGGCTCGGAGACCACCGCGTACAGGTGGATCAGATTCATGGCCGTACGCAGCGTCAGCGCCGCCGCTTCCTTGTCGGTCTTGATCTCCAGCCAGGGGGCCTTCTCCTCCAGGTAGGAGTTGCCCGCGCTCCACAGGGCCCGCAGTGCCGCCGCGGCCTTACGGAACTGGAGCGCCTCCATGTGGCCCTCGTACTCCGCGAGCAGCTCCGCGATCTGCTCGCCGAGCCGGACCTCGGCCTCGCCCGCCGCGGCGCCCGCCGGGACCTCGTCCCCGAAGCGCTTGCGGGAGAAGGACAGCACGCGGTTGACGAAGTTGCCGAGGGTGTCCGCCAGGTCCTTGTTGACCGAGGAGGAGAACAGCTCCCAGGTGAAGGAGGTGTCGTCCGACTCGGGCGCGTTGGCCATCAGGAAGTAGCGCCAGTAGTCGGCCGGCAGCAGCTCCAGCGCGGCGTCGGTGAAGATGCCGCGCTGCTGGGAGGTGGAGAACTTGCCGCCGTAGTACGTCAGCCAGTTGAACGCCTTGAGGAAGTCGACCCGCTTCCACGGCTCGCGGGTGCCGATCTGGGTGGCCGGGAACATGACGCTGTGGAACGGCACGTTGTCCTTGGCCATGAACTCCGTGTACCGGACGTCCTCGGCCTCGTACCACCACGACTTCCAGTCGCGGGCCCCGGGCTCCTGGTCCGCCCACTCCTTCGTCGCCCCGATGTACTCGATCGGCGCGTCGAACCACACGTAGAAGACCTTGCCCTCGGCCGCCAGCTCCGGCCACACATCGGCCGGCACCGGTACGCCCCACTCCAGGTCACGGGTGATCGACCGGTCCTGCAATCCCTCGGTCAGCCACTTGCGCGCGATGGACGACGCGAGCGTCGGCCACTGGTCGCCGTTGGCGTTGATCCACTGCTCGACCTCGCCCTGAAGCTTGGACTGGAGGAGGAAGAGGTGCTTGGTCTCGCGCACCTCCAGCTCGCTGCTGCCGCTGATCGCCGACCGCGCGTCGATCAGGTCGGTCGGGTCCAGGACGCGGGTGCAGTTCTCACACTGGTCGCCGCGCGCCTTGTCGTACCCGCAGTGCGGGCACGTACCGACGATGTACCGGTCCGGAAGGAACCGGTCATCAGCGATCGAGAAGACCTGCCGAATGGCCCGCTCTTCGATAAAACCGTTCTCATTCAGCTTCCGCGCGAAGTGCTGCGTCAGCTCACGGTTCTGCTCCGAGGAACTGCGCCCGAAGTAGTCGAAGCACAGGCTGAAGCCGTCGTAGATCGCCTTCTGCGCGAGGTGCTGCTCACTGCAGAACGTGTCCACAGGCAGCCCGGCGTCCTTGGCCGCCAGCTCGGCGGGCGTGCCGTGCTCATCCGTCGCACAGATGTACAGCACCTCGTGCCCACGCTGCCGCAGATACCGCGCGTACACATCCGCCGGGAGCATGGACCCCACCATGTTGCCCAGGTGCTTGATCCCGTTGATGTACGGAAGGGCGCTGGTGATGAGGTGTCGAGCCATTGCCGGCTGCTCCCAAGTCGCTACGGAAAGTAAGGTTTTGTTCTACGGAACGTCAATATCGTACTGGACCGCCCACCCCGGCGGTCGCCCATTTGATCCGGGCTCGAAGACCGTCGGCGTGCAGCGCCGTCGACGCCGAAGCGGCTGTGGGCCTCGTGCGGCCACCATGCCCGTTGCGGCCTGACCCATCGCGAAGAACGCGGGCGGAGAGCCGAAGCGCAGAGTTGGAGGGTCAGTACTCGTCCACGGTCTTACCCTTCGGCACCTGGAAGCACTCGGAAAGCAGGTCCACGAAGATCTTCGACTTGGGCCCGTCAGGCTTGGCCCGCCCGCTCTCGTCATAGAGGTGAATGTTCACGAAGAATCTCTTCTCGGCGAATTCTGCCACCAGTTTGAGGCTCTTGCTCGGGCTCTTGTCCGGGCCGTAACCGAAAATCTTCCACCCATGCTTGGGCAGGTCCGCCTTCAGGCTCGCCATCGCCTTTTTCATGTCTCCCACCGGAACATCTGTCACAGACCAACGATGATGGATCGAGTAAAATCTGCCAGGATCCTTGCCCGAACACTCGGAAACCCCTGGCCCTCTATCGCTCACCTTGCCGTGCAGGTTGATGAGTTCAAGAATCTTCGCCGAGATATTCCTGACCTCCGCCCGCGCATCGGAGATTTCTCGGGTTTCCGGAGTGTGGTCCAGCCGGTCGTCAGAATCATTCATCGTTGAACACCCTGTTAGTGCGATAATTGCCACCGAAGAAAAAGTGGCGATCCAGATCCGCAAGCACAAACCCTTGCCCACGGTACGGCTACTCATCACGCTCCACCTTGTCATACCGCCCGGCGACTACGGCTGCCTGATTTAGCAAACTGGTCGATTTCTCATTCCAGTAGTTGCTGTGCTCCGTGGTGTCGGTACTCATTTGGTTGGCCCCGAACAGGTCGTCGCTGGGGTTGATGAAGGTGCCTCCGCCCAGCCTCCACTGGGACCCACCATGCCCGAACCTCCCTATGTCCGGCACAAAGTCCCGGTCTGCCTCCTCATTCCACACATGCCCTTGTGGCACGTCCATCTCCTTCGCACTCCCCACCTGAACTCCGGGGCTCCCTGCGAACACCACGTCATCCGCGTTGAGGTCACCTTGTCTGGCCGCAGAGCCAATGAGGGTGGTGCCGTAAGAATGGCCAATCGCAGTGAGATGGCCACTTGACTTTGTTTCGTTCGCGGCCTTGAGTCCATCGACGAAGCTGTTGAATGCTGGGGCACCGTCGTCCGCATAGTGGCTGAACGGAGAGTCCTTGACAATATTTTGCGGTGCGTCGTAGCCGAGCCAAGTAATAGTCGAGACGTTCTGACTGTTAGCAAACTCATGAGTAGCATTCCACGTATCGGCCATTCGTCGGATGTCGCCGTCGATGCCTGCAAGGTTCGATCCAGTGCCGGGTACGTAAACCGCGGTGTGGTCGGCCGTGTCAGGGTTCCCGTTGGCGACAATCGCACGGCCGTTACCTTCCGAGCTGAAGCCCAGCAAGTATGCCTCGGGCGCTCCTATCTTGTCAGAGCCGCAAACAAGGCGCCTCTGGATGGCGTTCATTCCTTCGAGGGGCCCCGCAAGCTCCTGCTTCTTTTCGTTCCACTCCTTCCATTCTTCGGTGTCGACCTTCACGCCATCAATCGAGTGCCTCCCATAGGGGCTGTAGTAGGTCCGATATCGGTCGGGCTCCTTATTTAGCTTCAGCCAGTTGTCCAACTCAAGCTGCGCGGTGGCGCGGGACTCGGCCAGTACGACGCGGTTCGCCTGGTCGCGCACGGTGGCGGGGAGGCCGTCCAGCGCACCGACACTCGCCGGATACAGAGCTGTGTACTCGTCACGACGTTCCTGGCTGAGGCTCTCCCACCACTTTTTGTTGTCGGTGGGTGACTTGCCCTTGGGGATGTCGCTTTCTTTGAGGTAACCGCCGGCCACTTTCCGGACGTCCTTGAGGTCATGGCCTGCGTCGGCCCAGACCGCGTCATCGACCTTCAGCCCCCGGGTCGTCTTGAGTTTCCCCAGGACCGACCGGTAGCGCTCGTCCACCGCGACCGCATCGCGGAGTGCGGCGGCGATGCGTTTGGCGATGTCCTCTGCCTTGGCCCGGTTGGGGTTGGCGTCGGCGTCTGCTTTGCGGGGGAGAAAAGGGACGGGGACGTCGGCAGTCGCGGTGACCGTCTTGGAGAGGGAGAGAGCAGCGGCCGGGTACTGGACTGAACCGTCCGGCATCACCGTGAAGCCGAGCTGCTGTGCTTCGTCCAGGGCGTTATTGAGCTTTTTCTGCGGGCCGGCGAGTTCCGAGGCGAAGCTGTTGAGCGCGGTACGGATCAGGCCGCATTCGGTGTGGATGTACTGGTAGTTGCGGCTTAGCTGGTCCGGGCGGCGATCGCCTTGTCGGCCGTTGTTCCGGATTGACTGTCGCGGAGCTTCGCGAGCATCTCGTGGTCGACCTGGTCCTTGGCCGCTCTCGCACGACTGCTGACCTCACCCCAGCCGTCGGCCGCGTCCTTGTATGTCTGAACCTTGAGATCCCGAAGCTGCTGCCAGGTGATCACTGGGCCATCACCTCCCGGCCTGCGAGGCGCCGTGCCCTTGCTGCTGCGGGAACGAGTGCGCCACCCTCGTATCGACCTCGCCGAACTCCTTGGCTGCTGCCCTGAGCGCGCCCTCAAGCCGGTGGCACTCGGCCTTGACGTCCCCAAGGCGGTCGCTCCATGAGGCACGCACTTCATTGAGGACTGCTGGGGTCATGAACCCTTCTAGACCCCAGGTCACGCCTTCGTGCGCAGCGCTGAGCCTGGCTGCTGCCGAGCCCGTGCTCGCCTGTAAGGCGTTCGCAACCCCGGAGGCAGACCGCCACGGCGCTTGACTGACTTTCAGGTCGGAAGACCCACCGCCGTCACGCCCTGCCTTGGCCTGAGCCGAGGCGAGCGCCAACCGGGCACCTTGGCCAGAGCCCTGGGCCACACCACTTGTCCCGGACCGTGCCGCTCTGACCAACTGCTCCCATTCCTCGCGGAATTCCATTCGCCCTCCCCGTCCCACACGGCGCACCGTAAGCGAGACCAGCGCTATGCACGGCAGGGGCACCTGTCACGCGTACCGCTCTCTACACCGCCTGAGTACGCGTACTCAGGCGGGGCACGCGTGCACCAGGGCGTTGGTGGGCGACCGGGAGAGCTGCCGGACACGGCTCGTGAGGAACCGCAGGTCGAGCGCGGATGGCGCACGACCCGATTCCCGCACCATCGCGTTGGGACGCCCGCGCGGAGTACCCCAGCAAGGCACCTGACGCCGGACCGCTGTTGCCGCCTGCTGCCCTTCGTGCTCTCCGGCCATGATGCTGACGGGTCCTGCTCCACCACCGTCCTGGGGTGCATCACGATTCGCGGTCCGGTCGGCCTCGTACTCGTATCCGGACACACACTGGCGGCGTGGCCGTGGACAAGACGTATTTCTCCGAGCCAACTGCGTCTATCTGCGCAGGCGCAACATCCAGGCAGTGACCGGGAGAAGACCGATCAGGGAGGGCTCAGGAAACCGGAGCGCCCTTCGACCAGAAATCCGATCGAACGTTGGGGGTTGGGATGTCCTGCCCTGAGTAATCAGGGCCGTTGGTCTTGGTCTTGGGAGAAGCGACCTTGGATTCCGTCGCACAAGGGGTCACGACGTCGATGAACACCTGCCCTTTGTAGCCGACCTCCAGGGCCAGCTGAAAGTTCTCCGGGGTAAAAGCAAACATCGCGGGATTCTTTTTGTGCTGGCGCACTGTGGTGATTTTGTATCCCTTGCTTTTCCAATAACGTTCCACTACCCCGAGGAAGCTCCCGCGTCGCTCGTCGGAAATGACCGTCGTTACTACAGCTCGCCGCGTCACCGTGCCAGTTCCCAGCGAACGATTCCTGAAGTCCGTGCACGGCCCATGAGTGGATTCGCCATGTGTCCATTGAACGGGAGGCTGAACGGCCGCGAGTGTGCCGCTGATCACCGCGTCTGCGTACTCTGCAGCATGTTGCATGTTCATGCTTAAATCACTTTCCTTACGCTCATCAGCGCTGTCCGAAGAGCCACAGGCAGCCAGGCAAAGCGCAAGAACCAGGATGGCAGCGGCTCGGCGCTTCATCGGCCCTCCTCGGGAACGATGAGGTCGCTTCGGTTGGCGACGACGGCGGCCACGTTCGCGGCGGAGGCCGCGTCCACTTTCGGGTCGAAATAGTTGGAGTGAGCAGCGGTGGGTGCCTGGCCGTCAACAAACGGACGCGGGCCATCATCGACCTTGAATCGTCTGGCACCGAAATCTGTACTCGCTGGGTCGATGCCGAACCATCGTTCATTGTCGTCCGCCACCAGTGCGCCGAATCCGTAGCCGACGGCTCCGCTCAGGACGGCCCCCGGTGGCCCCAGGACCAGGCCGCCCACTGTCGCACCGCCGGCCAGGCCGGTTCCCTCTGCCTTGCTCGGCAGTTTCGTAACCGGATCGTTCTCGGCCGCGCCAACAAAGACGTGGTCCTTGCCCACCCCCAGATCTGACGCGGTCTCCGCCCCTGTCCCCGGGCTGCCGAGCAGCACGATGTCGTCCACCCCGGGGATGCCTTTGCTCGTAAGAGCAGACTGACCGACGGTCAATGAGCCGTATGAATGGCCGATAGCAGTGATGTGCGGGTCCGCATTGGTGTTTGTCGCAGAGATGCCGCTCATGAATCCGATGAACGCCGGCGCCCCGGCCCGCGCGTTCCCTTCAGTCAAGACATCGAAGTTTTCAGCAAAATCCTCGGCTGGGAGTTGGGGGCATCATACCCCAGCCACACGAGTGACGCACTTGACGGATCGTGTTTCTGCGCCCCGATTGCTGTGTCCTTAGCTCTCTTAAGGTCGATGGTCGCAAAATCCTCGTTCAAGGCGGTACCTAGTCCGGGAACGTAGGCCGAAACATTCCTTGCGGTGTCGGGATTTCCGTAACTGACGATTGCCCGGCCGTTCCCTTCATCGCTGATCCCCAGCAAATACATGGGAGGCTTACTGGGTTCGCTGAGCTTGCTCGCGAGCTTCTGGAGTCCTTCCAGCTGCATCCTGGACTTCTCGTCGTCCTGCCCATTCAGCTTGCTGATCAGCATAGGTAGGTAATTGCGGTTCGCCTCGTCACGAGCCACCGCAGGCACCCCATCCAGTTGCCCAATAATATCGGGGTAAAGCGTCAGTAGCTCTTGCTGTCGTTCACGGGACAGACCATTCCACCATTTGAGGGTGTCCTTGGGTGACTTGCGCTTCGGGATACCTCCGTTGGAGGAACCACGTACAGAGGCGGTGTCAGCGGATACGTCCCGCCAAGTGGCGTCATCGACGGTCACGCCGCGGGAAGTCTTTAGTTTGGCCAGGACCGATTGATAGCGTCTGTCCACCTCGACCGCGTCGCGCAGTGCGGCGGCGATTCGCTTGGCGATGTCTTCTGCCTTGGCCTGGTTGGGGTTGGCATCGGCGTCTGCTTTGTGGGGGAGGAATGGGAGGGGTACGTCGGGGGTTGCGGTGACCGTCTTGGTCGGGGAGAGGACAGCGGCCGGGTATTGGACTGATCCGTCCGGCTTCACCGTAAAGCCGAGCTGCTGGGCTTCGTCCAGGGCGTTGTTGAGCTTCTTCTGCGGGCCGGCGAGTTCTGAGGCGAAGCCGTTGAGTGCGGTACGGATCAGGCCGGCCTCGGTGTGGATGTACTGGTAGTTGCGGCTCAGCCGCTCCAAGGCGCCGATCGCCTCGTCGGCTGCCTTGGCGGACTGGGTGTCCCGGAGCTTCGCGAGCATTTCGTGGTCGACGCGGTCCTTGGCAGCTCTAGCGCGGCTGCTGAGCTCACCCCAGCCATCGGAGGCGTCCTTGTACTTCTGGGTTTTAAGGTCTCGCAGCTGCTGCCAGGTAATCACTGGGCCGTCACCGTCCGGCCTGCGAGTCGCCACGGCTCTGCTGTTGCGGGAACGAGTGGGCCACCCTTGCCTCGACCTCGCCGAACTCCTTGGCTGCTGCCTTGAGCTTGCCTTCCAGCCGGTGGCACTCGGCCTTGACGTCCCCGAGGCGATCGATCCATGAGGTACGCACCTCGTTAAGGACCGCCGGGGTCATGAACCCTTCGAGCCCCCAGGTGACCCCTTCATGCGCAGCACTGAGCCTGGTTGCTGCCACGCTCGTGCTCGCCTGCAAGGCATTCGCGACACCGGAGGCAGAAGTCCAGGGCTCCTGGCTCACTTTCAAGTCGAGGGAGCCACTGCTGCCACCCCCTCCCTTGGCCTGAGCCGAGGCGAGCGTCATCCGGGCATCTTGACCAGAACTCTGAGCCTCAGCATCCGGCCGGGATCGCGCCGCCCTGATCAACTGGTCCCATTCATCGCGAAATTCCATTCACCCTCCCCCATCCCGCATGACCCACTGCATGCAGGATCGACGCTACACACGGCAGCGTTCCCCCGTCGCACGTATCGCTCCCTACACCGCCTGAGTACGCGTACTCACCTCGGCCCATCTGCCCAACGCAGAATGACGCGGGGTGGATGCCCGATAGATGGGCGCCCACCCCGACGTCTTGCCACCCGTGGGCTGCTAGTGGAAGAAGCCAGCAGCCCGGCGGTCCGTTGCCTGGTAGTCCGCGCTGCCCGCACGGACCTTGGCGGAGACCTGGTGCAGCGTGCTCTGGATGTGGCTGGCCCGGGAGTTCCACTGGCGTTCCGCGGCCTGGAAAGCCTGGTGCGCCTCGCCCTCCCAGGCGTTCGAGACGCGCTTGACCGCGGCCCAGATCTTGTCGAGTTCGGCCTGAAGTTCTTTTGCGGCACGCTCAATATCGGCGGCGGTCTGTTCTACCGCGGCGTAAGTGACCCGAAGGTCCTGGTTGCCGGCCATTTCTCCCCCACTGTTCGTGGCTGATCGGTGGACTTGGGCTTGTCCGAGGCAGCGCGCTGCTCCGGCGGACGGGGTGGTCTAGTAGTTGCTGATGCCGCTGGTGGAGCCGGTGTTGAGCTGGCCGCCCGGCGCTCCGCCGTTCACATCGATTCCCCGGAAGCTGGAGAGCACCTCGGAGTCGTTGGCCTGGCTGGTGGTGCTCGTTCGGGCGATCGCGTCATTGATGCCGTCGAGCATGCGGCGCAGAGCGGCATGGTCTTCGTTCAGTGCGTTCTGGGCCTGCCGGAAGGCGCTTGCGCCCTGGCCGGTCCACGCGGACTCGACAGTGGCGATGGCGTTGACCAGCGTACGCAGTTGGGACGACATCGCCTGGCTGCCGCTCTGGATCTCGCTCTTGAGCTTTTCGATCTCCGCGTAGGTAAGTGCGGTATTTCCTGCCATGATCCACCTTCCCCATGAGTAAGTTACAAAGCTGAGGTCATTCTTATGCTCTCGGCTTCGCCTGAAGGTCGCTCCTCGGTAAGTGCGACCTGGTGTTCTGGTCACTCTAGTCGCGTTGAGCTAGAGTCCCAATTTGATTTCCGAGATTCATGTGATGCTTTGCGGCGGCGGGCGATCACTAGTCCGCCGATTGTCAGGGCACCGGCCCCTGTGCCGATTCCAGCGATTACCGGCCAAGGCTTCGTTGCATTCGCTTGGTCGGCTTGCTGCTGCGTCGGTTCGGTGATTTTCCTGTCGTGCCCTGAACGCGGTGTCTGTGAAGGTGAAGATGAAGGTGTTGCGTTCTTCTCCTTGTTCTTACGGACTGGAAGCAGCGGGTTGACGTCAGCGGGGCCCGGATCACCTTCCTGATCGAGCAGGACCTTGCGAGGACGAACGATGCCATAGCCGAGATACTTACTCGGAACCTTTCCGTCTGTCGGTTTGCCGGCGGTTTGCAGCATGACTCGCAGAACCTGGTTATTTGTCCAGCTCGGGTGCGCTGACCAAATCAGGGCGGCCGAGGCTGAGGCAATGGCTGTGGCCTGGCTGGTGCCCCTGGACATGCAATCCAGCAGTTTCTTTGTGCAACGGGTCGGAATATCTACCCCGGGTGCCGACAGCGCCACCTGCGGCCCGTACGTGGAAAACTTCGTCACCGTCAGGGACTTGTCAACGGCTCCAACCCCAACAACCCCGGGAATGATTGAGGGATATCCTGGGGAGTTGCCCTTGTCGCCGCTGTTCCCAGTCGCCGCGAAGATCAGGCTCCCCTTGTTGTTCGCATAATCGACCGCAGGTTGCAACGTGGCCTTGATATCATCGGTCGGTGTGCCACCCTGGGAAATGTTGATGACCTTCGCGCCCTGATCTGCCGCATAGCGGATACCCTTGGCCATGTTCACGGCCGAGTTTTCACCAGCGTTCCTGATGGGCAGGATTTTCGATCCCGGTGCCAGCCCCCAGGCTCCATCTCCAATTCGCTTTGCGGCGATGGTCATCGCCATTCCTGTACCATGGCCATCGTCGTCGTAGTTTGCACCGCGCCATTGGATTGAGAAGTCCTTTCCCGGCACCAACTGGCCGCGCAGCTCAGGTACTGAACTGTTGACCCCGCTGTCGATCACGGCGACCGTAACGCCTTCTCCTGTGCTGGTTCGCCACATGCGTTCAGCCTGCATCGCGTCCAGGTACCACTGGCGTGACCTCAGGTCTGCCTTGGCGTCTGTCGATGCGAGCAGGGTGAGGCACAGTGCCGTGAGGCAGACGAACACGGTCGCTGACAACTGGTTCTTCCGTTGCACGCGAATTGCCGCATAAGTCACGGTGCTGCCTACCCCTGTCTGTTGCACGACCACGCCTGAGCTATTCGATCACCGGAGGCACCACCGACGGGTGCGGTGCCGTCCACGTCTCGCCGTCTTCCTTGAGATAGTCCGGCCGCTGAACGAGGTTGCGCCTTCTCTGGTGAGACGACGGAGCTCCTGGCATGGGAAGCGCACCACTGGATGGGGTGCCTCGTGTCAATCCGGTGCCGCCAGACGTAAAGTCGCCGGCCCGGCCTCGCGGCATCTGTGTTCGGCCCTCTGCTGCTGGTTCGCCAACACCTTTCATCGGGCCTTGGATGCCTGGGCGTCGCTCATTCCCTATCACCGATCCGCCAGGTACCGAGCCGACGGTCCCACCGGGCTCGGATGCCAGCCGACGGCCCGGCACATGGGGACTCCCACCAGCGCCGACGCTTCCCGGAATGCCACCTCCTGCCACGCCGCGCGCCGCCGAACCGCGTTCCTCGCCCATGGCTGCCGCGCGCGGCCTGTCCACGGTCTCACTGCGATGAGGTGCCAGGCGCTGGCCAGGACCAGCCGTACCCCCCTGAGAGGGGCCGCTTCCGAGGACGGGAGGATTCGCCCCGGAGCCGACCGGCCTGGGTAGGGTTACGGCGCGTTCCTCGCCCATGACGGTCCCTCCCGGCAACCGCGGGCGTCCACCGCCAGTGCCACCCTGCTGCGTAGTCGCACGAACGATTCCGTCCTTCGCGGGGTTGCTCGGCCGCGCTTGTACCGTGCCGGGACGCTCGGTGGTCGGTATCGAGCTTCGTTCCATGTTTCCGCGTCGAGTGCCGGGCGTTTTCTCTTTCCCGGGAATCGTCGGAAAATGGGGTACGGGAGGTACGTGCCAGTTCGCAGGGGTGCTGGAACGGGGCAGCGTGGTGCTTTCGTGGGTCGGTACTGTGTGGGGCAGGGTGACGGGCCCCGTGGAGTCCACAGACATACCGACATGCTGGTCCTGCTGAACGCCAGCAGAACCTGACGGGGTGATCTCCATGTGTCGCCCACCACCACTGTTGGCCGGTGAGGAAGCTACTCCGCTGTCACCTGCCATATGCACAGCCC
The DNA here is from genome assembly GCF_022695595.1 of Streptomyces sp. MST-110588. Lineage (NCBI taxonomy): Bacteria > Bacillati > Actinomycetota > Actinomycetes > Kitasatosporales > Streptomycetaceae > Streptomyces > Streptomyces sp. MST-110588. Next base: position 4,025,231 of record NZ_CP074380.1, read on the forward strand.
CGCTGCCTGCGGGTCGGTCCACAATGGGAGTAGCCTCGGCCCAGTCTATGGACCTGTCCGGCGGGCCCGGTACAAACCCGGACGCCGGCTTGAAGTTCGGCGTTTCGTGCCGCTTGAAGTCCTCCTGAGCCGTTCTGTAGTAGGACGCCAACCGCTCCATCTCCCGGACGGCTTCCTCGTAGTGCGGGCCGTCCGTGATGGGGTGGGGGTCGGTCACTCGAGTGGGCGCCAACAGGCTTTTCTTGGGGTTTGCCGGTCTGACCGCTCCGTGGTCGAGTGCGACGTAGTTCGGCTTGGGCATGGACTGCGCGTGGCTGAGAGCCCCGCCGGCGCGGGTCATCGCGTCTCCGGCGCCCTTGGCGTAGGCGGCGAGCTTGAGGCTTTCCTTGACGGTGTGGTGGCCCCATTTGGTGAAGGCATCGGCGCCTTCGCCTTCCCAGCGCACCTTGTCGATGTAGGTTTTCAGCTCCTCGGCGATCTTCTGGATCTCCTTGCCGGCGCCTCGCAGGCCCGTGCCTGCGGAGGTGATCCGCTCAGGGTTTCCGTCGACCACCATTCCGTACAGCTCGCCGTGCGTCTTGTGCTCGAAATTGCTCGCGCCGGAGCTGCCCGTGCTTTTTGTCATTGCCCTCCCCGTTTCGTCACTCCCTGTGTCGTCAGACGGCGTCGGGGCCCGCGGACTGGCCGCTGCCCATTCCCGGGGCGGTGTCACGCTCATCGGACCGCGACGGTGACTGCGCCGGCGACTGCGACTGCGGATGCTGTTCGTACAGCTTCTGCGTACGGCGCTGGATGGCGGCCAGGCGGCTCTTGACGTCCGCGTCGACGGCTTCGTAGCCCTTCTCGGCGACCTGAGCACCGATACTAAGTGTCTCAATCTGATCGCCGAACGCCTTGGAGAACGCCTCCAGTTGAGAGATCACGCCCTCGTACGCGGCGGCCAGGTCATCCGCTTCATGGAACCCCTGCCCGTAGGCGAACCGGTCGACCTTATGGCTGCCGATCGCGGTGGGCCCGGCCTGTGATGCCTTGAGCTGGTGCAGCAGGTCATCGACCCGCTTCTTGAATCCCCCGAGCGTTTCGGCGCCGACGGCCATCGCCGCGTACTGAGCCGTTGGTGCCGCCCCGTTGACCTGCGTGGTCGCCGTCTCGTTGGTCCCCATAGCGCCCCTCCCCCGTAAGTCACTCACGTCAGGAGTCACTGTAGTCACCGCCTATGACATCGACAGTTCGTCGTCGCACCAATGGGATCAAAAAGCGCCAACATCCGCTGATTAAAAGGTAGCCTCACACACCGTCGGGCTCATGCGCCCCAATTCTTAACGCTATGGGTACGGCTACTTATTGACATGCGCCGACCGGCGACGTACATCGCGCCATACGACCGCCGCTCCCGCGATCACCGCGACCGCGACGCCACCGGCGCCCAGGCCGTACATCGCATACCGTTCCGTACGTGCCTGTGGCGTCTCGCCGGCCGGCAGAGCCATCGGGTCCGGGGGAGTGGCCTTGACCGGGCCGCCGTCCGCGGTGGGCTCGTCGATGGGGTGGTCGTCCTCGGCGAGGGCGCGTACGGGGTCCACGACGCCCCACCCCACAAAGGGATCGCGGCCGTTGACGGTCCGCTCGGCGGTCTGCTCGATCTGGGCGACGATCTGGTGTTCCTTCCAGTCGGGGTGTTTGGCCCGCAGGAGGGCGGCGACGCCGGCGACATAAGGGGCCGAGAAGCTGGTGCCGTTGTCGACGCACTGGCCGCCTTTGGGGACGGTGGAGACCATGTCCACGCCCGGGGCCGCGACACCGATGAAATCGCCGCTCTGGGAGAAGGAGGCGCGCTCGTTGTTGCGGTCGGAGGAAGCGACGGCCAGAACGCCCTCGTAGGACGCCGGGTACGTTTTCTTGAGCCGGCCGTCGACGCCGTCGTTGCCCGCGGAGGCGACCACGACGACGTTCTTCGCCCGTGCCTCCCGTACGGCCGTGGCCAGGTCGGAGTTGGGGGAGAGCGGTTTGGTGGTGTCCTGGGAGATGTTGATGACGTCGGCGTGCGCGGCGACGGCCTTGCGGATGGCCCGGGCCAGGGTGGCGGCGGTTCCGGTCCCCTTCTCGTCGTTCTGGCGGATGGGGATGATCGTCGCCTCGGGGGCCAGACCGACGAAGCCGGTGCCCGGGCGTGGGCGGGCCGCGATGATGCCGGCGACCTTGGTGCCGTGGCCCACCGGATCGTACGTACCGTCCTTCGGTGCCTTGGGGTCCGCGTCCTTTCCGCCGCCCAGGAAGTCCGATCCGCTCTTGGCGTCGACGGCACCCGCGAGCTGCGGATTGGTGGTGTCCACGCCGGTGTCGATGACCGCGACGCGTACCGGGTCGCCCTTGGCGTCGCGTCCCTTGGTGTCCTGCCACAGACGGTCGAAGACGAGGCGCTGCAGGGACCAGGGCCGCTCTTTGATCTGCTGTTTCATGGGGAAGGTGCACGACCCGTTGCCCTCCGGCACTTCGGTGACGCCCTCCCCGCCCGCCGCCACCGCCGGCGAGACCGCGACCGCCACGTAAACGAGCGGCATGCAAACCAGCGGTACGACCGCGGTCCGCGCCGCGATTCGCTTCCTCCCCACCCTTGGACCCCCCGTTCCTTACGAGCCCTGCGGCTGTCGGGCGGCATTGGTGTCCAGCCGCGGCCCCATCGGCAGGAACTTCGACCAGCTCGCCGGCACCAGGGCGGGCTTGATGTCCTTGTAGCCGAGCAGGATCTGCGCCTGGTGGGACTCCTGCTGCTTCCCCGGTCCCGGTCCCGACCCCGGCCCCGCTTCCGGTCCCTCCCCCGGCCCCTGCCCCGACCCCTGCGACCCGTCTTTGTCCTCGCCGTCCGCGCCAATACCCGACTGCTTCGCACTGCTGTCGTTGTTCGTCTGGACTCCGTACCTCAAGCCCGTGTCCGTCACGAGAAAGTGCGCGCCCGAGTCCACGTCACCGGCTTGGATCTGCTTGTAGAACAGGCCCGTGCCGGGAGTGACGTACGCGCTGGTGCCACCGTTCACGATCTGCTGCGGGTAGCTCGTCCCCGCCCAGGTGCTGAGTTCCGTGCCGCCGGTCCTGGACACCGAGCGCAGGACGCTGCACACCGTGCCCCCCTCGCCCCCGGCCGTGGTGGCGTTGGCCTGCTCGGCCACCGCTTGGGGCCACTGCTTTTCCGCGAAGAGGCTTCCGGTCTCCGGGGTGAAGGACTGGGCATCCACCTCGGTCGGCCGGTTGCGCTGCTCCAGCGGGGCCGTCTGCTTGGAGAACAGGAGCAGGCGGGCGACGAAGTCCGAGACCGGCACGACCTTGCCTCGTAGTACGGCGTACTGCTGCGCACCGGCGCCCGTGGTCGCACGCAGGATCACACCGACGCGGTTCTCCCGGGCGGCCAGGCCCTGGATACCGGCCGGCTCACCGACCGTTCCGGGAAGGTCAGGAAAGGCGATCGGCGTGCCGTCGTGGAAGGTGGCCAGCCAGTCCTTGGTGACCTGCTGCGGCTGTCTGCTTCCCACCAGCGCACGGAGCAGGAGCTCGGTGTCACGGCCACCGTCGATGAGGTACTTGGTGCCCTTGGCGTCGATCAGGTAGCGCGCGGCCTCCGTGCCGCCCGTCTCTTGTACGTAGAGCACTTGGCCGCCGCTCAGCCGCCCGGGGCCGTCCACCTTGCCCGCGTCGCGGTCGGCGAGGAGGAACGTGGCCTTCTGTACGGACCTGCCGTTGCTGCCCGGCTGCTCGCACACCGCCCAGCGCTTGCTCCTCTCCGCCTCCTGGGCCTCGGGGATACGGTCCGGTGCGTAGGGGATGCCGAGGGTCGGGCCGTGCGGGATCTTGCCGCTGTCCAGCTCGCTCTCGTCGACCTTGAGGAGGTCGAACCGGTCGGTCTTCAGCAGCAGGCGGGCGGAGGCCATGTTGAGGACGGGGTGCAGTTGCCGCTTGCCCCCGGTGTTGAGGACGACGTACAAGGTCGCTGACTTGCTGCCCACGATGACGTGCTGGCCGGGCGTGTCCCAGCCCTTGGGGGCCTTGGGGCGGAACATGCCCCAGGCGCCGAAGCCCGCCAGGACGAGGGCGGCGATGACCAGGCCGGGCAGAACGGCGCGCAGGGGGTTGGGAGCGCCTTCGTCCGTACGGTCGGGCGAGGGCTGCAAAAAGGCTGCCACCAGCCGTTTCTTGGCGAAGGTATAGCCGTTGAGCTCGTCCCGCCGTGATGCCATGGTGCTGAGCTTCCCCCTGCGACCCTTACTCGTACTCGGCTGTTCGGACTTGTCTTTCCCGCCCCGGGCAGTGGTGCCGGGCAGGAGCACCCGCCGCTGTGCCGTTCGCCCGCCGTTCTCACCGTTCTCGCCGCACGGAGACCGGATTCTCGCCATACGGAGACCGGATTCTCGCCGTACGGGGACCGATGGCCGGCGGCCCCCGTGCCCCGTACGCCGTAGGCCCTCACCCGCTGGTCATGCTGCGGGCCCGGCTGTACAGATCCAGCACCGCCAGGCACAGCGGCATCAGGGACAGCAGGAGCAGCCCGTCGGTGATGTCGAGGGCTCGCCCCCAGAACGGGGTCAGGCCCCGCTTCGGGACGGTCAGGGCGATGAACGTCAGCAGCGCGGCGCCACCGACGAGCGCGAGTGACAGCCACAGGGTACGGAGGTCCGTCGCGGCCCGGTCACCGGCGAGGAAGTCGGTGAGCGCGCCGGTCGGCGGATTGACGGCCATGCCCAGTACGAGCAGTGCCAACGCGGCGAGCCCGGCAACCAGCGTGCACACGACCTGCGCGGTGTAGCGGAAGAGCCGGGCCCTGAGCAGCGTGGTCAGACCGGCCGCGAGGGAGAGGAGCTGGGCCCACGCCGACGCCGAGAAACCCAGGACGGCCGCCGCGCCGACGACGACCGCGCAACAGCCACCGAGCAGCCCGAACAGCAGCTCGTGGCCGCGGCGGGCCTGTGCGGCGATGCGCTGCTCGTCGACCGCTTCGGGGCCGGCGTCCGGGCCGGTGTTCGAGCCGGGCACATCCCTGCCACGCGGGTCCGTCTCCGCGTCGCGCTCGGCCAGGCTCCGTGGTGTGACGTAACCGATGGGCAGGCGCGCCAGACGCGTGGAGAGTCCAGGGAGAAAAGCCATGAGCCCGATGGCCACGGGGACGCAGACGCCGGCGGCCTGGGTCGCCGTGGCCTCCGTGACGATGGCGAGGAAAGCCGCGAGGGTGCAGATGGCCGCCACGAAGGTGGCGGCGATGAACGGCGCGTCACCCTGCGCCGACAGCACGACGAGCGCCACGGAGACGACGAGCACGGCAACGCACCCGAGCAGGAACTGCAGCCGTCCGGCCCCTTGTCCGCTGTCCGGGCCGACGATCCCCGAGCCCGCGCACAGCACGATCGGCAGCGACCCCAGGCCCAGGGCGACGGCGGACGGCTGATCGCGGTAGACCCGGGCCCGTACGCCCGCGAGCGCGGCCAACAGCAGCCCGGCCGTGGCCGCGATTACGCCCGGCAGGCCGTGCATGTCGTGCCGTACGGGGTCGGCGCTCCACAGCACGAAGGCGAGAAGGGTGAGCAGCACGCCCACACCGGCCAGGCCGGCACCGCGCAGCATGCCGTCGTTCCACAGCCGCCGGTCCCGGGTGACGGCGGAGGCCACGGCGTCGCAGACATCGTCGAAGACGGTCGGCGGAAGCGATTGTGCGAAGGGCCTCAGGTGCAGCATCTCGCCGTCCACCACGCGCTGGTCGGCGAGCGTACGGGAGCTGTCCAGGGCGGTGCCGTCGCCGCGGAAGAGGTAGTAGCCGGTCGGCGCGTCCGCGGGCTGGGTCTGGCCGGTCAGCCGCAGGATCTGCGGATAGACGTCGGACACCGGGATGTTCTCGGGCAGGGCCACGTCGATACGGCTGTCGGGGGCGACCACGGCGACTCGGCGAAAGCCGGTGCCCACGCTCGTTGCCATCTTCGGATTCCCCTGTTCACCGCCGGGTTGTTCACCACCGGGTCCGGTCCTGACCGGTCGTGCCGCGAATCCCTTCCCCCGTCGGTCACATTAGTCGGCAGTAGGATCGCGTGGTGCGGGGGGTGCCGTCGCCAGGGGGCGGTGGGTAAGGATTGCGCCTGCCCGTAATGAGGGATTGGTGCCTGGTGAGCCAGATTGTCGTCAAGCGCCCGCCGAGAGTTTTTCCGCCGGACGTTCCCAGTGGAGAGCTACGGCTCGAAGCGCCGCCGGAACTGCCGCGCGGACAGCAGGAGGGCGTGCTGATGCAGCTCCTGCCGATGATCGGCATGGGCTCGTCGGTGGTCTTCTTCTTCATGCCGGGCATGCCCGCGTTCATGCGCGTCATGGGCGCGCTGATGCTGGTCTCGACGATCGGCATGGTCATCGCCCAGGTCGTCCGCCACCGCCGCGGTACGCAGGGAGAGATGGCGCAAAGTCGCCGTGACTACCTCAGGTACCTGGCCCAGACCCGGCGCAGGATCCGCCGTACGGCACTGGCCCAGCGCGACGCCCAGCACTACCTCCACCCCGGCCCCGACCAACTGTGGGCGGTGGTCGCCGAGGGCAGCCGCGTATGGGAACGGCGGATCGGCGACGCGGACTTCGCCCAGGCCCGCATCGGTCTGGGCACCCAGCAGCTCGCCACCGCGCTCATCGCCCCCGACACCGCGCCCGTCGACGAGCTCGAACCACTGACCGCGGGCATCATGCAGCGCTTCCTGGCCACCCACGGCTCGCTGCGCAACATGCCGGTGGCGGTGTCGCTGCGCGCCTTCTACCACGTCACCGTCTCCGGCGACCCCGACTGTGCCCACGGGGCGGCCCGGGCCCTGATCGGTCAGCTCGTCACCCTTCACTCACCTCAGGACCTCATGGTCGCCGTGGTGGCCGCTCCGGGTGCGATCGGGCGCTGGGAGTGGACGAAGTGGCTGCCGCACGCCCAGGTGCCTGGCTCGGTGGACGGTGCCGGCACCCGCCGTCTCTTCGGCGACGACCTCAGTGAGATCGAAACGCTGCTGGCGGATCAGCTCGCGGACCGCCCACGCTTCAGCCGCGACTCCCCCGCGCTGGTCGAGCAGCCGCACCTGGTTCTCGTCCTGGACGGTGGCCTGGTGCCCCCGGACTCCGCCTTCGCCGCCCCCGAGGGTCTGCAGGGTGTCACCGTCATCGAGGTCGTCTCCGGTGAACTCGACGAGCCCCGCGGCGGCCTGTCCGTACAGGTGCACCCCAACCGGCTGCGGCTGGAATCCGCCGTCTCCCGCTACGACGGCATCCCCGATCTCCTCTCCCTCGAACGCGCCGACACCCTCGCCCGCCAGCTCGCCCCCCTGCGCGTCGATGTCGACGACGACGGCGAGCCGCTCCTCGCCAACCTAGACTTCGCCGACCTCCTCGACCTCGGAGACCCCGGCGCCATCGAGACCGCCCGCACCTGGCGTCCCCGTTCCCAGGCCGAACGCCTCCGGGTCCCCATCGGCATCGGCGAGGACGGCCGGCCCGTCATGCTCGACCTGAAGGAAGCTGCCCAGAACGGCATGGGACCGCACGGCCTGTGTGTCGGCGCCACCGGTTCCGGCAAGTCCGAACTCCTGCGCACCCTGGTTCTCGGCCTGTCGGTCACCCACTCCTCCGAGACCCTCAATTTCGTCCTGGCGGACTTCAAGGGCGGCGCGACCTTCGCCGGCATGTCCCATCTGCCGCACGTGGCGGCCGTCATCACCAACCTCGCCGACGACCTCTCCCTGGTCGACCGCATGGGTGACTCCATCCGCGGCGAACTCCAGCGGCGTCAGGAACTCCTGCGCCGGAAAGGCAATTTCGCCAACATCCACGATTACGAGAAGGCGCGCGCCGCCGGAGCCGCACTCGCTCCGCTGGCCTCACTCGTCATCGTCATCGACGAATTCAGCGAACTTCTCACCGCCAAGCCCGATTTCATCGACATGTTCATCCAGATCGGCCGCATCGGCCGGTCGCTCGGTGTCCACCTCCTCCTTGCCTCCCAGCGCCTGGAGGAAGGCCGCCTGCGCGGTCTGGACACCTACCTCTCCTACCGCATCGGCCTGCGCACCTTCTCCGGCGCCGAATCCCGCGTCGCTCTCGGCGTGCCCGACGCCTACCACCTCCCCACCGTCCCGGGCTCCGGCTATCTCAAATTCGGTACGGACGAAATGACCCGCTTCAAGGCCGCATACGTCTCCGGGGCCTATCGCCCCGGCATCGGCCACGCGAACGAAGGCCCGCTCCCCGTCGAACAGCGCGCGGCCCTCTTCACCGCCTCCGTGGTCCCCGTGTCCCACGCCGCCCCGGCTCCGGATTCCTCCGCCACCGCGTCCTCCGCCGCGTCCGCCGCATCCACCACGCCTGCCGTCGACGACGCCCTCACCGACACGGTCCTGGACGTGATCGTCCGCCGCCTGGAGGGCCAGGGCCCGGCCGCCCATCAGGTCTGGCTCCCGCCCCTGGACAAGGCTCCCTGCCTGGACCAACTGCTCCCGGCACTGACCACCGCCCCCGACCGTGGGCTGCACGCATCCGGCTACCAGGGCGAGGGCAGGCTGTCCGTACCGCTCGGCCTGGTCGACAAGCCCTTCGAGCAGCGCCGCGAGATCCTCTTCCACGACTTCTCCGGCGCCCTGGGCCACCTGCTGGTGGTCGGCGGCCCCCAGTCCGGCAAGTCCACCTTGCTGCGCTCCCTCGTCGGCGCCTTCGCCCTGACCCACACCCCCGCCGAAGTCCAGTTCTACGGGCTCGACTTCGGCGGCGGCGCGCTGTCCTCCCTCACCGGCCTCCCGCACGTCGGCTCCGTGGCTTCACGTCTGGACCCGGAACGCATCCGCCGTACGGTCGCGGAGGTGGCCGGCATCCTGGCCCGCCGCGAGGAGTACTTCCGTGCCCACGACATCGACACCATCGCCACCTACCGCAGACGGCGTGCCGACGGACATATCTCCGACCAGCCCTGGGGAGACGTTTTCCTTCTCGTCGACGGCTGGGGCACCTTCAAGGACGAATACGAATTGCTGGAGCCGGTCGTCACGGACATCGCCTCCCGCGGCCTCGGCTTCGGCATCCACGTAATCGTCACCGCATCGCGCCACATGGAGGTCCGCGCGGCCCTCAAGGACCAGCTTCTCGGCCGCCTCGAACTGCGCCTGGCCGATCCCATGGATTCCGAATTCGACCGCAAAACCGCCGCCAACGTTCCCTCCGGCGTCCCCGGCCGCGGCCAGACCCCCACCCGGCTCCACTTCATGGCCGCGCTGCCCCGTACCGACTCCGCGAACACCGCCGACGGCCTTGCCGACGCCACCGCCGACTTCGTACGTACGGTTGCCGCGGCCTGGCCCGGCCCGCCCGCACCCGCGGTCCGCCTGCTGCCCCACAAGGTCCCCGCCCACCAGCTTCCCAAGGGCTCCGATTTCCCCGAGCGCGGTATCGCCCTGGGTATCGACGAAACCAGCCTCGCGCCGGTCTACGTCGACTTCGAAACCGACCCCTTCCTCCTCATCTTCGGCGAAAGCGAATCCGGTAAAACCGCTGCCCTTCGCCATATCGCTCAAAAGATCTCCGAACGCTACACCCCTGACGAGGCCAAAATCGTCGTCGGCGACTACCGCCGCACCCTCCTGGACGCCATTCCCGCCACCCACCTCCTCGAATACGCCCCCACCGACTCCGCCCTCACCGTTCACATGGAAGCCCTCGGGAGCCTCATGGAACGCCGCGAACCCACCCCCGACGTCACCCCCCAGCAACTTCGCGACCGTAGCTGGTGGGCCGGCCCCCGCTTCTTCGTCCTCATCGACGACTACGACCTGATCGCCACCAGTACGGGCAACCCCTTGACCGTCCTCGCCGACAAACTCCCTTTCGCCCGCGACGCCGGCATCCACTTCGTCATCACCCGCTCCACCGCCGGCGTATCCCGCGCCCTCTTCGAGCCCGTCCTCCAACGCATCATGGAACTCGGAGCTCAGGGCCTGATCCTCTCCGGCGACCCGAACGAGGGCGACATCCTCGGCAGCGTCCGGCCCCATCCCATGCCACCGGGCCGCGCCCATTTCGTCTCCCGCAAGCGCGGCACGCCGCTGGTACAGCTCGGATGGATGTCCGAAGGGTAGGTCCGGCCGGGCTCGTGATCGGAGACCCGAGACCTGAGATCTCTATATAAGGAATGGGTGGGAAACTTAACCCGCCCACCCTCCCAATTCCCGTGCACAGCGCGCGAGATGACGCCAGGTAGTCGGTTTGCCACGGACCGTGCCGACCCTCTAGCGTTCGCGGCAACAAACAACCCCGGCAGGTGCTGACAACACCGGCCGGGGTCTGACCGACAAGATCAACCCAAGGGATCTCGTGGCGTACTCAAACTCTATCGCTGCCCGGCACTCGTCCGCACACCCCATGGCCCGACCGGGTTACGGAAAACGCTCCGCCCCCGGTCAACTGCCGCGCCAGCGCGACACATTCAGCCATCTGCCCGAGCGTGAGGCGTATCTCGCCGCCTTCATCGACCGGCTGCCGGACGGCGCCGCGATCGGCATCAAGGCCCTGGCAGAGGCCCAACCTCGGTACGGGCAACAGGCGGTGGCCACGGCTCTGCGCAACCTGTCGGTGGCCGGGCACCTGCGGCGCGTGCACCTCGGCGCCGGTGAGGGCCCCGGCAAGCTCGTGACCCGCACGTTCTTCTCCCGTACGGCACGCGACGACGCCTGGTGGGCGACGTTCCTGCGCGACGACGGCACCCCGCACCGAGCCCCGAACGGGCTCCAGAACCAACTCCCGCATCAACTCCCGCAGCGCCCCCCGTACTGGCTGCCGCATCGGCTCCCGTACTGGCTGCCGCGACCGCGCAGGTACCGGCTGGGCAGCCCGCCGCACCCATGACCGCGACGGCTGCGCCTGCCCCCGCCCCTGTGCGGGAGGCCCGCTCGCAGGCGTACGAGACGCTGGCCCGCCTCGGGCACGTCGACGACCGGCTGACCCTTTCGGCCGCCGAATGCGCTGCCCTGGAGGGGCTGGCGGGGGAATGGCTGGCGCGCGGGGCCGGAGAGGGGCAGCTCGTGTGTGCGCTGACCGCCGGCCTGCCCGCCACGGTCTACAGCCCGGGCGCTTTCGTCCGTACTCGACTCACCGGCAAAATCCCACCCGAACGAGTGACGCCGCCGTCTACTGCTCCGGCCCCCGCGCGCGCCTTCGCACCCGTCCCCGCCCCTACGTGGATGGTGGAGTGCACCGACTGCGGTATCCCCGGCCCGGCCGAAGCACTCGCCGGCGGCCTCTGCCGCCCTTGCCACGGCGACCCGCCACCCGCTCCATCCGTCCCGCTGACTCCCATCGAGGTCCATGCCCACGCCGCGCGCGTCCGCGCCGCCCGCATCACTTCACCTCGGTGACACATCGGCAGCGCCGGGTGCGTCCTCCGCCGCCCCGGCACCGGCATCGTGCTTGGGAGCCCCGGCCGCCACCATCAAGCCCGCGACCACCGCCGCGAGCAGCATGATCGCCGCGCCCCACCCGATTGCAACCGTAAACCCGTGCACCACACCGTCCTTGACGACACCGTCGCGTACGCCCCGCGGCACCCGGCCGCCCGTATGTGCCGCGCTCGCCGCCAGGTGGGAGCCGATGTACGCCGTACTGGCCGACGTCGCGATCGTGTTGAGCAACGCCGTACCGATGGAACCGCCCACCTGCTGCGCCGTGTTGACGGTCGCGGAGGTGACGCCGGAGTCGCGTGGTGCGACGCCGGCGGTGGCCGTGGCCATGACCGGCATGAATATCAGGCCCATGCCCAGGCCCACCAGGATCTCGGCGGGCAGCACATGCGACACGTACGCGGGCTCCGCCGTCAGGAACGTCAGCAGGAACAGGCCCGCCGCCGCCAACAGCCCTCCCGGAACCATCAGGGCCCGAGGCGGCAAATGGTGCAGCAGCCGTGCCGAGACCTGCGTGGATCCAACAATGATCGACACAGTCATCGGCAAATAGGCCAACCCGGTCTTCACCGGCGAATAACCCAGCACCACCTGGAAGTAATACGTCATGAACAGAAACATCCCGAACATGGCGATGGTGGCCAGCGCCATGGTGAGGAATGCACCCGCCCGATTCCGATCGCGAACGATATGCAACGGCAACAGCGGACCGGGCGCCCGCGTCTGCCACCACATGAACGCACCCAACACCACCACCCCGCCCACGAGCATCCCCACCACCAGCCCGTCGTCCCACCCCCGCGGCTGCGCCTCACTGCACCCGTAAACGATGGCGACCAGCCCACCACACCCCAGTACGACCCCCGGCACATCCAGCCGCGCCCGATGACTCCGCCCCACCCGATCACGCAGAAACACCACCGCACCGACCAACGCGATCAACGCCACCGGAACATTCACATACAAACACCACCGCCAGTCCAAATACTCGGTGAGCAACCCACCCGCAATCAGCCCGATAGCCGCCCCACCACCGGCAATCGCCCCATAAATCCCGAACGCCTTCCCCCGCTCCCTCCCATCCGTGAACGTCGTCGTCAACAACGACAAAGCGGTAGGCGCCAGCAACGCCCCGAAAACCCCCTGCAACGCCCGCGCCCCGAACAACAACCCCTGCCCGGTCGCGGCACCACCCAACGCCGACGCGACCGCGAACCCCACCAGCCCGATCATGAACGTACGTTTCCGCCCTGCCAGATCCGCGATCCGCCCCCCGAGCAGCAACAACCCACCAAAAGCAAGCGTGTACGCAGTGATGACCCACTGCCGATTGGTATCCGAAATCCCCAACTCACGCTGCGCCGACGGCAACGCGATGTTGACGATGGTCGCATCCAGCACCACCATCAACTGCGCCAGCGCAATAACAACAAGCCCCCACCACCGCCGCGGATCGCCCCCAGAAGCGCTACGAACGGTCTCCACCCGCCCTACACTGCTCCGGCTCATGACGCCCCACTTCCGCCGGCCGATCACGTACGGGGTCTCACACACACGGGCTCACGGGCTCCCAGGCCCCCTCACCCACCCAACCCACCGTAAAACACCCCACGTCCCCCCGCCCCCGGAACCAATTCCCCTGACAACCAGCTACTGACCGCCGCCGCAGGCCCCAGCCGGCCTTGATGAATCCCGCACCGACCCGCCGACCAAGGATTCCTGCCGCGCGCCCCACTGCGCCCGATCCTTCACCCCTCACCACACTCGGAGGGACTCTCTCACCCGAACTCGTCTGCCAGATCTTGAACGGCGCGACTGATAGTTTGCCTCTGCGGTAGACCCCCGCCAGGATCAGTGATCCTTTTCACGAATTCACGAAATTCCTGGCGGGCGCCCTCATCGCCATCTTGAAACCTCTCAACAAATATTTCCGTCACCATCGTCAAGTATTCACTCAGAAGACTGGCAGTAGCGTCATCTGGCGGCGTGTGTGGCGGAAACTCCCAGGAAGCCGTCAAGTACTTCGCCGGATTGCTCAGCATCCAACCGACGAGCTTCCCGTCTGCAGCAAGGAGATCCACATCCTGCGCGAAGCGGACCCTGAAGCACGCCTCTGCCGTGCGGGACTCAGGTTCCTCAAGGCACACCAAAGCTTTGCCGTACGGGTCGGCCCATCGAATGACTGTCGCCGGTAAGCCGAAATTCTGCTCAGTCGTTGCGTGGAGACCCCCGTGTACAACTCTCACTCGGAACCATTTTCCACAAAGACCCGAGTCCTCGCACACCACCTCGGGGACTGAAAAGAAGGCGCTATGCAAGTTCCGGTCAGTCTTCCTGAAACGAAGCTCATCGTCCCCTGACCAGAGCCAGTCGAGACTGCCAAACGTTTCTGAATACTGGCGTTCGCGCTCGCCCGTGTCGGCGTAGTCGCCGACAGCCAAGAAAAGTCCTGACAGACAAAACCGAGGAATATGCGGCAGTATCATTTGATTCACTTGCGCTTTGACTTCACGCGTCAGTGCGATCTGCAATGCAACATTCCTTCCATTTTGCCCAAACTTCGAAATGGCATCCACGATGCCCCTGGCGCTCACTGCGATCGCTTCATCAGAATCACCGGAGTGGCCCATCGAGCCCTCCATCCTCCATGGCAATATTCCTCCCGGCGCGTTCGGAACAGTCGACGCAACCTCTCACCAGCACTGAGCGCATGGCATCAATCGCTGGCTGGTATGGCGGGTGCTCTGGTTTTGGGGACGGAGCTCTTGAGCTCCTCACCCATTTCCGCCTCACTGAGGGGAAATGCGCAGAATACACTCAAGGGGATTTTACGGACATCCGCAGAAGTACGTGGCCCAACTGGATATAACCAAAAAACAGCAAAATGAAACTGAGGGCCCGCCGCATGCACGCACGACGACCTCGGCCCCTGGTCAACATCCGCATTCGCCCTCGAAAGCGAAGACATGTTAGCACTGGTACGCGAAACGGAAAACGCCCCGCATCCAAGATATATACTCACCACCATCATCGATAAGGGGAATCAGACGGTACTGAACGCCTTCATTCACTAGGCCATCAGCATCGAACAAAGATATCGTCGACCAGGGAAGATTGTGATGATCGGGCAGTGACCTACCAGCTCGGCGCAGACGTGACGAGAAACGTCCTTTCCTCGGGTAGCTCTTACGCGCAACTTTGGCTGAGAAGCGGGAAGAAGCGAGTAGCGCCACTAGCCGTTAACGGTAAAACTGACCTCGGTTCTCTCCGCCGCATGGTTGCGGGGTGCTGGGAGAGCGGGGCAGACGAAGTGCTGTTGGCTCACCCATTGCATACGAACAGCTCCGTGCCAGTGATGCACACGGCGGCATCGGTCTCGTCTCTGCAGGAGGCTGCGCGGCAATGGCGTGGTCACCTATTGCTTGTGTCATCGTCTTTCGACGGAGCCTTGCTGTTCCCAGCGCCTGGTTATGCCCTCATCGCAGGCGACTGTCGTTTCCTGTCGGGGGCTGTATCCGAGGGTATCGACCAGGCGCGCGCCAATTTTTCCAGGTACGCAAAGAGAGTCGAAAGCAAGTGGCCGAGCCTAACTGAGATTGCCAGATCATTCCCGCCGCGCAAGGGCGCCTGGTCGAAACCCGATGATGTGGCTACCGAGAGCGGAACGGCCGAGCAGTTGAACCTCATGCGGTCTCTCGCAGATGGACGCATATCCCCTACCCATTTCGCCGCGGACTGGACGGCCGCACGGCGTCGGGCCATGAAAGAAGGTGACCGCGTGCGTTCTCCACTCAGTGTAGCTCTCAATGAAGTGTTTTGCGCCCTTGAGGACTACTCGATCGATCCTGCTTACAAAGAACCAGAAGACCTTACGGATGAAGAGCTGGTTGCGCGAGTACGCGAGGTCCTCGATGGTCTCGTACGCCAGAAGTGATATTTCAGTGCAGACCAGACCCGGGTGAGGCAGTAGCAGCCATTCATCGCGTAATACACCATCACAAACGTTTCGCCCTGACGAGAGAATCTCCTAACGTTCGGGGCGGGGCGGAAGAGGTGCCGAGAAGAGCACGGCCAGCGAATGCTGAAAAAATCCCAGCGACGGACAAAATAAGCGAAATGGCATATCCATGCAAAGCTTCAGCTACACCGAAGTTAACAGATT
Source organism: Streptomyces sp. MST-110588 (assembly GCF_022695595.1). NCBI lineage: Bacteria > Bacillati > Actinomycetota > Actinomycetes > Kitasatosporales > Streptomycetaceae > Streptomyces > Streptomyces sp. MST-110588. Next base: position 4,040,828 of record NZ_CP074380.1, read on the forward strand.
GCTCAGCGAGCGGCCATTCTTTATCGAAAGGCCTCGCGAGCAGGTGTGCCCCTCTTGCGGAGCGCGATCTGTACGTACTTATGTTTATCGGGCGGGCACGGAGTCACGCCCCACTCTCATTACGTACTACTGGTGCGCCAACTGCCGGAAAGTCAAAGGGTGGACAGGTCCTGATCCTGGAGACCTGGCGTTCTCTGATCCGCTGGAAAGGATGTCGCCGCAGGAACGTGACGTGGTGTTGCGTAGTGTAAATCGTCTCTTTCTTCTACTGGACGATCTGTGGGCCGCTGGTTCACTGCCGCAAAAGTTCATCAGAGCCACTAACTGATAAATACGCAAGAACTCACATGTCAGACCCCTCACCACAGGAAAACAATGTGCGACAGGCAGAAACCGTCCATTGCCCCTACGCTGGACCGATATTGCGGCTCCTCGCGTGGCCGGGTGTCGCCGACTGTTGACCACTCGCTTCGCAGTTCCGGGTCGTACACGTATTTGCCGTCCGTGTATACACCGTGATAGGTGAAATTGTCGTGTTGAACTCCTTTTGTCGAGGTCTGTGGCACGGCGATCTCTTCCCTTGACGGAGTCGTGAATTCACGATTTTCCCATGCCCTTCTGATCTCCGCAGAAAGTACTCGGCGAGTTCGGAACAATCGACGCTGCCGCCCGCAGACGCAGGCCTCATTGCCCCTATCGCCGGCTGATGTGGCGGGTGATCTGGGTGCGGCGGCCGGAATTCATAGGTTCCTCGTCCCCGCCCGTTGGGCTGCAAGACATCAGGGTGAGCGGCTCGACCCACGAACTTGTGTTGCGCACGTACCCGACTGGCTCGGGGCCGGGCTCGAGCCAGTCGGGGGTCCTGGGACACATAAGGCCGGAACCTGGGTCGTAGTGGTGGTGGCAGTTGTAGTGAAGTAGCGATTCGGAGTCGAAGTACTGCCCCGGGAAGCGTAACGGTGTGTACGCCGTAGCGTGCGGGCTCCAGGTTGTGGCGCCCCAGAGGGAGGGTCTGGTTACCGGACTCGTAGTAGGCATAGGTCTCGGTCCAGTTGGCGGCGTTGACGGCGGTGACGCGGCCTGCGCGGTCGAGGTCGAAGGTGCGGTGGCCCCGGATGGAGTCGTCGATGCCGGTGAGGTTGCCGTCGGGGCGGTAGGTGTAGGTGCGGGAGGGGAGGGGGACTGGGGGAGGTGCTCGTGGAAGTTAGAGATTGGGAGGTTAGGCGGCCGATGGGGTCCCACTTGTGGATGAGGGGGAGGGTGTCGGTGAGGTGGCGGGTGGTTTCTCTGCCGATGGCGTCGTGGTCGAAGGTGAGTGGGTGGCCGGAGGCCGACATGTGGGTGCGGTTGCCGGCGGGGTCGTACGCGTAGGTGGTGACGAGGCCCGCGGCTTTCTTCTCGGCGAGGTGGCTGAGGGGGTATAGGTGGTGGCCTGGCCCAGCGCGTCAGTGCGCGTGGTGAGTCGGCCCGCCGCGTCGTGGATGTAGGCGAGGACGCGGTCGTCGAAGTCGGCCTCGGAGCTCAGGCGTCCGGCGCCGTCGTACGCGTAGTTCCAGGTCAGGCCCTGGGGATTGGTGACCTGAGTGATGCGCAGCTCGGTGTCGTGGCTGAAGGTGTGGCGGGTGCCGTCCGGGTCGGTGCGAGCCGCGAGCAGCTCGAAGTGGGTGTATGTGAAGCGGGTGGTCTGGTTTAGGGCTGGGCTAGGGCGCGCTGGGTGGGGCGGACGTTGTCATGTTTGACAAAGTCGATGCGAATCAACGATTACGAAAAGGCGCGTACCAGTCTCTGGGTAGTCCTTGGATCCTGGAGATCTCGCCCAGTGTGTCGTTGATCAGTGCAAACGTCTTGAACGTCAACGGGTAGTAGATGGTGAACATTGCGTGTTCTTTCGTGGTGATTGTAAGTCTGCTGTTTTCCGGGTCGGCGATTGACAGGGTGGCCAGAAACCCGGAGCTCTCGTCTTGGAGCACCGAGACGGGGGACTTTTGCGCAGTGGCAGTGACGGACATTCGCCACAAGGTGGTCCAAGAGCCGTCGAGATTCCTATATAAGTCTCCCCAAACAGTCTTACGGATCGATGATGCAGTGTATTGAGGCGGTTCCTCACTGGGCCCTTCTACGGGGTGATGGATGCCAGCCATTTCATCTCCTGATTGAGTTTACCGAAAAAAACCTGAATGGAATATCGTCTTTCCGGGAACCCCTTCTCCTGCTTCGCGCACTGTTATCAGGCCGAGCCGGCGGCTTTCAGCTCTTGAAAATATGCTCGGCGTGTCGGCGGGAAGTGCCATGTCAGGGACATAGCTTCTTCCGTAGTCCCTCGCTACGCATCGGTCATCCCGGGTAGTAGAAGTGGCGCTTCTCGCCGACCTGCTGGTATCACTGCACTTCGCGTCACGCAGAATCCAGCGCTCTAGGGCTGTGCTGCATGGGAGTGAGGCTCAGCGCGTTCGGGGCGTTGGTATATTCGGCGATCACGCGCGTGCCTTTGGGTGATTCGCACTGATAACGCCATCCGTAAAATCCAGGGCTGTTGCAATAACCATAAGCCCACCACCGCCGAGGACCCGGCTCCCTGTCGCCTCGGCTCGTCCCTGCACCCGACTCTGGCTCGGGCTCACGAGGATTCGCCTTCGCCGTTGGTCGGTCGACGGTTGCTCGTGTAGCTCGCCAACTGGCTGGGCGCATCCAGTGCATGTTGCCTCCTGGAGGTCGACTACCTGAAGTCGTGGGCTTCGATTTCCGACATGCCCATGGGCTCAAATACGGGAATTATGCGACGTAGGTACCAGCTGAAGTCGCAGAACTGGGAGCCTTCTATGTTCTTACGATTCACGGTGATGTTCAGCGATGCGGACTGTCGTCCGGGGTGGAAAAGAAAGTCGCCTCCGTGGCGATGGCCGTCCAGTAGGACGGTGATGCCAAAAGTGGTGTGTTGGGCGTCGGCTCCTTTGGCCATTTCGATTACCTGCTGAACATGTGTGTAGTCAACTCGGACCCATTTGAACATTTGGGCCGAGTCTACGACGTACGCCACCTTTCCCTCGTAATGAAGTGACATGCCGGCAACACGGAACCGCTCCAACGTGGCGGCCGTGTCGAGCGGAGTGATGAAATTGAAATCGATGTCGGCGCTTCGGGACACGGTGCATCCTCAGGTCTCGGCTTACATGGGTATGACATCCCACAGGATGCCTTTTCTGGCAAGCCAGTTGCTAATTTGTGCGGGTATCTCCTTCTCGGGAATGGCCATGTAGTCGATGTCTTTTCCCACTGCTATTACTGACTTCTGACCCTCGGTCGAGAAGAAAAGACCTTACGCGTGCGCTTCGGGCTTTCGATTATGTTTTGCCAGAAGTCTCCCGGCTTCGCCTCGTACCAGGTCTCGCGTCCCGTTGCGGGGTGGATGAAAGCGCCATCGAATTGGCGCTCCATTTGCGAGAATTCGCCTACCCCGCGCAAGTGATTCACGAGGTGTTCCTCGTAAGCTTCTCCGTACTCCTGGGCGATGCGCCCACCGCTCTTGCGCTCACACGCAGAGAGTGCAAGCGGGTCTACCTGTTTATGCGGGCAGGCTACATAGCTGCTGACGTTTGGTGCGGGGGCGAGCGGAGAGGGTCGTTCGACAGGTCTCGCCCGGCTTCGGCCGCATAATAGCGTTGCAGATTGTAGCGAAGTTGAGTCTCAAAATCGAAGTACTGCCCCGAAAACCGCAGCGGCGTATACGCCATCGCGTTCCCGTTCCACGCCGACGTGCACACCGTCGGCTCGGTGCTGTGTGTTCCGATCGGGCGAGTAAGGAGCACTTCATGCGCCCTGCCCCCCTACATCACGCAACCATGCGTCGGAGAGGGGCCAGATCAGTTTTCCTGTTAACGGCGAGTTTCGCCACGCGTTAATTCCCGCTCCTTAGCCAGGAAGGAGCGTAAAAGCGTTCAGAGGAAAGGACTCGACTGGTCACATCTGCGTCGATATGGTGAGGCACTTCGCGATCGCCACAACCCTCCTTTGTCGATAGTATCCTGGAATTGCGCGTCGCTAAGGCTCCATGCCGAGAAATCTAGCTACGTGACTCCGACGGTCTAGGTGGCTAGCTTTTCGGGTTTCTGCCGGAATTCGTGCACAACAACCCAGTACTCGTCGTCTTCTACGGAAATGGCGCAGATGCGTCGACCATCCCCAGATACAGCGACAAGAGAGGGGTCCCCTTTGTGACTAGCCAGACGTGTCGCTAGGTCAAGGCCAGCCACTGGGTCCTTGACGAGGTACCACCCAACGTCGGCGGCGCATACTGCGGGTCCGCAAATGATGACTTCATCGTTTGCACTATAAAGCCGATTGCGTTGAGACTGTTCTCTCCAGTGAAGGTCCAACTGACTCAACGCATCGGCGAGTGCCCGGCTGACGGACGCCGTGGGCTCGGCGTCCATGCTGTTTACGATCTGCAACGCCTTAGTTGGGTCGGGCAGCGATCGGTTACATGATTCGTTGAGGACACGCATTCCTGCTGCGGAAATAGCGGCGCGCCATTTTGTTATGACTTCCTCAGTGGTCATCGGTTCCTTTCGCAAGCTTGCATATCATGGTTAACATGAGTCTCAGCCGTGCACATCTCGTTCCTTGTAGCGCGTTCCTATGCCGGGGGAATTAGCCCGGCCGAAATTGACGCCGGCACGTGATTCGACGTCTTTTGGCGGGTCTTCGAACTTGAGCGGTGCGTCTTGTCGGGCGCACTGACTGTTCGTCACACCGAGTGATATGCGCGGCGGGAGGGGCCCTGGACGCAGGGAGCCCGTGGCCCTGAGTGATCATTTCTGTTCTCTACGCAGAAGGATCATTGGGGAGCCACGGGCTTGGTCAACGATGCGAGGTTGCTGCTCGGCCTCGACGGGGTGTCTGTCGTGCGAGTCGAGTCGCTGGCCGACCGGACGCGACGGGTGCGCCTGATCACGGCGGACGATGCGGCGCGGGCCTGCCCGTCCTGCGGGATCTTGGCCTCCGGGTGAAGGGGCCGGCAGTGACCTGGCCGCGTGATCTGCCCTCGGCGAACGGGGGCTGGGGTTCTTCTGGCACAAGCGCCGCTGGTGGTGCCGCGAGCCGACGTGCCCGAGGAAGTCGTTGACCGAGAGCATCGCCCAGAGACCGGCCGGTGCGCGGATCATTGTCCGGCTGCGCCAGGCAGCCGGACACCGGGTACGGGAGGCAGGCTCCACGGTCATCCAGGCCGCCCGTGACCTGCATCTGTCCTGGCCGACGGTGATGGCCGCCTTCCGTACAACGGCGCGCGAGGTGGTCGACGCCCCGCTGCCCGAGGTGACGGTGCTGAGCATCGACGAGGCCCGCCGGGGCAAGACGAGGTGAGAGCAGGATCCCGGCAGCGGCAAGTGGCGTCCGACCCGGGATCGGTGGCACACCGGGTTCGTCGCCGCGGCCGGCCGCGGCGGGCTGCTCGGCCAGGTCGAGGGCCGCACCGTCGCCGACGTCCTGGCCTGGCTGTCCACCACACCGCTGACCTGGCGAAAAAGGATCCGCCACGTTGCCATCGACATGTCGCCACCTACCGTGCCGCGATCCGCACCGGCCTGCCCGACGCCACCGTCGTGGTCGACCACTTCCACGTCGTCCAACTCGCCAACAAGATGCTCTCCATGGTCCGTGGCCACACCACCGCCGAGATGCGCGGACGCCGCGGACGCGCCAGCGACCCGGAGTGGAAGGCGAGGCGGCGTCTGCTGCGAAACCGCGAGGGCCTCACCGACGAGCAGTTCACCACCATGTGGAACCCGCTGCCGGCCGAAGGGAAGATCGGCCGCACCCTGCTGACCGCGCGGATCGCCAAGGAGTCCCTGTGCAACCTCCTCGTACTGGCCCGCACCGGCGCCAACCGCCACCGCATCGGCCACGCCCGGCGGAAGTTCCTGACCTGGTGCGCAGGCGCCGACACTCCCGAGGCCCGCCAGCTCGCCACCCGTGGACCGCTGGTGGACCGAGATCGCAGCATTCATCGACACCGGCCACATCAACGCCAAGAGCGAAGGGACCAACCGTGTGAGCAAGCTCGTCGCCCGCGCCGCCTTCGGGTTCCGCAACGCCGACAGCCAACGCCTGCGCACACGGTGCGTCACCATCCGCCGAGCCCGCGGGCGCCTCCGCACCGCTCAACTTCGAAGGCCTGGCTTGTTCGGTGAGGGTGGGGCCGTCCCAGGTGAAGTGCGTGGATCGGAGGTGATGGTGCCGTCGGGAGTGAGGCGGTGTTTGGCGGTGCGGCGACCGAGAGGGCGGAAGGCAACGCGATATTCGCAATCATCACGTCCAACACGACCATCAACTGCGCGAGTGCGCTAACGACCAGCCCCCTTCACCGCTGAGAGGCCGGCCCCTCGCCCCGCCGACCCGTCCCTCCACCCGACTCTGGCTAGGGCTCTGGCTCATGAGGATCCGCCCCCGCCATGGTCAACAGTCAGTGGTCACTTGCCGAGCCGCCGTGCCATTGGTCATCGTCGTCCGGCCTCGGCTCCCAATCGATAACCCAGCGCGCCTCTTCGAAAAACTGCTGCAGGGATGCGAAGTCCTCGACCCACTCATCACCGCCTTCGTGCGTGAAGTCGGGGTCGGCGGCAGTGAGGACGAGGAAGCTGGGCGGGTCGTCAAGTAGCTCCTGGATCTTCACGTACTTGCCCTGATCGTCTCCCGCAGAGATTCTTCCCAAGGTGTTGATTTTGATCACGCTGCGCTCTTTCTAGTCTAGTAGTCGGTCAGGGGAACGTGATTGTTTACGAACGCCTTCTTGGCCTGGCCGTTCTCGTATATCTCGAAATGGACATGAGGGACGTGCGGCCAGTGCCCGCCCGCCAGGGAGTCCCGGTCTATTCTGAACTGCCGCAACCCGTCGGCGCTTCGGAAGACCCACGTGTTCTTTCCAAGCTCTCTATACCCTTCTCCGAGGAAATCCGCACCTGCCTTCAGTGCTTCGTTAAATGGCATTGGGTGATCGCTGACTATGCTGCCTTTCCCTGCTCTGGTCTCGGCTACTGCGGGCGGCTCACAAGGAGACAGGCCCAGTGGGTCTATCCACGCGTGGGGATTAGTTACGTAGGAAAGGTTATTATCGTCCGGAGCGAGGCCCAGGGGGTCGGCGCTGATGTACCGAGATGTGAATGCGTCATAGTGACGATAGAAGTTATAGTGCAACTGTGTCTCCGGGTCGAAATATTGACCCGGAAAGCGGAGGGGCGTATAGGCTGTGGCGTCTGCATTCCAAGAAGTGCATCCCCAGAGGGTGGTTGTATTTCTCCAGACAAGTTCTCCCGAACTGGACACCAACTCCGTCGGAGTTCCCACCAAGTCCGTGACGATGCCGAAGAAACGCTCGTCGATGACCTCTTGTGGCGCGGAGGGCAGGCCGGACGTGGAGAGCTTTCGTTCGGTTTGGGTTAGGGGGGTTAGGTCCTGGTGGTCCCAGGTGAGGGTGAGGGATTGGGGGGAGCCTGGGGTGGTGGTGGATTGTTCGGTGAGGGTGGGGCCGTCCCAGGTGAAGTGGGTGGATTCGAGGGTGGTGGTGCGGTCGGGGGTGAGGCGGTGTTTGGCGGTGCGGCGGCCTAGGGGGTCGTAGGTGTAGTGCCAGATAGTGCCGTCGGGGGTGGTGACGGTGGTGAGGCGGTCCTCGGGGTTCCAGGTGTAGTGCCAGGTGTCTGGTTTGCGGGAGAGGCGGGTTTTTTGGCGGAGGGTTACTCGGCCGAGGGCGTCGTGTTCGTAGCGGATGGAGCCGGCGCGGGTGATGCGGGTGCCGGTGTAGGTGCGGGGGCCTTGGGCGGCGGGGTCGGGGTGGTTGGTGGGCCAGGTGGCGTGGGTTTGGTTGCCTGCGTCGTCGTAGGCGTAGGTCTCGGCCCAGTTGGCGGCGTTGACGGCGGTGACGCGGCCTGCGCGGTCGAGGTCGAAGGTGCGGTGGCCTCGGGTGGAGTCGTCGATGGCGGTGAGGTTGCCGTCGGGGCGGTAGGTGTAGGTGCGGGAGAGGAGGGGAGCCGCCTCCGGTGAGGTGGTCGCGGAGGTGAGGGATTGGGAGGTTAGGCGGCCGGTGGGGTCCCACTGATGGGTGAGGGTGAGGGTGTCGGGGAGGTGACGGGTGGTTTCTCTGCCGGTGGGGTCGTGTTCGAAGGTGAGGGTGCGGCCGGAGGCGGTGAGGGTGGTGCGGTTGCCGGCGGCGTCGTAGGTGTAGGTGGTGGTGGCGCCGGTGGGCGTGGTGCGGGACGTGCGGCGGCCGAGGGCGTCGTAGGTGAGGGACAGCGTGCGGCCGTTGACGGTTTCGGTGAGGACGCGGCCGAGGGCGTCGCGGGTGTAGGTGAGGGTCGCGTCGGGGTTGCTGGTGCGGAGGAGACGGCCTGCGGGGTCGTAGGAGTAGGTGGTGATATGGCCGGCGGCGTCCTTGGTGGTGATGTTGCCGAGGATGTCGCGGGTGTAGGTGGTGACCTGGCTGAGGGCGTCGGTGCGGGTGGTGAGTTGGCCGGCCGGGTCGTGGGTGTAGGTCAGGACGCGGTTGTCGAAGTCGGTCTCGGAGGTCAGGCGGCCCGCGGCGTCGTAGGCGTAGTCCCAGGTCAGGCCCTGGGGGTTGGTGACCTGGGTGAGGCGTAGTTCGGTGTCGTGGGTGAAGGTGTGGCGGACGCCGTCGGGGGTGGTGCGGGCGGTGAGGGTGTCGAAGTGGGTGTATTCGAAGTGGGTGGTCTGGTTGAGGGCGTCGGTGTGGGTGGTGCGGTTGCCCTCGCCGTCGTAGGTCCAGTGCTCGGTGGCGCCGGTCGGGTCGGTGCGGGTGGCGAGGTGGCCTTCGACGGTCCAGGTGAAGTGGGTGGTGGCGCCGAGGGGGTCGGTGACGGAGGTGACGCGGCCGAAGCGGTCGCGGCGGTAGTGGGTGGTCGCGCCGAGGGGGTCGGTGACGGTCAGGGGGAGGCCGGCCGGGTCGCAGTGGATGCGGGTGGTGGCGCCGAGGGCGTCCGTGACGGCGGATATGTGGCCGCGGCGGTCGTAGGTGTAGGTGGTGGTGGCGCCGGCGGGGTCGGTGATCGAGGTGCGGTTGCCGCGGGCGTCGTACGTCTGGTGCCAGGTGGTGCCGTCGGGGCCGGTGGTGGTGACCGGGTTGCCGTGGTCGTCGTAGGTGGTGGTGGAGTGGCGGCCGTCGGGGAGGGTGATGCGGGTGGGGCGGCCGACGGGGTCGTATTCGATACGGGTGGTGCGGCCGAGGGGGTCTGTGGTGGACAGGACGCGGTCGTAGCGGTCGCGTTCGGTGCGGGTGGTGGCGCCGGTCGGGTCGGTCTCCGCGACGACGTTGAGGCGGTCGTCGACCAGGTAGCGGGTGGGCTGGTCGTGGGAGTCGTACTGGAGGGTGGTGCGCAGGCCGGTTTCCGGGTCCCGCTCTCCGTAGACGAAACGTGAGCGCAGGTGGCCGGCGGCGCCGGTCTGGAAGGTGCAGCGGTCCTGGTCGTCGTACTCGAAGGTGAAGTGGCTGTCGTTGGTGTCGGTCCAGGACGTCATACGGCCTTCGGCGTCATAGCCGAAGCGCAGCGGGAGGCCGGAGGAGTTGGTGACGGCGGCGAGGTTGCCGGCCTCGTCGTATCCGTACGTCATCAGGAGCTGGTCGCCGCCGTCGGGGGCGGCGCCCGCCAGGTGGAGGGCGGTGATGCGGCCGGCCTCGGCGGTGAGGAGGAGGCGGTAGCCGGCGCTGTGGGTGATGGCGGTCGGGGTGCCGTGCTCGTCGTGGTCGAAGGTGATGTGGTGGCCGCGCCGGTCGGTGATCTCGTCCAGGAGGGCGAGGTCCTCGTCGTACGTGCTGAAGAACCAGCGGGTTCCGGTCGAGGGGTCGGTGACGATGTAGTCGCCCTCGGGGGTCTGCTCCAGGGGGCGCGGAGTGCCGTCCAGGGGTACGGTCGGAACGCCGACGGCCGGGTGCGGGTAGGCCAGGATCTGCCCCTGCTCACCGACCAGCAGGACGCCCTCGGCGTCGATCTCCAGGCGCTGGTCGGCGGTGCTCGACCAGGTGGGGCCGAACCAGCGGCCCGCGCGGTAGGCCGACTCGAAGGTACGGGAGAACGCCAGCGGCAGGCTGCCGGGGAGCTGGATATCGGTCTGCGGCAGGATCATCCGGCCGGTGCCGATGTCCACCGGCTCGCGGCGCAGGACCTTGCAGTTGAATTCGCGGGCGAGGTTACGGGCGGCGTCCGCGGTCCGTTTCATCGCGCCGCGTGCGGCGCCCTTGACCGTACTCTTGGCACCCGCTTTGGCGGCGGCCTTGGCGAATCCGCCCGCGCCCTTGCCGCCGAACAGGTTGCCGATCAAGTTACCCGTCGCGTCCGCCGGGTCGCTGCCCCAGCCGGAGCCCAGCAGGGCCTTGGGCAGGCGCTCGGGGTGAAGGGCCATGCCGCCCAGCCCCATGAGGGTGGTGGAGACGTTGCTGAAGTACTGGAAGGGGTGGGAGATGTTGTACGGGTCCAGGGGGAAGAGGGTGCGGGCGAACTTCAGCGTCTCGGCGCCGGACTTGACCAGGCCGCCGCCGAAGTGCATGAGGTGGAGGCTGCCTGCCGCCATCCCGTCGACGCCGTCCAGCACCAGCCGGTCGGTGAACTTCGGTTCCGTGGGGGCGTGGACCAGCGCCAGCGTGATCGCGTGCTGCGCCTTCTCGGCGGCTGCGTCGCGCTGGCTGCGGGCGTGCTTGAGGATGTCCCGGGCCGCCTCGCGGTCCTCCTTGCCCGGGTCCTCGAAAGGGCCGGGTTTCTGTGGCTTCGAACCCGGGTCGGCGTTCTTCTCCACGGCGGCGTTGTAGGCGTCGACCCTGGAGTTGTACGCGCTGATGTGGGAGTTGTACGCCTCGATCGCGTTCTTGGTCGTGTTCTCGGCCTTCTGGTACTTGTCGATGGCCGCTCTTGCCTGGCGCTGGGCCCAGGCGACCGTGTCCGCGTACGCGTCGAGCGCGTCGCCGGCCGCCTCGCAGGCGTCGGCCGCGTGCATCCACTGCTTGGGATGGGCGTCGAACTCCTCGTGGAAGCTGTCGGCCGCCTTGCCCTTCCAGCCACCGGTGTCCAGCTTGCGCAAGCCCTGGCCCACGCCGTCGAGGGCGGTGAAGAAGTCCTTGAGGTGTGAGGCCGACTCGTTGATCTTTGCGGGGTCGCCGTGGATCAACTGCTTCGGGTCGTCGGTCTCGCCGAGCTGCCGCTCCCCCACCTTCGCGCCCAAGGTGTCGGCGATGTCGTCACCGGCGGTACGGACCTGGTCGGCCACGCCTTCCGCGCCGGCCTTCTCCAGCGCGTCGGCCGCCTTGTCGGTGGCGAATTCGACGGCCTCGCCCGCCGTCTCCTTGACGTCGTCGATGACCTCGCCGGCCTTTTCGGCGACCGAATCGATGCCGTCCTTGATGCCCCCGACGATCTCTCCGAAGCCCATCAGCCCTTGCCCCCGTGCTCGTCCCCGCCCTTGCCCCCGTCTTTGTCCGGCTTTTCCTGGACCGGCCCCAACGCCTTGTAATCGGCGAGATCGTGGTCGGAACGACCGAGCCAGGTCGAGGTTTCGGCGTCGTCCTGTAGCTGGCCCCACGCGTCTTTCACGCGCTCGTGTGCCTGGAGGCTCTCGGCCGACCGGGGGTTCCAGTCCGCGTCTCTGAATTGGTTGAACGGGTTGTCCGATCCGATCTCGCCCCAGGTCATGTCCTTGAGCTCGTCCGAAGTCCGTGTGGGGTCGCCCATGCCCGCGTTGACCACGGTCTTGAGCGTGCTGGATATGTACTGCTCCTGCTCGTGGTAAAGCCCGACGGAAAGGTCGAGGCGGCGGGCCAACTCGTTGGCCTCGTGCATCAAGGTGCGCACGCCCCAGTTCCAGCGGTCACAGAAGGACTTGAAGGTCTCGGCCAGTCCGGGGTGGCCCGCCTCCATTCCGGACAGGGATAGCTTGTCGAAACCGTGGCCCAACTGGGCGTCGATGTCGAAGCCCAGTTCTTTCAGTTCCGAGATCGTGTTGTTGATCCCTTTGCTGACCTGCCGAAGTGCTTCCGGGTTGAGTTCGTACCCGTCGCCCGAGCTCACGAGCGGCCCCCGTTCTCGTCTCCGTTCTCGTGCCGGTCCAGTGCGGCGGCCTCCGGGACTATGCCCTTGAGCGGCGGGAAGACCATGCCGTGCTCGCTCCCGGCATCCAGGGCCACACCGGTCGGGCCCTCGATGGCGGGGATCACCACGTCCAGGAGCCGGGCGCCCCTGACGGTCACGTACTCCCAGGAGGCACCGGGTGCGAGGCCCTTCCCGGCGGCATACCGCATGAGTGCGTCCTCGTCGGAAAAGGCGAGGAGCCAGCGGATTCCGTTCCACTCGGCGGACATGAGGCTGTCGTCGGCGAGCGGGACCAGAACGGGGGTCCGCCGGAATTCTCCGATCATCGCGGCCGGGTTTCCGTTGCCTGCGCGCATGCCGGCGATCTCGTCCGCCAATGCCATGTCATCCGCCCCCTGGTCGGTACTTCGCCGTACGGGTCCGTACGGATCCCCCTGAGCCCGTACGGGAACTGTGTGTGCAAAGGCCGTGCTACGGCTCCGGTGTCTCTTCCGTCGCCCGCATCACCCTGGCACAGGGGACTGACAGTGGGGGGCCGGCGGTTGCATAACCGGCCGACCTGTTTGTTTTTGAAAATTGGACAGCGGAAAAGCCAACGGCCGTGGCGAGCTTGGGCTCGGCCACGGCCGGGGGTGAGGGGTGAGGTCGGGAGTCAGTTATTGAGGATGCCGGCGGTGCGGGCTTCGGTGAGCCACTCGGGGAATTCGATCATCAGTTGCTGGTAGAGCTCGGAGTCGGCGAGGGCGCGGGGGTCGCGGCCGGCGTGGAAGAAACCGGCGTTGTCGACGACGCGCTTTTCGGGGACGGCGAGGTCGTCGAGTTTGCGCAGGAAGTCGAAGCCCTTGGCGTCGGGGTCGCCGAAGCCGACGAACTGCCAGAAGATGGGGAGTTTCGCGGCCTCGCAGAGGGCCTTTTCGGCGGCGGGCCTGGAGGTGGGGGCGCCGTCGGTCTGGAAGATGACGAAGGCGGGGTCGGTGGCGCCGGACTTCTCGTAGTGCTCGACCACGGCGTTGATGGCCCAGTGGTAGTTCGTACGGCCCATGTGGCCCAGGCCCGCGTGCAACTCCTCGATGCGGCCCTCGTAGTTGGTCAGGTCCAGGTCGGCGGTGCCGTCGACGTCGGTGGAGAAGAAGATGACGGGGACGGTGCCGTCGTCGTCCAGGTTGGCGGAGAGGCCGAGGGCCTGCTCGGCGAGATGCTGGACGGTGCCGTCCTTGTAGTAGTTGCGCATGGAGCCGGAGCGGTCCAGGACCAGGTAGACGGCGGCGCGCTGGGTGGCCAGGCCGCGCTTCTCCAGGGTGACGGCGGCGGCCTTGTAGAGGCTGACGAGGCCGGGGGCCTGCTTCTCGACCTTCTCGGCCTTGGTGAGGGAGACGGGGGAGAGGGGGGAGAGCGAGGTGGGCTGCGGCTCGGGGTCGGCCTCCGCCTGCGGTTCGGCCTCCGCCCGCAGTTCGGGCTCCGCCTTCGGTTCAGGCTGCACCTTCGGCTCGGGGACCACCTGCGGTTCGGGCTGCGCCTTCGGCTCAAGGGCCGCCTCCGGCTCGGTTTCGGGCTTCGAATCCGGGGTGGGGGTGTCGAAGGCTTGGGTCACGAGGTCGGAGGCCGGGGAAGTCGCCGGCTCTTCGGGCTGGGAGGCGGTGGAGTGGTGGGGCGGAGTGCTCTGGGAGGGGAGGGTGGGGGCCGGCGGGTCGGCCGGTGCGCTGCGGGCGGCGGGGAGGCCGGATTCGCGGTCCTTCGTCTTGGCGCCGGCTTCCTCGCGGGCTTCCGGAATGGCTGCCGAGCCCGGCGCCTTCACGCCGTCCGGTGCCGCGTCCGGTTCCTCGCGGGTCTCCTTTGAGCGGCCGAAAGCGTTGCGCAGCAGACTCCGAATGCCCATCGGCGAACCTCTCTTGCGTGTGGTGGTTGCGGTGCGGCGTATGTCCGTGACAGCGACATGTCCCTGACCAGACCGGACACGTAAGGGTAGCGGCCGGACCCGGCCGGATCGTGGGACGACCCCGCGCGTCGTGGCGCGTGCCGTGGCGGGGCCGTACAGAGGTGGAGGAGGGGGTGCGGCTGAGTCGTACCTGCGCAACCGCATACATTTACCGTCCGGACGGGTCCGCCGCCATCAGGTGTGCCGGTCACAAACGGACACGAAGTGGAAACGGGACGGCAAGAGGTTGGTAAGAAGTATGGCGATCAGTTATCCGGGCCCCGAACGTCCCCGTCTTCGCCGGTGACCATTGGCCTTAGCCGCCGTTGTCCCTCACGGCGGCCGAAAACGAAAACAACCCTCGTACGGGTGACGGGAGAAGTGGGCGCATGGGACTGACCAGTCAGTCACTTGAAATCACGGTAGGCGCACTGGCCGTGGCCTGCGTCGTTCTTACGGTGTGGCTGTGGCCGCGGCTGTCGCGGCGGGGGGTCATCCCTGTCCTGGGGAGGCTCGGCTCCATCCTCGTCACCCAGGTTGCCATCATCTGTTCGCTCGCCCTGGCCGTGAACAACAACTTCGAGTTCTACGGCACCTGGGACGAGTTGCTGGGCAACAACGAGAAGGCGCCGGTCGCGGTCAGCGAGGGCGGCGGTGGTCAGTACGCCGACGTCGGCAGCATCAAGGGCGGCGGGCTGGTGCAGCCGGCCGGTCCGCAGGGCCTGGACCGGGTGACGGGTCTGCCGAAGGGGGCCCCCGAGAAGGCCGGCAAGATGGAGTCGGTACGGATACTCGGGCGCCGCAGCCGCGCCATCAACCCCGCCTTCGTCTATCTCCCCCCGCAGTACTTCCAGAAGGCGTACAAGCGGCAGCGGTTCCCCGTCATGGTCGTCATCAGCGGCTACCCGGGCGGCATCATGAACCTCGCCGAGCACCTCCAGATCCCGCAGAACGCGGGCCGGCTGATCGCCCAGGGCCGGATGCAGCCGACCATCCTGGTGATGCTCCGGCCGACGATCGCGCCGCCGCGCGACACCGAGTGCGTGGACGTACCGGACGGGCCGAAGGCCGAGACGTTCTTCACCAAGGACCTGCCGGACGCCTTGAAGTCCACCTACCGCGTGGGCCACGACCCCAGCGCGTGGGGTGCTTTCGGCTACTCCTCGGGGGGCACCTGCTCCCTCGAACTGGCGATGCGCAACCCGAAGGTCTATACCTCCGCCGTCTCGCTGTCCGGCGACTACCGCGTCAAGAACGACCTGGCCACCGGCAGCCTCTTCGGCGACAGCCCGGCCGAGGCCCAGCGCCAGCGCGAGCACGACCTGCTGTGGCGGCTGAAGAACCTGCCCATGCCGCGGATCTCCGCGCTGGTGACCAGCAGCCGCGAGGGCGAGCCGAACTATGGCGACACCATGAAGTTCATCCATGCCGCCAAGCCCCCGATGACCGTCGACTCGATCATCCTGCCCAGGGGCAGCCACCAGTTCTCCACCTGGAACCGCGAGATCGTGCCCGCCCTGGAGTGGCAGAGCCAGCAGCTCATCTACCCGCAGGACGTGGAGCCGCTGCACCCCAAGCCGAAGACCGGGTCGCTGCCGCCGGCCGAGGGTGACGCGAAGGACAAGGCCAAGGACGAGCCGAAGGACAAGCCGAAGGGCAAGTCGGTGGTCGCGGAGCCGTCGGAGCACTGAGGCGCGGATTCCTCACGCGGATCCCTTCCCGCGGATTCCTTCCCGCGGATACCTTCAGGCGGATTTCTTCACAGCGGAAGCGCCGTACGATCCGGGGCGCCGCGCACGGGTACGTCCCGTGCGGGGTACCTCCCGGCCGTACGGCGCTTCCGTGCGTACGGGACGTGAGCCACCACTGACCACACGCGTCACACCCCGCCGACCGCCGGTCGCCGGACGTCGGTTGCCGTACGCGCCGCTGACCACGGTGTTCCCCCACGCGGCGAGCCGCCGTCCGGGCGCCGTCCGGGAGCTGACAAGCGGCGGTACGAACTGCCACAGTTGCGGGCATGAACCCCTCCTCCCCCTCCCGCCGGCCGCGGACCGCCGCGCACGCGGCGTCCGAGGTCGTCGAGTTGCTGGAGGTGCTGTGGGAGCGGGGCCGGGCGGCGGCCCCGCCCGCACCGGTGCCGTCCGCGCAGCTCAGGGTCCTGTACGTGCTGGAGCGCGCCGAGGGCATCAATCTGCGGGCCCTGGGCCAGGCCCTGGGCGCCGCGCCCTCCTCGGTCAGCCGGCTGTGCGACCGGCTGGAGGCCGCCGGATACGTGGCCCGCCGGCACAGCCCCCTCAGCGGGCGGGAGGTCGATCTGCGGCTGACCGGGGCGGGCCGGGCGTACCTGGCCGAGCTGCGGGCCCGCCGCGAGGACGTCCTGCTGACGGCGATCGCGGCGATGGCTCCGGAGGAGCGTGCGGCGCTGGTGGGCGGGCTCTCCGGCTTCCGGCAGGCGTCCGAGGGGCTGCTGCCGCGCCCGCGCCGTACGGTCGGACCGCGCCCGCGCCGTACGGTCGGCAGTGCGATCAGCACGCAGGAGCACCACCCGAAGCGACAGGGCGGCGATCAGTAGGCCTAGAGCGGCACGACTGGGGTACTGGGGGAAGCTGAGTCTGGATAATATTTGCCGCTCGGCAACTGTTGTGTGATGTTGGCGGTCGGGCCGGCGACACGGCCTCCGGACCAGCAGCATGCTTCCGCCGGCGACGGCGGGAGCCGAAGCGGAAAGGGCATGGGTTGACGAGCAGCGATACCGCCGTACGGGACCGCCTCACGCGAGCCCTGCGGGAGCGGGCCGATGACATCGCCGACCGCTGGGTCCAACTCCAGTGGGAACAGGCCGTGGTGGACGACGGCGTCGAGGAGAGCGAGCTGCGCGAAGAGGCGGACGCGCTCGTCGACGCGGTACGGGCCGGGCTGGAAAGCGCCATACCGGTCTACCGGGTGGTGCAGGAGCACCAGGAACTGCGACGCTCGGTGATCGATCTGTCACTGCGCCGGGCGCGCGCCGGCGCGTCCCCCTCGGCGACCTCCATGGCCGTGCTGTCCTTGAAGGAAGCCTTGTTGGAGGTGGTACGGGCCGAGGTGCAGGATGCCACGGAGCTGTACCACAGCGCGCTTCTGGTCAACCGGCTGCTGGACGCGGCGGGCGCGCTGTGTTTTGAGACGTTCGTGGACGGCCGCGAGGAGATCATCCGGCGGCAGAGCAGGCAGTTGCTGGAGCTGTCCACGCCGGTGGTACGGCTGTGGCGCCAGGTGCTCGCGGTGCCGCTGATCGGCACGCTGGACACCGCCCGTACGCAGGTGGTGATGGAGAACCTGCTCCAGGCGATCCAGGACCACGAGGCGCTGGTGACCATCATCGACATCACCGGTGTGCCGACGGTGGACACCGCCGTCGCCCAGCACCTGATGCACACCGTCAACGCCGTACGGCTCATGGGCGCCGACTGTGTGATCAGCGGCATCCGGCCGCCGATCGCGCAGACCATCGCACAGCTCGGCATCGACCTGTCCACGATCCTGACCCGGGCCACCCTCGCCGACGCACTGGGTACGGCGATCAAGCTGATCGACCGGCCCGCCCGCCAGGCCGACTCGTTCACCCCGGCGGCACCATGAACGGATCACAGCCCGCGACCGGCGTCCCGATCCTGCGGCTCGGGGACGTCCTGGTGACCGGCCTGCTCAATGAGCTGGACGACAAGACCGCGGTCGCCTTCACGGACGAACTCACCCGGCGCATCACCTCCGACGAGGCGCGCGGGGTGCTGATCGATGTCTCCCGGCTGGAGATCATCGACTCGTTCGTCGCCCGGACGCTGATGGAACTCAGTACGGTGGCGCGGCTGTTGGGCGCCCGGGTGATCGTGGCCGGCGTACGTCCACCGGTGGCGATCACCCTCGTGGAGCTGGGCATCCAACTGACCGGGGTGGAGACGGCGCTCAACGCGGAGCAGGGGATGGCCGCGCTGGGCTGGTACCGGACGACGGCCGGGCAGCGGGAGGGCGAGCGGTGGGACGGCGATCGGTGGGACGGCGAGCAGAGGGAAGGGGCGTGAGGTGAAGCTGTCCGGTGAACGTTCCGCGTCGTCTCCGCCTGCCCTTACGCCCCAGTCCTCCCTTACAACTCGGTCCTCCCTTACGTCCCAGTCTCCGCTCACGTCGCCTCAGCCTGCCCTGACGTCCGCGCCGGGGCGGCCGGCCCCTGTGGTCCCGGGTCCGGCTCGACCCTCGGCGTCCGCTCCGTCTTCACCATCTTCGTCCCCTTCTCCCCCTTCACCCTCTTCGTCCTCGGCTTCGTCGAGTACGGCAGAGTCATCCCTTTCTTCGGAGGCGACCGATCCGTCCGCGTCGGTCGAGAGCTACCCCGTCCGTACGGAAGAGGACCTGCTGGCCGTACGCCACGCCGTGCGCGCGGCCACCGTGGAGGCCGGGTTCGGGCTCGTGGACCAGACCAGGGTCGTCACCGCCGCCAGCGAGCTGGCCCGTAACGCCTATATCCACGGCGGCGGCGGACACCTGTCCATCGAGCGGCTGCACAGGGCGGGGCGCTCGGGGCTGCGGCTGACCGTACGGGACGAGGGGCCGGGCATCCCCGACCTGGAGGCCGCCCTGGAGGACGGTTTCACCACCGGCGCCGGGCTCGGCCACGGCCTCGGCGGCGCCCGGCGGCTCATGGACGAATTCGAGGTCCGCTCCTCGCCCGGCGGCACGACGGTGAGCGTCACCCGGTGGACCAGACAGTGACAAAAGCACCGACCGTGCAGATACGCGTCGACCACGACAGCGCCGTACGGCTGGCCGCCGCCGCGGCCAGGGTCGTCGCGGTCGGCTGCGGGCTGCCCGGAGCACTGCCCGACCACGCCGCCGTGCTCGCCTCCGAGCTGGCCGGCAACCTCGACAAGCACGCCGAGGACGGCACCGTCTACCTCCAGCCGCTGCCGCTCGGCGGTGGCATGGAGATCCTGGCCGTGGACCGCGGACCGGGGATGGCCGAGCCCGAACGCTGCCTGGCCGACGGCTTCACCACCACCGGCACGCTCGGCGCCGGGCTCGGCGCGGTCAAGCGGATGGCCACCGAGTTCGTGCTGCGCAGCAGCGTGCCGGGCGGCACCCTCGCCTGTGCCCGGCTCGCGCCGCCCGGTGCGCCGGGGGCAGCCCGGCAGAGTGTGGGGTCGGTGTGCCTGCCGGTGGAGGGCGAGGACCGCTGTGGTGACGCCTGCGCGGTAGTGGAGACCGAGACGGGGACCGGGGCCGTCGTCCGTACGGCCGTGATCATCGACGGGCTGGGGCACGGCGACGCGGCGGCCGAGGCGGCCCAGGCCGCGCTGCGCTGTTTCCACGCCGGTCCGGACCGGCCGCTGCCCGACCTCTTCGCGGCCATGAACCGCGCCCTGCGCCGGACCCGGGGCGCGGCCGTCGGCGTGCTGCGGCTGACGGCCGGCGGCCGGGCCGAGCACTGTGCGGTCGGCAACACCCGTACGGTGGTGCTGGACCATGTCGACATCCGCCACAAGCTGGCCGCCCAGCCCGGGGTCGTGGGGTGGAACATGCCGGTCCCGCAGGTCGAGGTCCTTTCGCTGCCGCCGGGGGCCACCGCCGTACTGCACACCGACGGCATAGACCACCGCTGGGACCGCACCGGTGATCCGTTCCTGCTGCGGCTGCCGCCGCCGCTGCTCGCCGCCGCGCTCGCCCACGGACACCGCCGGGTACGTGACGACGCCACCGCCCTGACCCTGCGCGCCCCGGCTGCCTACCGCGCGCCGGCCGCCCCGCGGGTGCCCGGACGGCGCCGGGCGACCGATCAAGGGATCTCTGATCGGGGGATGTCCGATCGGGAGGTACCTGGGCAGGCGGCGCCCGGCACCCCGTACGCCCCGTACAGCCCGGACGGGGCATACGGAAGGCCGGGCCGCTCGACCGCTCGACCCGGCTGTGAGTGACCGGCCCGCTGTCCCCCACGTGAGGCGACGATTCCGTTCGTGAGGCGATGATCCTGTGAGACCGACCCGAGCCGACCACAGCCCGGCCGAGCACCCTCCGGCCGAGCACCCCCCGGCCGCGTACCCCCGGGCCGGGCAGACCTCGGCCCGGCACAGCAGTCTTCCGGCGCTGCGCGACTGGCTGCGCACCCTCGTGCGGCAGTACGGGCTCGCCGCCGAGCCGCGGGCGCGCCTGGTGCTGTCGGTGGTCGCGGTGGCCCGCGAGGAGCTGTCGGCCGGCCGCCCCGTCACCGTGTCCGCCGCTCCGGAAGCCGCTGCGGACGGCTCCCGGCCCGCCTTGGTGGTGAGTCTGAGCGCCCGGCCGCCGCAGGTGCTTTCCTTCGGCGGACTGCCGCTGCCGGCCGAACAGGCGCCCGACGGTTCGGCGGTCTGGCGGGTGCCGCTCGGCCCCGCCGCCTCCGCGGCCGAGGGCCGGGGGTCGTACGCGGACGACCTGGAGGAGGAACTGCTGGCGCTCGTCGCCCGCTGCGACACCCTCGCCGCCGAACACCGCCGCCTCAAGCACGAGCTGGCCGAGACCAACAGCGGGGTCCTGGCGCTCTACGTACAACTGGAGGAGCGCGACGAGCGGCTGCGCAATGCGCACGGCCAGACGCTGCGCGAGCTGGAGGACGCGCTGCGCCCCGCGCCCATCGAGGTGGACGGCCTGGAGACGGCGGTCCATTACGCGCCGGCCGGCACCGACGCCCCCACCGGCGGGGACCTGTACGACTGGTTCACGCTGCCCGACGGCACGGTCCACATCACCGTCGTCGACGCCCTGGGCCACGGCGTGCGGAGCACCCGCAGTGCGCTCGACGTCACCCACGCCGTCCGTACGCTCGCCCTCGAAGGGCACCCGCTGGAGTCGATCGTCGCCCGTACCGACGAGATCCTGCTGCCCTACGACCCGGAGCTGATGGCCACCGTCCAGCTCGCCCGCATCGACCCGCGCACCGGCGACCTCCGGCTGGCCAACGGGAGCCATCCGCCGGCGCTGCTGCTGCGGGCCGACGGGTCGCCGGAGTTCCTGGAGGTGCGCGGGCGCGGCGTCGGGTATCCGATGGCCGGCAGCGACCGCATTCTGCACACCGCCCTGGGCGCGGAGGACCTGCTGGTCCTGTACACCGACGGTCTCACCGAGAGCCGGCGCGACCCCAGGGAGGGCGAACACCGGCTGGTGGAGGCGGTACGGGCGCACGCCGGCCGGCCCATCGGGGAGATCCCCGGCGCCGTCGCGCAGGACATGCACACGGTCATCCTGCACGCCGACGACACCCTCGCCCTCGCCGTACGGCTGAGCGGGACCGCCGGCTCGTAGGTCGGCTGCTCAGGTGACCCGGGCCGGTCCCGTCACTCGGTCAGCGCGTCGAGCCGCTTGCGCGCCGCGCGCAGCGACCGGCCGCGCCAGTGCGCCTCCGACCACGGGTCCGGGGCGCTCAGCCGCTCCTGGAACGTGCGCAACGTCCAGCGGTCGGCGGTCAGTTCGGGGTCCTCCAGCTCCTCGCGGCTGATCGGCGTGGCCACCGGGGCGCCCGGCCTGGCCCGTACGCAATAGGGGGCGACGGCCGTCTGCGCATAGGCGTTGCGCTGGACGTCCAGGTAGATCCGTCCCTCACGGGCCGCCTTGCGGACCTCCGTGGTGAGCC
Source organism: Streptomyces sp. MST-110588 (assembly GCF_022695595.1). Taxonomy (NCBI): domain Bacteria; kingdom Bacillati; phylum Actinomycetota; class Actinomycetes; order Kitasatosporales; family Streptomycetaceae; genus Streptomyces; species Streptomyces sp. MST-110588. The sequence goes on from NZ_CP074380.1 coordinate 4,062,462, forward strand.
GGTCGGGGTGGCGCCGGGCCAGCAGACCGGCGGCGGCGTGCGCGAAGTCGCGTACGGAGTCGAACGCGGCCTTGGCGTCGAGCGGGGTGATCACGTGCAGACCGCGCGAGCCGGTGGTCATCAGCCGGGCGGGCAGCTTGAGTTCGTCCCACAGTTCGCACACCTGGCGGGCCGCCCACCGTACGTCGTCGAAGGACGCACCGCCGTCCGGGGGCGGGTCGAGGTCGACGACGAGGAGGTCGGGGTGGTCGGGCCGGTCCGCGCGGGAGAGCCAGCGGTGCTGGGTCACGGACGCCTGGTCCGCCAGGTAGACCAGGGTCGCGGCGTCGTCGCACAGCACATGCGTGACCTTGCCGCCCTCCTTGGCCTGTACGGAGCGCCGCACCCAGCCGGGGAAGTGGTCGGGCGCGTTCTTCTGCATCAGCGGGCGGAGCGGGTGGCCGTCGTCGCCGATGCCGTCCGGGTAGCGCTCCATCATCAGCGGCCGGCCGCGCAGCCGGGGGACCGCGCGTCCGGCGACGGACCGGTAGTGCACGGCCAGCTCGCCCTTGGTGATGCCGTCGTCGGGGAAGAGGATCTTGTCGGGACGGCTGACGGTGACCGTACGCCGCCCCGCCCTGATCACCCGGCCGCCGCCCCTGCCGCTCCCGCCGGAACCCGTACCTGCGCTCCCGCCCGTACCCGTGTCTGTGCTCATGCGCCGTCCCGTCCCGTGCCGCGTCCCCGTCCCGTGGATCTGCTCCAGCCGCTCCGCCGTACGTCGTCCCGGCGGGCCCGCCTCCGGCGTCACCGCCGCCCCTGCCGCCGCTCACATCGGGGACGGGTAACCGCCCGCGCCGCACGGCAAACCCGCCACCGCCGCCCCGTTGGCACGGCACCGGTTCGGCGGGGGGCCGTAAGAGTTGCTTCCGTGGCACCGCCCTTCGGCCTGCCGCGTCCGGCCCCGCACCCGTGCTTACGATCCTTTCTGCCTTCGTCGAAAAGGGTGGGTCGCAAGGGTGAGAGGAAGTGCCACGATGAGAGCCGTAGCAGTCACCGCGTTCGGCGAAGAGCCCCAGCTCATGGACGTGCCGCAGCCCGAGGCGGGGCCGGGCGAGGTCCTGGTGCGGATGGCCGTCGCCGGGCTGAACCCCGTCGACTGGCGCATCGCCGACGGCATGCTGAAGGACGCCGGGCCGCAGTCCTTCCCGATGGTGCTGGGCACGGACGGGGCCGGTGAGGTGGTCGCGGTGGGCACCGGCGTACGGCGCTTCACGGTGGGGGACGCGGTGTTCGGGCGGTTTTGGCGGCCGGCCAAGGGCGGCGGGTCGTACGCGGATCTCGCCGTGGCGGGCGAGAAGGACGTCGCGCAGGCGCCGCGCAGCGTCACGTACGCCACCTCCGCCGCCGTCCCCACCGCCGGCACCAGCGCCTACAACCTGATCGAGGAGACCCGGGCGGGCGAGGGCAAGCGGGTCCTGGTCGTCGGCGCGACGGGCGGCGTGGGCACCTTCGCCACCCAGCTCGCGGCCGGCCGGGGCGCCGAGGTGCTCGCCACCGCGCGGACCACCAAGGCGGACCTGATGCGGAACCTGGGCTCCGCCGCGACGGTCGACCACACCGCGGGCCCGGTCGCCGAGCAGGTGCTGGCGGCGCACCCGGAGGGGGTGGACATCCTCATCGACCTGGTCAGCGGCCCGGAGGAGTTCGGGGCGATGACCCGGGCCGTACGGGACGGGGGCACCGCCGTCTCCACCACCGGCGCCGCCGACGCGGACGCCCTGACCGAGCAGAACCTGCGCGGCTTCAACTTCCACAACCGGCCCTCGCCGCAACTGCTGGAGATCCTGGCCGGTCAGCTCGACGCGGGACGGCTGACGGTGCTGGTCGGCAGCGAGGTGGCGCTGGAGGAGGCGCCGGAGGCGCTCCAGCTCAGCCGTACGGGCCGGGCGCGCGGCAAGACGGTCATCGCGCTCTGAGCACGGCGCGCGCCTCGGCCGGCGCCCGTGGGTTGGTGTCCGTGGGCCGGCGCCCGTGGGCCGGTGCCGGTGTGGGTCAGTGCCGGTGTGGGGCGGCCCGGTGGACGGGCCCGTGGGGAGCCTCGCAGTAGGTGTGGGTGGGGGCGGCTTCCGTGGGGGCGGGGCCGGCCGCTATGTGGAGGAGTTCGCCGTCGGCGGGACGTTCGTTGAGGTGGTCGACCTGGAGCGTGGCGTGGGTGATGCCGTACCGGTCGCTCAGCAGGCGCTGGAGGTCGCGGCGTACTGCGTGGCAGTCACCGGCCGGGGCGACCAGGACGTGCGCGGAGAGGGCCGGCTCGCCGGAGGTGATCTCCCAGATGTGGAGGTCGTGCACCTCGACCACCGCGTCGCTGGCGACCAGGCGGTCCCCCAGCGCGTCCGGGTCCAGTCCGGCGGGGGCCGCCTCCATGAAGATCCGGCCGGAGTCGCGGACCAGACCCAGGCCGGCCCGCAGCATCAGGGCGACGACGACCAGGGTGGCGATGGCGTCGGCCTGGACGAAGCCGGTGGTCAGTACGATCGCGCCGGAGACGGCGGTGGCGATGAAGCCGAAGAGGTCGGTGAGGATGTGCTGGTAGGCACCCTCGACGTTGAGGCTGGAGCGGTTGGCGCGGGAGAGGCACCAGGCGGCGACCAGGTTGACCAGGACTCCGGTGAGCGCGGTCACCAGGACCGGGCCGCCGTTGATCTCGGGCGGTGAGAGCAGCCGGGCGACGGCCTCGTACGCCAGCCACAGGGAGAGCACCAGCAGGGTGATGCCGTTGGCCTGGGCGGAGAGGATCTCGGCGCGCTTGAGTCCGTAGGTGTAGCCGCCGCGCGCGGGGCGGGCCGCCAGCCGCATCGCGACCAGGGCCAGCACGATCGAGGCCGCGTCGGTGAGCATATGGGCGGCGTCCGAGATCAGCGCGAGCGAACCGGACAGGAAGCCGATGACGACCTCGACGGCCATGTAGGCGGTGATCAGGACGAGGGCGGCGCGCAGCCAGCGGCGGTCGGCGTCGGCGGAGATGCCGTGGGAGTGGCCACCGGGCCCGTGGGAGTGGCCGTGGGAGCCGTGCGCATGGCCGCCGTGCGCGTGGCCGCCGTGACCACCGGGGGAGTGGTCGCCGCGCCCGGTCGTGCGGGCGCCGGGGCCGCTGTGGGCGTGGTCACCGCGGCTGCCGTGGTCGTCGTGCCGTGGTCCGTCGTGCGCGTGCTCGGGCATCGCGCGCTCCTTCCTGAGCCGTCCGACAGGGCGTACACACGTCCGTGCGCGCCTCCATGACAAGGCCGTGCGGAAGGAAGCAAAGCGCACTTCGGCAAAAGATCCAAAGGCTGCACCGGTGACCGTTGTCATTACCGTCGGAGGGCGCGTTTCCGCAGGTGAGAGAGGTGGGGGGAGAAGAGCTCCGGAGTAGGTGGCCGGTGCAATCAGGTGCCGTCCGGCTCTTGATAAGTCAGGGTTCCAACGACGATCTTGGTGGTGCCGTTGGCCCCGACCGCACACCGAAGGAGCGTCTTGCCCGCCACACCAGCAGCCCCGGACATACTGTCGCCCGCGTTCGCCGCGGACCCGTACAGCGCCTACCGCGTCCTGCGCGAGCACTACCCGCTGCTCCACCACCAGCCCACCGGGAGCTACCTCCTCTCGCGGTACGAGGACGTCGAGCGGGCCTTCAAGGACCCGGCGTTCACCACGGACAACTACGACTGGCAGCTCGAACCCGTACACGGCCGCACCATCCTCCAGATGAGCGGCCGGGAGCACTCCGTACGCCGCGCGCTGGTCGCCCCGGCCTTCCGCGGCACGGCGCTCCAGGAGTCCTTCCTGCCCGTCATCGAGCGCAACGCCCGCGAGCTGATCGACGGCTTCCGCGACGCGGGCAGCGCGGACCTGGTCGCGGACTTCGCCACCCGCTTCCCGGTGAACGTCATCGTCGACATGCTCGGCCTGGACCAGCGCGACCACGACCGCTTCCACCGCTGGTACACCGCGATCATCGCCTTCCTGGGCAATCTCTCCCAGGACCCGGAGGTGACCGCGGCCGGGCTGCGCACCCGGCAGGAGTTCGCCGACCACCTGCTGCCGGTCATCCGCGAGCGCCGCCGCAACCCGGGCGAGGACCTGCTGTCCACGCTGTGCGCGGCCGAGGTCGACGGCACGACGATGAGCGACGAGGACGTCAAGGCGTTCTGCAGCCTGCTGCTGACCGCGGGCGGTGAGACGACCGACAAGGCGATCTCCAGCCTCTTCCACCATCTGCTGCGCCACCCCGAGCAGCTCGCGGCGGTGCGCGCGGACCGTACGCTGATCGCCCGGGCCTTCGCGGAGACCCTGCGCTACACCCCGCCGGTACAGATGATCATGCGGCAGGTGAGCGAGGACGTGGAGATCGCCGGCGGCACGGTCCCGGCGGGCGCCACCGTCACCTGCCTCATCGGGTCGGCGGGGCGCGACGAGCGGCGCTACGCCGACCCCGACACCTTCGACCTCTTCCGTACGGACCTGTCGGCCACCACCGCCTTCTCGGCCGCCGCCGACCACCTCTCCTTCGCGCTGGGCCGCCACTTCTGCGTGGGCGCGCTGCTGGCGAAGGCCGAGGTGGAGGTCGGCGTGGGGCAGTTGCTGGACGCGCTGCCCGACGCCGCGCTCGCGGACGGCTTCACGGCGCGCGAGCAGGGGGTGTTCACCCGCGGCCTGGAGAGCCTGCCGGTCCGTTTCACCCCGGCCGGCCGGACACCGGCCCCGGTCACGCCTGCCGGGTAGCCGGATCCACGGGGTACGAGGCGGGCTGCCCGACGGGGTACCCGCCTCCGGGCCGTCCCGTCCCGAACGCCGCCGCGGGCACCTCCACCGGCGTCTGCACGGGTGTGAACTCCACCGGCAGGCCGGTCAGCCCGCGCATCCACAGCGAGGGGTGCCACACCAGCTCCTCGGCGGGCACCGCCAGCATCACGTCCGGCAGCCGGTCCAGCAGCACCTCCACCGCCGCCCTGGCGATCACCTCGGCGATCTCCGGCGCCGGGTACGGGCAGGAGTGCTCGCCGTGGCTGAAGGACATATGGGCCTGGTTGCCCTCGGCCTCCGAGTCGAAGCCGGGCCGCACCATCGGATCGGTGTTGGCGGCGGCCAGGCCCAGGACGAGCAGGTCACCGGCGCGGATACGGCGCCCGCCGAGCTGGGTGTCGCGCACCGCCCAGCGTCCGATGAAGTTCTGGGTGGGGGTGTCCTGCCACAGCACCTCGTTCAGCGCCTGGCCGACGCTGCGCCGTCCGCCGGACAGGCTGAGTGCGAACCGGTCGTCGGTCAGCATCAGCCGCAGGGTGTTGCCGATCCAGTTGGCGGTGGGCTGCTGGGCGGCGGCCATCACCACCAGCAGGTCGATGACGACCTGCTCCTCGGTCAGGCCCGAGTGGTGCGCCAGCAGCCGCGAGGGCACGTCCGGGCCCGGCCGGGAGCGCTTGGCGCGCACCAGCCGCGCCATCCGGTCCGCGACCCGCTGGTGCGCCTCGATCGCGCCGGGGCCCACGTCCAGCGACTCGGCGATGTCCCGTACGAGGCCGGGCACCTCGCTGTCCGGGAAGCCGAACAGCTCGGCGACCACCAGCAGCGGGATGCGTGTGGTGTAGTCCGCCACCAGGTCCGCCTCGCCGGTCCCGGCGAACGCGTCGATCAGGGTGTCGGCCACCCGCTCACAGGTCTGCCGCAGCTCGAACTGGTCCACCGCCATCAGGGAGTCGCTGATCGCCCCGGCCCGCCGCCGGTGCTCGGGGCCCTCGGCGAACATCACGGAGGGCTGGTGGCCGACGAACGGCAGCAGCGGCCAGTCCTCGGGGATCTGCGGCCAGGCGTGCCAGCGGCGCGAATCACGGGCGAACAGCTCGGAGTTGGAGGTGACCTGGTGCACCTCCCGGTAGCCCAGGACGAACCAGGCCGGTACGTCCCCGTCCAGGAGGATCGGCGCGACCGTCCCGTACCGCTGCCGCATCTCCCGGTACAGCCGGGCCGGATCGCCGCTGAGCCCCTCGCCGTACATCGGTACGGGACCGTCGGTCACCGGCAGCAGGCTGCCCGGCGCTGCTGAGAGGGGATGGCCGTTCGCCGGCCCGGGGCCGCCCGCGTGAGCGGGGCAGCCGGGCCCGGCGGGCGGGGCGGCGGCGGTCTGGTGGTGCTCCTGGGTCACGGCGTGGCTTCCTCGGTCTCCCGGGCGGACAGGGCGTAGAGGTGGTTGACCAAGGCGATCAGTACGGCCTTGCAGGAGTCGCGGTCACGCGCGTCGCAGTCGATCAGCGGCACGTCCGGGTCCAGGTCGAGCGCCTCGCGCACCTGCTCCAGGCTGTGCTGCGGCCCGCCGAAGTCGTTGCGGGCGACGACGAACGGCATCCCGTGCGCCTCCAGCCGGTCGATGGCGTACCAGGAGTCGTCCAGGCGCCGGGTGTCCACCAGGACCACCGCGCCCAGCGTTCCGGAGAACAGCCGGTCCCACAGGAACCAGAAACGTTCCTGCCCCGGTGCGCCGAACAGGTAGAGCACATTGCGCTCGTTGATGCTGATCCGGCCGAAGTCGAAGGCGACGGTGGTGGTGGACTTGCCCTCCACCCCGGACGGGTCGTCCACGCCCACGCCCGCCCGCGTCATCGTCTCCTCGGTGTTCAGCGGGCGGATCTCGCTCACGGACCGGACCATCGTCGTCTTGCCGACGCCGAACCCGCCGACGATGACGATCTTCAGCCCGTTCTCGGCGGAGTCGTGCAGCGGCACCCGTACGGCATCCTGCCCGGCCGGATCGGCCGGACCAGCCGTGGCAATCGGTTCGACCGGTTCGACCGGTTCGACCGGTGCAGCCGGACCGGCCGTACGGGTCCCGGTCCCGGCCCGGGGCAGCTCAGAGGCGGTGGAGTGCATCGAGCACCTCCTTCAGCAGATCGGCGCCGGGCAACTGGTGGTCCCGGGCGGCCGTACGGGGATGGCGGGCGGTGATCCGGCCCGTGTCGAGCAGGTCGGACAGCAGGATGCGCACCACGCCGACCGGCAGCTTCAGCGCGGCGGAGATCTCCACGACCGACAGCGGGTGCTCGCACATCCGCAGGATGCGGACGTGCTCGGACTGCATGCCGGGCGTCGGGGCGCTCTCGCTGACGATCAGGGTGACCAGGTCGAAGACCTCGGCGTCCACGGCCCGGCTGCGCCCGCCGGTGACGGTGTAGAGCCGGTCCGGGTCCTCGTCGGGACCCAGCCGCCGTGTCATGCCGAGCGCTCCCGTCGGCCGGGCTCCCCGCTCTCGCGCGGCTCGGCGCTGAGGTACTCGCCGATCTGCTCCACCAGCTCGTTCATGTTGAAGCCGATCAGGCCGACATCGGCGTCCTCGACGGCCACCAGCGCCAGGTGGGCGCCGTGCCCGGCCTCCACGATGAACAGGATGCCGCCGTGGAACTCGGTCATCGCCTGCCGTACGCCGCCGGTGCCGTCCCCGAACTCCACGGACGCGCCGTGCGAGAGGCTCTGGATGCCCGAGGCGATGGCGGCGAGCTGGTCGGCCTGGTCGACGGTCATGCCGGGCGTGTGGCAGAGCTTGAGGCCGTCGCGGGAGAGCACCAGCGCGTGCCGGGCGCCGGGTGTCTTCTGGAGCAGGTTCTCCAGCATCCATTCGAGGCTGTTGTCGGTGGTGTTCATCTGGTGTCTTCCTCCGGGGGCGCGGGAGAGGGGTCGTGCGCAGCGGCGGGGGAGCCGGTGCGGGTGCCGTCGGCGGGACCGCCGTCCGGGGGCGGGCCGCCGGGGGCGGCTGCGCCGTGGACGGCCTGGCCCTGGACGGCCTGACGGAAGGCACGGAACCGGGCCGCCGACTCCTCGCGGGAGCGGGCCGGGCGCGGTGCGGCGGCGGGCGGCTGGGCGGGGGCGGGCGCCGAGGCCAGGGTCTGCCCGCGGCGCCGCCTGGGCAGCCCGCTCGGGGCGACCTCGGGGGCGGGGCGGCGGCGCTGGGCCAAGGGGGGCGGCGGAATCCGGGGGTCCGGGTCGGCCGGGGTGTCCGGGACGGTCGGGACGATCGGAGCGGGTGAGGCGGCCGAAGGGGTCGTACTCGTCGTGGTGAGCGGGGCGGCGGGTGCGGGCGGGGTGCGGCCCGGCAGGTGCAGTTGCCGGGTGTCCTGGTCCTGCACCTGGACCCGTTCCCCCTGCACCTGCCCCTGCTCCTGCGCCTGCTCCGGCGCCCGGCCCTTCGGCGGCGCCTGCGTGACGAGCTGCTGCGGAATCAGTACGACGACCCCGGTGCCGCCCCGCGCCGAGGGCCGGAAGGACACCGACAGCCCGTGCTTGCGGGCCAGACAGCCCACCACGGCCAGGCCCAGCCGCGTACCGGAGAGCGACATCAGGTCCAGCGAACGGGCCGTCACCGCCTGCTGGGCGCGGCGCAGCGCGGTCTCGCTCATCACCAGCCCGCTGTCCTCGACGGTGACGACCACCCCCGCCTGCGCCTCCTCCACGTACACATGGACCGGGGAGGACGGCGGCGAGAAGGAGGTCGCGTTGTCCATGATCTCGGCGAGCGCGTGCATGATGCCCTCGGCCGCGTGCCCGGCGACCGCGAGGGTGCTGCTGTTGTGCAGCCGCACCCGCCGGTAGGCGCTGATCCGCCCCATCGCGCCGCGCAGGATGCTCTCCATCGCGATCGGCTTGTTCCAGCGCCGCCCGGACCGGGCTCCGGTCAGTACGGCGATGCTGTCCGCCAGCCGGCCGGCCTGGGCCGTGGTGTGGTCCAGCTTCAGCAGGTCCCCGAGCACTTCCTCGCCGTGCCGGTGCTGCATCTCCCGCAGGTCCGCGAGCATGCTGGTGGCCAGCGCCTGGACGCGGCCGGCGGCGTTGGCGCACGCCGACATCGCGGCGGCCCGCATCCGCTCGCTGCGGCCGACCTCCTCCGCCAGGGTCCGTACGATCCGCTGGTGGGAGGGGACCGAGGGCGTCGGGGTGCGGCCGAGCGAGGTGTCCACCGACGCGCCGTCCCGCAGCTTGGCGACCAGCTCGGGCAGCGTCTGATCGGCCAGCTTGTCGGCCTCGGCCTCCATGGCGCGGGCCCGCTCGCGGTGGTGCCCGGCGGACCGCAGGCCGTACACCGCGACCGTCACCGCCACGCTCATCAGGACGGCCGTCGCGCCACCGCCCCAGGCCAGCGCGGTCCGTACGCCCGTGGGCGCCGCGAGGACGGCCCACAGACACAGGCCCCCGGTCACCACCAGCGCGGCCGGAAGGGCGAGCAGCGCCGCGCCCAGAGGCGGGCGCGGTGCCTGTGGACGGGTGGATATCTGTGCTGACATCAAACGGGTCCTCGTGAGCGGTGGCGGCGTACGGGCCGTGCGGTGCGCTGGCACAGCGGAAAGCGAAGATCGTCCAGCACCCTATCGGCTCCCCGGCGCGCGGCAACTTCCGTCCCGTCCGGCCGGGTTGTTAACAGGCGTAACAGAGCTGTCACGCCGTCAGGGGAGGCCGTGTGCCGGTGGTCGGTGAACCGGGTGCCGATGGCCCGTAAAAGTGCCGAAGGTCCTTTGGACGGGGGCCGGTCGGGGGAACAAGAGCCACAGGGGACGCAGAGGACGCAGAGGTTACGGGGGACGCGCGGTAGGCGGAGGGGACAGCGCAGGCAGAGGCCACAGGGATCAGGACATCACCACGAGATCACGTCACCACGTCCCACGTCACAGGGGACCGTGGTGGCGCCGGGCGCTGCGCCGGTTGGCCTCGCGCACCTTGGCCACCAGCTCCGCGCGGCGCTTCTCGACCTGTGCCGTCCGCTCGTCCTTCTCCTCGGGCGGTGGCTTCTCGGTCATGCCACGCACCGCCCCGGAGCCGTGCCCGGCCGGCCCGGCCGCTCCAGCCAGCTCGCCGTACCCATGGTGCTCATGCCTCCCGCCGCGGTTCCGCCTTACAAGCCTTACGGGTCTTACAAGCCTTACGGGCCTCATGGACGAGCATCCGGGAGCAATGCGCCGATTACCAGGGGTAATTGCACTCGGTACGGCAGGCGAAAGGATCCGGCGGCGAATCCGGGCCGTACGGGAGCCGGGCGGCGGCGGGCCCACGGCCGTCGGAAAGGCGTCCGGTGGGCATGCCCGGGGCAAAGAACCCGGCCCGCTGTTTTCAGGGTGTGAGGTGCGGGCCGTCGTACAGGACGCGCTGGAACAAAACGTGGTCACGCCAGGCGCCATTGATGTGGAGGTAGTTTCTGGCCGTGCCGATGCATTCGAAGTCATTCTTCTGCAGTACGCGCTGAGAGGCGGCATTGTGCCGCAGCGTGCCCGCTTCGACGCGGGGCAGGCCGAACCGTTCCCGGGCCAGGTGGCACACCAGGTGTACGGCGGCGGTGGCCAGACCCCGGCCCGCGCCCGCGCCCGTGCCCGTATCCGTGGACGTGCCTGCGCCTGTGCCCGTGTCCGTGCTGGGAGCGGGACTGCCGGACGCCGGGCGGGTGGTGAGCACCCACGGCATCATCCGCCCCGCCCACCGCTGCGCCAACTGCTCGCGCAGCCGCGCCGCCTGGCCCTCCGGCGGGTGGAACTCGGCGTCGCGGTGCGGATCCCAAGGACGCAGACGTTCCCGGCTGCGCAGGTAGCTGTCGCACAGCGACCCGGCGTCCTCCTGCGTGACGGGGCGCAGGAGGACGCCGTCGATGACGACCTCAAGTCGAACAGTGCCGGCGCGTCCAGTGCCCCGGCTGCGTCGGCGGCACCCACCGCACTTCCACCGGAAGTTCGCGGCACGGCGCGCGGTTGGCCGCCTCCTCGGTCTCCTTGCCGTACGGAGCGGGCGGCGCGGCGTGGACTGCGGCGCAGTACGTATCCGTGGCTCTCGCCGCCGGACGTGATGCCGTCGTGCGGCGGCATCAGTGCCGTACGGACGTCGGCGGCGCCGACCCGCGTCCGTACGTCGCCCTGCGGGTCGTCACCGTGACGGGCGCCGTCCGGTCCCGCGGCATGGTCCAGGACGGACCGCGTCCCGCCGGTCCTGTAGAGGCTGTCGGCGCCTTGGAGGGGAGCGGCCGTCCGCTCCGGGCCCCACCGAGGCCGGTGTTGCGTCGGGACGGTCTGCCGAGGAAGGAGTAGCCGGACCTGCCGGACCCCTCACCCCACTCGTACTGCATGAAGACCGGACCCTCGAATTCCGGGCAGCGGTCCTCGTCCACATCCGGCCCGCCGAGCCGGCCCGCCGCCGGTCCCGCGGCCGTGGTTCAGCTCCGACCGGAGCCGCACGGGCCGGGATTCCGCGCCGCGACCGGGTGCAGCGCGGCGTACTCCAAAGGCGCCGACGGGTCGACGGAGACGTCCAGCGGCGCCGGCTCGGCCCCGGCGCGTACGAGGAGGTCGCCCACGGCGGCGATCATCGCGCCGTTGTCCGTGCACAGCCGCAGCGGCGGTACCCGCAGCTCGATCCCGGCCGCCGCGCAGCGCTCGTGCGCCAGCGCCCGTACCCGGGAGTTGGCGGCCACCCCGCCGACCACCACCAGCGTCCGTACGCCGTACTCGGCGCAGGCGGCCACGGCCTTGCGGGTCAGCACGTCGGCGATCGCCTCCTGGAGCGAGGCGGCGCCGTCGGGGACCGGCAGTTCCCGGCCGGCGGCCCGGTGCCGCTCGGCCCAGCGGGCCGCCGCCGTCTTCAGCCCGGAGAAGGAGAAGTCGTACATATGGGTATAGGCAGGGGTGTGGGAACGGGAGGGGGCGGGAGAGTGGGCGTCCGGGGTCCGGCGTGGGCCGCCGGCGGTCAGCGGGCGCGGGAAGGCCACGGCGTACGGATCGCCCGCGCGCGCCGCCCGGTCCACGGCCGGGCCGCCGGGGTAGGGCAGCCCGAAGACCCGGGCGACCTTGTCGAAACACTCGCCGGCCGCGTCGTCCAGTGTGTCGCCGAGGTGGGTGATCGGGTCGCGGGCCAGGTCGCGGACCAGGAGGAGCGAGGTGTGCCCGCCGGAGACGATCAGCACCACGCACGGGTTCGGCAGCGGGCCGTGTTCGAGGGTGTCGGCGGCGACGTGTCCGGCGAGGTGGTGCACCCCGTACAGCGGCACGCCCAGCGCGTACGCCAGGCCCTTGGCACCGGCCAGCCCCACCTGGAGTGCGCCGGAGAGCCCGGGGCCGGTGGTCACCGCGACCGCCCCGATGTCGGCCGCCCGCAGTCCGGCGTCCGCCAGCGCCCGGCGGACGACCGGCGTCAGCGCGTGGACGTGCGCGCGGGCCGCGATCTCGGGGACCACCCCGCCGTACCGCGCGTGCTCCTCCATGCTCGACGCCAGCGCGTGCCCGAGCAGCCGGCCGTCCCGGACCAGGCCGGCGCCCGTCTCGTCACAGGACGACTCGATCCCCAGCACCACGGGTGAACTCACCGGACCTCCCCTTCTTGCCCTTCTTGCATACGGACCGCAATTGCAATCTATAAGCAACAAGTGTCCCGCAGCGCTCCACGCGGCTCCCCGGAGGGCGCGTCCGGCGCCCCGGTCAGTAAAGTTTCGGCTCCCGCCCGTCCACTCCTCCTTCCGCTCTTCCTTCCACCCGTCCCGCTCTCCCGCCCGAGGTACCCGGCAGTGACCCCCGCCCCACCCGCCGCACGGCATCCGGATCCACAGCCACCGGATCCGCCGTACGCACCGGAGCCCGTGACGGTCGTGGGCATCGGCGCCGACGGCTGGGACGGCCTGCCCGACGCCTCACGGCAGGCGCTGCGCCGCGCCGAGGTCCTGATCGGCGGTCCGCGCCAGCTCGACCTGCTGCCTGCCGACTGCGCCGGCGAGCGCCTCCCCTGGCCCTCCCCGCTGCGCCCCGCCGTGCCCCGCCTGCTCGCCGCCCACGCCGGCCGCCGGGTGTGCGTCCTGGCCAGCGGCGACCCGATGTTCTACGGCATCGGCCGCACCCTCACCGAAGCCCTGACCCCACAGACCGCCCCGCAGACCTCCCCACAGTCCGTCCCGCAGCCCGGCATCCCGGCGGAGGCCCCCACCGTCCCCACCGTCCCCCTCCGCGTCCTCCCCCACCCCTCCTCCGTCTCCTACGCCTGCGCCCGGCTCGGCTGGCCGCTGGAGGACACCGAGGTCCTGACCCTCGTCGGCCGGCCCACCGCGGGCCTGGCCGCGGCCCTGCACCACGGCCGCCGGCTGCTGGTCCTGTCCGCCGGTGCAGCGACGCCCGCCGAGGTCGCCGCCCTGCTGCGCGAACGCGGCTTCGGCCCGACCCGTATGCGCGTACTGGAACAGCTCGGCAGCGCCCGCGAGCGACAGCACGAGGGCACCGCGGACACCTGGCCGCACCCGCCCGCCGACCCGCTCAACGTGATCGCCCTGGACTGCGTCCGCGCCCCGGACGCGCTCCGCCTCTCCCTCACACCGGGCCTGCCCGACACCGCGTACGAGCACGACGGCCAGCTCACCAAGCGCCACGTACGGGCCGCCACACTGGCCGCGCTGGCGCCCGCGCCCGGCGAACTGCTGTGGGACATCGGCGGCGGCTCCGGTTCGATCGGCATCGAGTGGATGCGTGTCCACCGCACCTGCCGCGCCGTCGCCGTCGAACGCGACCCCGTACGCGCCGAACGCATCACCCGCAACGCCCACACCCTCGGCGTCCCCGCCCTCCGCGTCGTCACCGGCCGGGCCCCCGCCGCCCTGGCCGAACTCCCCACTCCCGACGCGGTGTTCATCGGCGGCGGCCTGACCGCACCGGGCCTGCTGGAAGCCTGCTGGGCGGCGCTCCCGCCCGGCGGCCGGCTGGTCGCCAACACCGTGACGCTGGAGTCCGAGGCACTGCTGGCCGACTGGTACCGGCGGCACGGCGGCGACCTCGTACGGCTGGCGGTCGCCCAGGCCGTACCCGTCGGCGGCTTCACCGGCTGGCGCCAGGCCATGCCGGTAACCCAGTGGTCCGTACAGAAACCGCCCCCCGACCAGGCCCCAAGCCCCAACCCGTCCCCTGCCCCCACCCCTGCCCTCCCCGGAGAATCCCCATGACCGTCTACTTCATCGGGGCGGGCCCCGGCGCCGCCGACCTGATCACGGTGCGCGGCGCCCGCACCCTGGCCGCCTGCGAGGTGTGCCTGTACGCGGGCAGCCTGGTCCCCGCGACCTGCTCGCCGAATGCCCGCCCGGCGCCCGCCTGGTCGACACCGCCCACCTCAACCTCGACCAGATCACCGAGGAACTGGTCCGGGCCCACGAGCAGGGCAAGGACGTGGCCCGGCTGCACTCCGGCGACCCTTCCGTCTTCAGCGCCGTCGCCGAACAGATGCGCCGCCTGGACGCGGCGGGCATCCCGTACGAGACCGTCCCCGGCGTACCGGCCTTCGCCGCCGCCGCGGCGGCCCTGGGCCGCGAACTGACCGTCCCCACCGTCGGCCAGACCGTCATCCTCACCCGCATCGCCCAGCAGGCCACCCCCATGCCGCCCGGCGAGGACCTGGCCACCCTGGGCCGCAGCGGCGCCCTGCTGGTCCTCCACCTCGCCGTCCGCTACGCCGACCGCGTCGTCACCGAACTCCTGCCCCACTACGGCCCGGACTGCCCGGCCGCCGTCGTCGCCATGGCCTCCCGCCCCGACGAACTCGTCCTGCGCGGCACCCTCGCCGACATCGCCGGCCAGGTGAAGTCCGCCGGTATCACCCGCACCGCCGTCATCCTCGTGGGCCGCACCCTCGCCGCCGCCCAGTTCCCCGACAGCCACCTGTACTCCACCATCCGCGAACGCCCGCACCCGCCGTGCGGCGGCTGACGCGACCGTCAGGGGACGAGCCGACAGCTCGAACGGGGCCGGCCGCACCCGCCGAAGCCGGCTGATCCAGGCCGGATAGCGTGGCGGGCATGACAACGGAGGAAGCAGGGTCACCAGTTGCTGCTGGGGTGCTCTGTCCTGGCTGTGGTGGCCACGAGGTGCCCACCGTCACGGCGGCGCGCGTCAGCAAGGGGGCCGTACGCAAGAACCTGGCGAGCCGGCTGGAGAAGGGGCCGGACAAGACCGGCGACGGCTGTCTGCACTTCATCGAGGGCATGGTCATGACCGCCGCCGCGATCGCCTTCGCCGTCTGGGGGAAGGGCGAGGGCAAGCCGCTGTATCTGTACGGCGGCGCGGCACTGGCGGTGCTGTGCTTCTTCGGCACGATCGCCGTCGTACGCGGCGAGAAACGGGAGAAGGAAGCCGCGGCGGCGGGCGAGCCGCGGGCCGACGAGCTCTACCGGCCGGCGCGGTACTGCCATGGCTGCGACCGGGTGTTCTGCCCCGACGGCACGCCGTGGCAGGGCCTGCTGACCCCGGAACAGTTCAAGAAAATGGTGTGGACCGAGGCCGGCTACGCCTCCCACCTCGGCAGCTCCGACAAGGCGAAGACGGCCGAGGTGCCGCCGTGGACGCTGCCGGGCCGGTGAGCCGGTGAGCCGGCCGGCGAGCGGCTGCGGACGCTGCTCGCCGGATCACCGCCCCGCCGGCCCCAGGGCGTCCGCGCGGCCCACGATCGTGCCCGCGCGGTCGATGCAGATGATGTCGACCGCGACCGGGGCACCGCGCAGGACGCCCAGGGCCTCGGTACGGGCGGCGGTGGCGACCAGGTCGCCGAGGGGGACACCGGCGGCGGTGCAGAGCTGGAGGGCGGCCAGGCCCGTGTTGGCCTCGGTGACCGCCTTCGCCAGGGACTCCTCCGCGCCGCCGCGCCGGGCCAGTTCCGCCAGGAAGCCCTTGTCGACCTGTGAGCGGGAGGAGTGCAGGTCCAGGTGGCCGGCGGCCAGTTTGGAGAGCTTGGCGAAGCCGCCGCAGACGGTCAGGCGGGGTACGGGGTGGCGGCGGATGTACTTCAGTACGGCGCCCGCGAAGTCGCCCATGTCCAGCAGCGCGTCCTCCGGCAGGCCGTGCACCGCGACCGCGGTCTTCTCGGACGTGGCACCCGTACAGCCCGCGACGTGCGTACGGCCCGCCGCGCGCGCCACGTCCACGCCGCGCCGGATCGAGTCGATCCACGCCGAGCAGGAGTACGGCACGACGATGCCGGTCGTCCCGAGGATCGACAGCCCGCCGAGGATGCCCAGGCGCGGGTTCCACGTGCTGCGGGCGATCTCCTCGCCGTGGTCGACGGAGAGGGTGATCTCCACGTCACCGCTGCCGCCGTGCCGGGCGGCGACCAGCGCGATGTGCTCGCGCATCATCTGACGCGGTACGGGGTTGACGGCCGGCTCGCCGACATCCAGCGGCAGGCCGGGCCGGGTGACCGTACCGACGCCGGGCCCGGCGCGGAAGACCACGCCGGAGCCGGCCGGCAGCGTCCGTACGGTGGCGCGGATGATCGCGCCGTGGGTCACGTCGGGGTCGTCGCCGGCGTCCTTGACGACCGCGGCCATGGCGGAGCGGTCCGGGGCCTGACCTTGGTCCGGCACCGATCCCGGTCCCGTCCCCGTCCCCGGTCCCAACTCCAGCGACTCGTCGGCGAGGGCGAAGGCCGGGGTCTGTCCCTTCGGCAGGGTGATCGTCACCGGGTCCGGGAACTCGCCGGTCAGCAGGGCCGTGTACGCGGCGGTGGTGGCCGCCGTCGCACAGGCCCCGGTCGTCCACCCGTGCCGCAGCCCGGTGTGCGCGAGCTGCGCGCTGCGCCCTCCGGCTGCTGCCCCGGCCCCCGTACCGCCGCCGGCGCCCGTTCCCGTACTGTTCGTGTCCGTCTCAGCCATGAAGGAACCCGTAACCGATGAGCCCGCGCCCGCACGTGCTGATCCTCGGCGGCACCACGGAAGCCCGCCGCCTCGCCGCCGCCCTGACCGCAGACCGGCCGTCCGCGCCGCACCCCGGGCCGCCGCTGCGCGTCACCAGCTCGCTGGCCGGCCGGGTCGCCGAGCCGCGGCTGCCCGCCGGAGACGTACGCATCGGAGGCTTCGGAGGCCCCGAGGGCCTCGCCCGCTGGCTGCGCGAGCACGCGGTGGACGCGCTCATCGACGCCACCCATCCTTTCGCCGGCACGATCAGTTTCCACGCGGCGCAGGCCGCCGCCACCGCCCATGTTCCCCTGCTCGCCCTCCGTCGGCCCGGGTGGGTACCGGAGCCCGGCGACGACTGGCACCCGGTCGGCTCACTCGACGAGGCCGCGGCGGCCCTCCCCGCACTCGGCGAACGCGTCTTCCTGACCACCGGCCGCCTGGGCCTGTCCGCCTTCGCCCACGCCGGCCTGGCCGCCCTCTGGTTCCTCGTACGCTCCGTGGACGCCCCCGAGCCGCCGCACCCGGCCCGTATGGAGGTGCTGCTCGACCGTGGCCCCTTCACCCTCGACGGCGAACGCGACCTGCTGCGCCGCCACCGCGTCGACGTCCTGGTGACCAAGGACAGCGGCGGCGCGGCGACCGCCCCCAAGCTCACCGCCGCCCGCGAGGCCGGCATCCCGGTCGTCGTCGTCCGCCGCCCGCCCACCCCGGCGGGCGTTCCGGTGGCCACGACGTGGGAGGCGGCGGCCACGTGGGTACGGGACACGGCCGGCTGACCGCGCCGGCCCCTCGACCGCCCCCTCGGCCTTCAGAACGGGCGGTTGACGCTCAGCCGATTGGCCTCCCGCACCTTCGCCGCGAGCTCCTCGCGCCGCCGCGCTTCCTCATCCGTACGCTCCTGGCCGGCCGCCCCCTCCGGCTCCTCGGGCCGGTCCTCCTCCTCGCTCACGCGTGACACCCGCGCAACACCGCCGCGAGCCGCCGCAATTCATCACACGCCGCCTCGGCGTCCCAGATCTTCTTCGATGCCACGCTCTGCTCCCTCGACGTCATCGCTCGTGTCCCTCTTTCCCGTCTTTCCCGAACCAACCCACAACTACCTTGAGTAGTCTTAGAGTTACCCTCCGGCGTCAAGGTGTAGCGGTGGAGGTGACTCGAACTGCGTGGAGTCCGCCGGCAATGTGCCCGGCAGGATCCCGTAGGGGACAGCAAGGACCCGTACGGTCCCGTTGTGGTGTTTCCGGCCGTCGGGTGGGCGGAGTTCACAGCTGTGGTGAGGGGGAGCTGCTGACCGGCTCCTCCGGGTGAAAAGGCGGCTCCTCCAGGGGAGTTGAGGAGCCGCCTTTCCGTGCGGCGTCGGCTACTTCTCCGGGTAGCGGCGGGGTGTCCAGACGGTCGGCCGGCCGGCGGGGTCCGGGCCGCGGCGTACGGACCGGGTCTGGGAGGAGCCGATCAGCAGGATCGTGCGCATGTCGACCTCGGAGGGGTCCAGGTCCGCGAGGCGGACGGTGCGTACGGATTCCTGCGGGCCGCCGACGTCGCGGGCCAGGACGACCGGGGTGTCGGGGGCCCGGTGGTCCAGGAGGAGGTCGCGGGCCTTGCCCACCTGCCACGTACGGCTGCGGGAGCCGGGGTTGTACAGGGCCAGGGCCAGATCGGCGCAGGCGGCGGCGCGCAGGCGTTCCGCGATGACGTCCCAGGGCTTGAGGCGGTCGGAGAGGGAGATGACCGCGTAGTCGTGGCCGAGGGGCGCGCCGGCCCGGGCCGCGGCGGCGTTGGCGGCGGTGACGCCGGGCAGGACGCGTACGGGAACGTCCCGGTACGTGTCCTGGGCGGCGACCTCCAGGACGGCGGTGGCCATGGCGAAGACGCCGGGGTCGCCGCCGGAGACCACGGCCACCCGACGGCCGCGCCGGGCCAGGTCCAGGGCCAGTTCGGCGCGTTCGGACTCGACCTTGTTGTCGGAGGCGTGGCGTGCCTGGCCGGGGCGTACGGGAACGCGGTCGAGGTAGGTGGTGTAGCCGACCAGATCGGTGGCGCGGGCCAGAGCGCCGCGGGATTCCGGGGTGAGCCAGAGCGGACCGGCCGGGCCGGTGCCCACGACGACGACCTCGCCGTGCGCGGGCGCGGGCGGCGGGGTGGCGATGCGGCTGGGGACCACGGCGACCGAGAAGTACGGGACGGAGTCGGGGGAGACCTCCGCGAGCGGCGCGGTGCGCTCACCGGCCATGGTGGCGCGTTCGACGTAGTGGGCCTCGGGCAGCCGCCCGGAGGTCTCCAGCGCCTGCCGTACGGCCGGGTAGGTACGGCCGAGCTTCATGACGACGGCGGCGTCGGTGGCGGCCAGCCGGGCCGTCAGCTCCTCCTGGGGGAGGGTGCCGGGCAGGATCGTCAGCACCTCGTCCGCCTCGACCAGCGGCTTGCCCAGGCGGGCCGCGGCGGCGCTGACCGAGGTGACGCCGGGGACGACCTCGGTCTCGTAGCGGTCGGCCAGACGCTGGTGCATGTGCTGGTAGGAGCCGTAGAACAGCGGGTCGCCCTCGGCGAGTACGGCGACGGTGCGCCCCGCGTCCAGGTGCGCGGCGAGCCGGGCCGCCGCCTGTTCGTAGAACTCCTCCAGCGCGCCCCGGTAGCCGCCGGGGTGGTCGGTGGTCTCGGTGGTGACCGGGTAGACCAGCGCCTCCTCGATGTGGTCGGGGCGGATGTGCCGCTCGGCGATGGAGCGGGCGATCGAGCGTCCGTGCCGGGCGCTGTGGTACGCCACGACATCGGCCGCGGCGATGACCTCCACGGCCCGCAGGGTCATCAGGGACGGGTCGCCGGGGCCCAGCCCCACCCCGTACAGGCGGCCGGCGGGCCGCTGCTGCTGCGCGCTCACTCTTCCTCGCTCGCTATCGCGTTGATCGCGGCGGCGGCCATGGCGCTGCCGCCGCGCCGTCCGCGTATCACCAGGTGCTCAAGGCCCAGTGCGGGCCCGTGTTCGGCCAGCGCGTCCTTGGACTCGGCGGCGCCGATGAAGCCCACCGGTACGCCGATGACCGCGGCCGGACGCGGCGCGCCCTGCGCGATCATCTCCAGGAGGCGGAACAGGGCGGTGGGCGCGTTGCCGACGGCCACCACCGCGCCTTCCATACGGTCGCGCCACAGCTCCAGGGCGGCGGCGCTGCGCGTGGTCCCCATCCGGGCGGCCAGCGCGGGCACCGACGGGTCGGCGAGGGTGCACAGGACGTCGTTGCCGGCGGGCAGCCGCTTGCGGGTGACGCCGCTGGCGACCATGTTCGCGTCGCACAGGATCGGCGCGCCGGCCCGCAGCGCCTTGCGGGCGCGGGCCACCACCTCGGGGGAGTAGGCCAGGTCGCGTACGAGGTCGGTCATCCCGCAGGCGTGGATCATCCGGACCGCTACCCGGCTGACGTCGTCGGGCAGACCCGCGAGGTCGGCCTCGGCGCGGATGGTGGCAAAGGACTGGCGGTAGATCGCCGCCCCGTCCTTCTCGTAGTCGAACACTGTGCCCTCGTTGCCTTCGTTCATGTTGTCGCGCGGGTCGAAGCGCGGGTCGCTGCGCGTGCCGTTGTCACGGCATCGGCGAGTTCTGCGGGAGTGGTGGGGGTGGTGGGGCCGGTGGTCACCGGGTCGTCGAGTCCTCGTACGGACACCCGGTAGCCGTCGCCGGTGGCCAGGACGTCGACCCACTGCCCGTGAGGGTGGCCGCAGCGGCGTTCGCACCCCGACCAGTACACCGGGAGCCCGCCGCCCTCCGTACGGGCCGCCGCCGCGTCGGCCCGTACGTCGGACCGGGACTTGGCGCACCCGGGGCGGCCCGTGCAGGCACCCACCCCGTACCAGGGGGACGCCGGATCGGTGACCAGTCCGGCCGAGGCCAGCTCCCGCAGCCGTGGGGCGGCGTCCTCGCGCGACAGCCCGGGAAGGACCACGCCGCGCCAGGGTGTCACACGCAGTTCGCCGGACCCGTGCCGGGCGGCGGTCGCGGCCAGCAGCCGTGCCTGCGCGGCCGTCAGCCGGCCGAGGGGGGCCAGGACGGACAGGGCGGCGGTGCGGTGGCGGCTGTCCGGGCCGTCGGGGGCCTCGATGATGCCGGGGGCCGGGCCGCCGGGCGGGGGCGTGGGCCGTACGCCGCGTGCGCCCAAGGCCGCGTCGATCCCGTTCGCGGTCAAGCCGGCCGCCACCGTACGTGCGCTCAGCGCATGCTCCGCGGGCAGTTCGCGCACCCGCCACGCGCCGGTTCCGCTGTCCCATACGGCCTTGAGGAAGGCGAGGGCGGTGTGCAGGGCGGCCCGTGGCGCATCCGCGCCCGCCACCCGTACGACCTGGTGGTCCGCGTCCGCGCTCCCGGCCCACAGCTCCGCGCTCCCGGCCCCCGCTGCGACCAAGGTCACATCGGCGCCGAGCGCGGCCACATCGCCCCGCCCGTCGTCCAGCGCGAACAGGAAGCGCCCGGACAGTGCCGCGGCCTTCGGGGTCGCGCACAGAAGGGTGTCCAGCTCACGCGCCCATACGTGGACGTCCGCCGAGCCCCGCCCGTCCAGTCCGGCCAGCGGCGAGACCAGGACATTGCGGACCCGCTCGTGCTGCTCCGAGGGCAGCAGGCCGGCGCCCCGCAGCAGTTCCGCCAGTTCGCTGCCGCAGCCGTCGCCGAGTCCGCGCAGCTCCACGTTGCCCCGGGAGGTGATCGACAGCCGGGCGTCACCGAGCCGGTCCGCGGCATCGGCCAGCACCGCGACCTGACACGCCGTCAGCATGCCGCCCGGCAGCCGGAGTCGGGCCAGGAAGCCGTCGTCCGCCGGATGCAGCCGCAGCGCGCCGGGGCAGGCGTCACCCCGGTCGCGAATGACCGTTTCGTCCCGCGGTGCGGGCGCTTGTTCGGACAGCGGAGGGCGGGGGGACATGGCGGCGAGCATACCGACGTCCCCGCAGGGTGGACCGCCCCGTACCGGACCGGCAGCCCTTACTATGCAGGTCGGTGGGTCACACGGCCCGCCGGACGCCGCTGACGGCGCCAAGGGAGGAAGCCCGGTGAGAATCCGGCGCGGTCCCGCCACTGTGAACCCGGCCACCCCCGGGTGAGCCAGGAACTCCCGCCGTCTCTTTCACCGCCCGGGGCGCGGACCCCGAGGAAGGGCCCACGCCGCATGATCCTGCTGCTGTCGACGTCCGACACCGACCTGCTCAGCGCCCGCGCGGCCGGCGGCCCCGTGCCGTACCGGCTCGCCAACCCCGCCCGCCTGGACCTCCAAGAGCTGCCCGCACTGCTGGACGGCACCGACCTGGTCGTCGTACGCCTCCTCGGCGGCATCCGCGCCTGGCAGGAGGGGCTGGACCAGCTCCTCGCCCAGGACCGGCCGGTGGTCGTCCTCACCGGTGAACAGGCGCCCGACGCCCAGCTCATGGAGGCGTCGACCGTCCCCATCGGCACCGCGGCCGAGGCGCACGCCTACCTCGCGCACGGCGGCCCCGCCAACCTCGAACAGCTCGCCCGCTTCCTGTCGGACACCGTGCTGCTGACCGGCCACGGCTTCGAGCCGCCGGCGCCCGCCCCCACCTGGGGCGCCCTCCGCCACGACCCCACGCCCGGCGTGCACGTCGCGGCCGACGCCCCGCTCGTCGCGGTGCTCTACTACCGCGCCCACCACATGAGCGGCAACACCGGCTTCGTCACCGCGCTGTGCGAGCAGATCGAGCGGGCCGGCGGCCGGCCGCTGCCGCTGTTCGTCGCCTCGCTGCGGGCCCCCGAGCCCGAGCTGATCGAGGCGCTGCGGCCCGCCGACGCCATCGTCACCACCGTCCTCGCCGCCGGCGGCACCAAGCCCGCCGAGGCGTCGGCCGGCGGCGACGACGAGTCCTGGGACGCGGGCGCGCTGGCCGCCCTGGACGTACCGATCCTCCAGGCCCTGTGCCTGACCGGGCCGCGCAGCGCCTGGGAGGAGAACGACGAGGGGCTCTCGCCGCTGGACGCCGCCAGCCAGATCGCGGTGCCCGAGTTCGACGGCCGGCTGATCACCGTCCCGTTCTCCTTCAAGGAGACAGACGAGGACGGCCTGCCGGTGTACGTCGCCGACCCCGAGCGCGCCGCCCGGGTCGCCGGGATCGCTGTACGCCATGCCCGGCTGCGCCACATCGCGCCCGCCGACAAGCGCCTGGCGCTGGTGCTGTCCGCCTACCCGACCAAGCACTCGCGGATCGGCAACGCGGTGGGCCTGGACACCCCGGCCAGCGCCGTCGCCCTGCTGCGGCGGCTGCGCGAGGAGGGGTACGACTTCGGGCCGCGGACCGGCGAGGAGGCCGTACCGGGCCTGGAGTCCGGGAACGGTGACGAGCTGATCTACGCGCTCATCGATGCGGGCGGCCACGACCAGGAGTGGCTGACCGAGGAACAGCTCGCCCGCAACCCGGTCCGTATCCCGGCCGCCGACTACCGGCGCTGGTACGCCACCCTCCCGCAGGAGCTGCGTGAGCAGGTCGAGGAGCACTGGGGCCCGCCGCCCGGCGAGATGTTCGTGGACCGCAGCCGAAACCCCGAGGGCGACATCGTGCTGGCGGCGCTGCGCCGCGGCAACCTGCTCATCCTCATCCAGCCGCCGCGCGGCTTCGGCGAGAACCCCATCGCGATCTACCACGACCCGGACCTGCCGCCCTCCCACCACTACCTGGCCGCCTACCGCTGGATCGCCGCCCCCCAGGAGGACGGCGGCTTCGGCGCCGACGCCATGGTGCACCTGGGCAAGCACGGCAACCTGGAGTGGCTGCCCGGCAAGAACGCCGGCCTGTCCGCCGCCTGCGGCCCGGACGCGGCCCTCGGCGACCTGCCGCTGATCTACCCCTTCCTGGTCAACGACCCGGGCGAGGGCACCCAGGCCAAGCGCCGGGTGCACGCCACGCTCGTGGACCACCTCGTCCCGCCGATGGCCCGCGCCGAGTCCTACGGCGACATCGCGCGCCTGGAACAGCTCCTGGACGAGTACGCGGCGATCTCCGCCATGGACCCGGCCAAGCTGCCCGCCATCCGCGCCCAGATCTGGACCCTGATCCAGGCCGCCAAGCTCGACCACGACCTCGGCCTTCAGGACCGGCCGGACGACGACGGCTTCGATGACTTCCTGCTGCACGTCGACGGCTGGCTGTGCGAGGTCAAGGACGCCCAGATCCGCGACGGCCTGCACGTCCTGGGCGGCGCCCCCGAAGGCGAGGCGCGCGTCAACCTGGTCCTGGCGATCCTGCGTGCCCGCCAGATCTGGGGCGGCACCTCCTCCCTGCCGGGCCTGCGCGAGGCGCTGGGCCTGGACGAGTCCGCGGCCACCCGTACCGCCGCCGACGACACCGAGGAGCGGGCCCGCGCCCTCGTCCAGGCGATGGACGACGCGAGCTGGGACCTCGCCGCGATCGAGAAGGTCACCGCCGGCCTGCCGGAGGACCGGCGCGAGCCGGTCGCCGCCATCCTCGGCTTCGCGGCCCGCGAGGTCGTCCCCCGCCTCGCCGCCACCACCGACGAGATCGACCACGCCGTGCACGCCCTGCGCGGCGGCTTCGTCCCGGCCGGCCCCTCCGGCTCCCCGCTGCGCGGCCTGGTCAACGTGCTGCCGACGGGCCGCAACTTCTACTCCGTCGACCCCAAGGCCGTCCCGAGCAAGCTCGCCTGGGAGACCGGGCAGGCGCTGGCGGACTCGCTGCTGGAGCGCTACCGCACCGACAACGGCGACTGGCCGACATCGGTCGGGCTCTCCCTGTGGGGCACCAGCGCGATGCGCACCTCCGGTGACGACGTGGCCGAGGCGCTGGCCCTGCTGGGCATCCGCCCCGTATGGGACGACGCCTCCCGCCGGGTCACGGGCCTGGAACCCATCCCGCACCAGGAGCTGGGCCGCCCGCGCATCGACGTCACCCTGCGCATCTCCGGCTTCTTCCGCGACGCCTTCCCGCACGTCATCGGCCTCCTGGACGACGCCGTACGGCTCGCCGCCTCCCTGGACGAGCCCGCCGACGTCAACCACGTACGGGCCCACGCGCAGGCCGACCTGGCCGCGCACGGCGACGAGCGGCGCGCCACCACCCGCATCTTCGGCTCCCGCCCCGGTACGTACGGCGCGGGCCTGCTCCAGCTCATCGACAGCCGCGACTGGCGCACCGACGCCGACCTCGCCGAGGTCTACACGGTCTGGGGCGGCTTCGCCTACGGCCGCGGCCTGGACGGCTGCCCGGCCCGCGAGGAGATGGAGACCGCCTACAAGCGCATCGCGGTCGCGGCCAAGAACACCGACACCCGCGAGCACGACATCGCGGACTCCGACGACTACTTCCAGTACCACGGCGGGATGGTCGCCACCGTACGGGCGCTGAAGGGCACCGCCCCCGAGGCGTACATCGGGGACTCGACCCGCCCGGAGACGGTCCGTACCCGCACGCTGGTCGAGGAGACCTCCCGCGTCTTCCGCGCCCGGGTCGTCAACCCCCGCTGGATCGAGGCGATGCGCCGCCACGGCTACAAGGGCGCCTTCGAACTCGCCGCGACGGTGGACTACCTGTTCGGGTACGACGCGACGACCGGCGTCGTCGCCGACTGGATGTACGACAAGCTCGCCCAGACCTACGTCCTGGACCCGGAGAACCGTGCCTTCCTCCAGGAGGCGAACCCCTGGGCGCTGCACGGCATCGCCGAACGGCTGCTGGAGGCCGAATCCCGCGGCATGTGGGCCGAGCCCGACGCGCGGACGCTCGCCGAGCTGCGCCAGGCGTTCCTGGAGACCGAGGGCGACCTGGAGGGCGGCGCGGACGGCGAGAGCTGAGTGCCGGCAGGTGAGTGTCTGGTGGAGGGGGCCCCGGTAGCCGGGTGAGGCCGGTTCGCTGCCCTGTGCCCCGCAGGTCACGGGTTGCGCAGGGGCGACCGGCCGGTCCGCGCCGTAGTGGCTTTGGCGGTATTTGACGCTGTACGGCGCCCGGGGGCCCTCCGATGGTGGTACGGCGCCTCCGGGCGCCCCGTCAGCAGCGCTGGCACACCGAGTGAGAGGACGTACCGCCCATGGCTCCCGTCCCGGTAAAACCCGGCATCTACAAGATCCACGCGCACATCATCGGTCCGACCTCCCTGGTGACGGCCACCGAGTACGCCACCAAGCACGGCGCTCCCGTCATCACCGACCGCCTCAACCCGCTGCCCATCGAGCAGGAATGGGTCATCCGCCCCCTGGAGAACGTGCCTGGCGCGCCGTACGTGATCCACCTCGCCCATCAGGAGGGCGCGGGCATCGTGGTCCACGAGGACAAGCTCTACGTCAACACCGTGCAGTCCTCGGAATGGGCGAAGTTCACTTTCGAGAAGGTCCTCGGCGGACTCAAGATCCTCTCGGAGAAGGGCCTGGCCTGGCGCTCCGGTCACCGGGGCGCACAGATCGTACTGAGCGCGCCGACGCCGGACTTCCAGGAGACGTGGACCCTGGAGTTCGTGCGGCCGATCGGCGAGTAGCGCGCGGCCGTGCGGGCGTCCGGGCCATGCGGGTGTCCGGGCCGTGTGGCCCGGACGCTTCTGCTCCGCGTGGCCTGGACGCCTCCGCCCGCGTGCTCAGTTCGGCAGCGGGAAGTCCGGCCCCACCGTCAGGGTCACCACGCCCGGCGCCGCCCCCGCTGCCCCGGCCGTCCCGGTGGCCTTGGTACCCGGGAAGCGGGACGCCAGCACCTCGGCCTGGGCCTTGAGCGCGGCGGGAGCGCCGACCTCGGTCCTGGTGACGTTCGCGGGAGCGTTGCCGGTGGCCACGACCGTGAAGCCCAGCCTGCGCACCTGCTCGGCCGCCTTGGCCCCCACGCCCGTACGGCCCGTCCCGTTCAGGACCCGGACCTTCACCGAGCGGGCGGTGATCGGGTTCTTGGACGCCTCGGCCAGCTTCTTCTTGTCCACCTCGCGGTCGTGCGCCAGGTCGCTGAACAACTGGCCGGCCTGTGGGTACTGCCAGATCACATTGGCCTTGTCGGTGGGGACGTCGGCCTCGCGTGAGTAGTTCGGCACGGTCAGGAAAGTCAGCCGGTTGCTGGGGATGTCCTTGACGGTGGAGGCGAGTTCGGACAGCGGCTTGACGCCCGCCAGGTCCTTGTCGGTGGTCAGCGACTTGGTCGCCGAGTCCAGGAACCCGTACAGCGCGGTCGGGCTGGAGAGCTTGGACTGGGCCTTCTCCCCGAGGGCCTTCATGAACTCCTGCTGCCGCCCGATGCGCCCGAGGTCGGAGCCGTCACCGACGCTGTAGCGGGTACGGACGTAGCCCAGCGCCTTCTCGTCGGTGACGTTCTGGCAGCCGGCGTCCATGTCCAGGTGCGCCTTCTTGTCGTGGATGGCGTGCTTGGGACAGACCTCGATGCCGCCCAGCGCGTTGACCATGCCCTTGAAGCCCTGGAAGTCCACCGAGACGAAGTGGTCGATGCGCAGCCCGGTGTTCTTCTCCACGGTCTTGATGGTGCAGGCCGCGGCGTTGGCGATGTCGCCGCTCTCACCGCCGATGGAGAACGCCTCGTTTATCTTGAAGTGGTGCGGCTTGGACATGACGCCCTTGCCCTTGTCGCACGCCGGGATAGGCACCCAGGAGTCACGGGGGAAGGACACGGCGGTGGCCCACTCGCGGTTGGCGGCGATGTGCAGCACCATCAGCGTGTCCGACTGCATGGTCTCCAGGTTCTTGCCGTACTTGGCGTTGGCGCCCGCACGGCTGTCGGAGCCGACCACGAGGATGTTCTTGGACCCGGGGCTGAGGTTGGCGGGCCGGTCGCCGCCGAGCCGGCTGCCGACGTCCGCGCCGTGGATGTTGCTGTCCAAGTGCTGGTAGACCCAGGCGCCGACGCCCGCGGTGACCAGCAGGAGTACGCCGATGACACCGCCGGTCCAGGCCAGGATGCGCCCGCGCCGGGTCATCCGTGCCTTGCCGGCCTTCCGGGATCCGCCGGCCCGGTGGCCCTGGCCGGACGGCCGGCCCCGGTTGGCGGTGCGGGCCGCGGCGCGTGAGGAGGGCGGTCCGGAGCGGCCGGCTTCCGCGGCGCCCGTACGGCCGTGGTGCGCCGCGCTCGTACGGCCGCGGTCCGGTGAGGCCGTACGACCGTGCCCGGAGGAGTCCGTACGTCCGTGACCGGAGGAGTCCGTACGTCCGTAGCCGGACGGTTCCGTACGACCGTGGTCCGCCGGGTTCGTGCGGCCGGGGCCCGCGCCACCTGTGCGGCCGGCTCCCGGAGCGCTCGTACGGTCCGGGCCCGCGGCGCCCTTGCGCCGGCCGGAAGTGCCCCGCCGGGGCCTGTCCCTGTCATGCACGCCAATGGTCCTTCTGGTGCGTCAGATGCCCGCGTTCGGCAGGACGAGCATGCGGTCGGAGCCGTAGCGGACTCACGGCGGACGGGTGGCGCGGCGCGGCGTGCGCACTCGTCCCCATCTCCCCCTCCCGACGCGCCCGTTGCGGACGTTCAGGGCACTCTACAGCCAACTTCTACATACCTGTAGAAACCTACTGTGACGGGACGGATACAGCATCGCCGTCATCGGGCCGCGGTGCGGACTCCCGCGTACGGACGCCTCGGGCCGCGGCACAGCGGACACAGTGCACCACACGCGGTGCGAAGTGTCACAGTGGCGTCGCGGTTTTCAGCACCAGGAAGAGCGCGACCGCCGCGTTGAGCGAGGACAGCGCGGAGGCGGCGGTACCGGCCGCGGCCACCAGCGCGGCGAACCCGGCCGGGGTCAGCGCCGGCGGCCAGCTCCGGGCGGGCGGCACCGGGGCGAGCAGCGCCGCCACCCGGCGCGGCACCGGCCCCGGCCCGGGCGCCGCGAAGTGCGCCAACTCCGGTGTCACGGCGGGCCGGGAGACCAGCGCCGCCTTGCCGACGGCGCGCGCGGTCAGCCGTCGGTCGCCGACCGCCCGGGCCGCCTCCTCATCCGCCCAGCGCTCCGTACTGAAGGCGACCGCCGAACGCAGCGGAAGCAGCAGCGGATTCAGACATCCGGCCAGCCGTACGGTCAGCAGGAAGCGGTGGTGGCGGCCCGTCAGGTGGGCCCGCTCGTGTGCGAACAACGCCCGCCGCTCGTCCGCGTCCAGGGTCCGCAGCATGCCGCGCGAGACGGCTATCCGGCCGGGTCTGCCGGGCACGGCGTAGGCGTACGGGGCGTCGTCCGGCAGTACCGCCACGTCCGAGCGGTGCGGCAGGACGTCCAGGGCACGGTGCGTACGGGCCCGTACGCGGTAGTGGCGGCGCAGCTCGCCCGCACAGGTCACCAGGGCGGCGGTGAGGGCGACGATGCCGGCCGTACCGGCGGTCTCGACGTAGGGGACGGCGGCCCGTACCTCCGGGTCCGACCAACTGTCGGGCAGTGGGTTGCCCGGCAACTGGGCCGTGCCCACGACCACCAGCAGCCCCAGGCACAGCGTGCTGCACACGGCCAGGACGGCTGCCAGCACGGTCAGCAGCCGGGTGGTGCCGCGCGGGTGGAGGTGCTGGCCGGCGAGGCGGGCGATGGGCAGCGCGGTCAGGGGCAGGACGAGCGGCAGGAAGACGAAGACGCCCACGGATCAGTACCTCAGTCCTCGCGGCCGGGGGCGTGCGCCGGCGCTTCGGTCCTGGCGCGTCCGGTGTCTTCGTCGCCTCTGGCGTCCCCGGCGTCTGCGGCGTCCCTCACGTCCCCGGCGTTCGTGGCGTCCCTCACGTCCCCGGCGTTCGTGGCGTCCCTCACGTCCCCGGCGTCCGATGCGCGCTCCAGCAGGGAGCGCAGCAGTTGCTCGTCGTGCTCGGAGAGCGCCGAGACGAAGCTGGTCAGTACGGCGTCCCGGTCCGTCTCGCTGTCCAGTACGCGCCGCATCCGCAGGGCGGCGAGCCCGGCCTCGTCGGCGGCGGGCGTCCACACGTACGAGCGACCGTCCCGCTCGCGGGTCACGGCCTTCTTCGCCCGGAGGCGGGAGAGGATCGTCATGACCGTGGTGTACGCCAGGTCGCCGCCGAGGCGCTGCTGCACCCACGCGGCGGTGGCCGGGCCGGGGGACTGGTGCAGCGCGGCCAGCACCTGGGCCTCCAGTTCGCCCTGACCGCGCCGTCGCACGCCGTCGCGGCCGGCTCCGCCGAAAGCGTCTTCGCCCATGCCGTCGCCTCCCAGCGAGCTCCGCGCTCCGTGCGGCCGGAGCGTCGGGGCATTTTACTGAGCCGGCCGGGAACACGGGGCGGCTCTCGTTCGTATCTTCTACAACGCTGTAGATTTTGTGGTCCGCCACACATGGCACGCACCGCGAACAGTGCAACGCACGTATATCACCCAACACCGGGAGGAAACCCATGGGAGTCACGCTGGCCAAGGGCGGCAACGTCTCGCTGTCGAAGGAGGCGCCCGGCCTGACCGCCGTCACCGTCGGCCTCGGCTGGGACGTCCGTACGACCACGGGCGCCGACTACGACCTCGACGCCAGCGCGCTGCTCTGCAACGGCTCCGGCAAGGTCGCCTCGGACCAACACTTCGTCTTCTACAACAACCTCACCAGCCCCGACGGCTCGGTGCAGCACACCGGCGACAACCTGACCGGTGAGGGCGAGGGGGACGACGAGACGATCAACGTGACGCTCAGCGGCGTACCGGCCGAGATCGAGAAGATCGTCTTCCCGGTGTCGATCCACGACGCCGAGAGCCGCGGCCAGAGCTTCGGCCAGGTCCGCAACGCCTACATCCGTGTGGTCAACCAGGCGGACGGCAAGGAGCTGGCGCGCTACGACCTGAGCGAGGACGCCTCGACCGAGACCGCGATGGTCTTCGGTGAGCTGTACCGCAACGGCGGGGAGTGGAAGTTCCGGGCGGTGGGCCAGGGGTACGCCTCCGGGCTGGCGGGCATCGCGTCCGACTACGGAGTCAACGTCTGACGGAACGGCTGGGCGGGGGCCCGTCCCTTGGGGGGCGGGCCCCCGCCCATGCCGTCTGTTCGCGTGCCCTCGCCTTGGCGTGCCCTCCCCTTACAGGGGCCGCCGGCCGCCGGCTACCGCTCAGCGGCCGGTTCCGCCCCCTCTCACAGGTCGAACTCGGCCGGCGTGATGTCCAGCGCGTAGCAGACCTCGCGGACGACGGCCTGCTCGGTCTTGTCGAAGTCCCCGTCGGCGCCGCCGATGACGATGCCGATCTGGATGACGGCACGCGCCTCGACCGGCTTCTTCTTCACCTTGCCGATGTCCTGCATCACGCTGACCTTGCCGAAGTCGAAGTCGGCGGTCAGCTTGTCCAGGTACGCGTCGAAGCGGCGCCGCAGATCGTCCGCGGGGAAGTTCTGGAGCACCTCGTTGGTGGCGATGAGCTGGGCCACGCGCTGGCGCTCGGAGGGGTCCACGGAGCCGTCGGCGGCGGCCACCAGGGCGCACATCGCCATGCTCGCGTCCCGGAAGGCGCCGCTCTTGAGGTCGTTCTTCTTCGCGATGAGCTGCGACTGCATCGTCTGGGCGGAATCCTTGATCCGGTCCCACAGAGCCATGTGGATCTCCTTGTCGTTCCCGCAGTGCGAGTAATGCAGAAGCAAAATCTACAGGCTTGTAGAACTTCCTCGTAATCGCCCCTCCTGCCAAACCGTCTTCTCCGCGCGGTACGGGGCCGGCGGACCGCCGGAACCGGGTCGGTGCGACGGGGCACCGGGCCGGTGCGCGGCGAGTAAGGTGAAACCGACGGAGGCGCTCCCGTGCGCCGGCGACCAGGCCGGCCTCGTCTCCGGAAAACGACGACACCGGGCGATCCGTGCCCGGGGCAGGGCCGCGACATGACCGCAACAGCCTGCCGCGTCCGTACAGGGAGTGAACGGCGGTGACCTTCGCCCGTCCGCTGCCCTCGTCCGGACTGGCCGAGATCCGTATCGTCGCCGCCACCTCCGAGGTGGCCCGGCAGGTCGCCGAGGCGCTGCGCCGCCGCTTCGCAGGCGAGGACGCGCTCGGCTGTCCGGCGCACTCCGACGGCAGTGGCACCGTCCTGTATCTGACGGTCGACACGATGCGCGAGCACGGCCGGCCCGGACCCGTCCGGCCGCGGCGTACCCCCAGCGACCCGGACACCGGACACGCGCACCCGGACAACTCCGGCTGACCGGGTGGGTGAGCGGCGCGGATACGGCCGGGTGCCGGGTGGCGCCCCGCCGCAGCGGGAGTACGACGGGACGTCACCTGCCTTCTCCATCACGCCTACGGACCTACGGGCCAGGGGTTGATGGGCCCAGCGGTTCATGTGGGTTATGGGCTTATGAACCCGACGCGAACACAGCAGGCGAGGGACGGCAGTACGCCGTCCCTCGCCTGTTCCCCCGTCCGGTGCGGTCCGGCCCCCCAGCCCCCAGCCCCCCGGCTCGGCCCGGCCCGCACCCCGTGCTCCCCCTGCCTTCCCGCCCCCTTACCGGCTTACCTGACCGGCCTCACCTGACCGGCCTCACCGGGCCGTCAGCGCAGCCGCAGCGCCGTACGGATCGTCCTGAAGAGGTCCGTCTGGTCGGTGACCCCCAGCACGCGGAACGCCTGCGGCCCCTGAGCCGCGATCCGCACCTCGGTACCCGTGTGCTCCTGCGACTGACCAGGCGTGTTGGTCGAGTAGTTGACCTTCAGCCGGCTGCCCTCGTTGGTGACGAGCGTGGAGGACAGGCCGGGCGGGTTGGCCTCCAGCGGCACGATCTGGCTGGAGTGGCCGTGGTCGGCGGTGGTGACCACCAGCGTGTCCGGGTGCTTGGCGGCGTAGTCGCGGGCCACCTTCACCGCACGGTCGAACGCCGCGGTCTCACCGATCTGCCCGCAGGGGTCGGCCGCGTGGTCCTGCTTGTCGATCGAGGCGCCCTCGATCTGGAGGAAGAAGCCCTTGTCCGAGCCCTTGCCGCCGTGGCCCTTGGAGGACCGCGCCCGCTGCTTGTCCTCCAGCAGCGCGATCGCCTTCTTGGCCTGCTCGTCCAGCGCCGGGGTGCCGGCGGGCCGCTTGGAGTTGGAGGTGGTGCAGCGCTGCGGGTCGGTGCCGCCGACTGCGGCCGGCTTCCCGGTCCACTCCACCGGCACGTTGCCCGGCGCGAAGAGCCCCAGCACCGGTTTGCCGCCCTTGACGCTCTTGACGCCCTTCAGGCCCTTGGCGTCCGTGACGACCTGGTAGCCGAGCTTGCTTGCCTGCTGGAGCACCGTCATGCCCTTGTACCGGCCCTCGGTGATCTTCTGGTCGAAGCGCTGCTTGCCGCCGCCCAGCAGTACGTCCACCTTGTGGTTGACGCTCTGCTCGGCGATCGAACCCGGTCCGCCCTTGCCGATCGTGTCCACGGCGCACTTGGCCATGTCGGCCGGGCCCTGGCAGCTACGGTCGGTGGCGTGCGAGGCGAGCACGGCCGGGGTGGCGTCGGTGAGTTCGGCGGTGGTGACGGATCCGGTGGCGTAACCGTTCTTCTGGGCCAGCTCAAGGATCGTCGGCAGCGCCTTGTTGGTACCCGGCGTCTTGGAGATCCGGCCGTTGACCGTCTTGTGGCCGGTGGCCCAGCCGCTGCCGCTGGCCGCCGAGTCGGTGACGTAGTCCGGCTTGCCCTTCTCATCGACCGAGTACGTCGTGTACGCGCCGGTCATCGGGAGCCTGTCCATGTTCAGCCGGCCCGCGGCACCCACGGTGTAGTCCCGCGCGAGGGTGATCTCCGAGTCGCCCATGCCGTCACCGATCAGCAGGATGACGTTCTTGGCCGGGCCGCCCTTGACCGCGTGCTCCACCTGCTCCTGCGTGCCGAACGCGGAGGCTCCGGCGGGCACGGCCACGGCCGTGGCGAGCACCACGGTGGCGCAGGCTATGACGTGGCGGCGGGACAGGCGCACTCTTCGCATGGGGAACTCCTCTTTCGTACGGCCGGGTGCCGACGCCGCGAAGCTCACCAGGCGGGGGTGAACCAGAGGTGACGGACGAGCGGACAACAAACCGCTCCTGAGGAACGAGCGCCCCCCAAGGCAAGAACAAACAACCCCCCACACCGAACCCACCCACACCTGCCCCCCGAACCCGGCCGCGACTCCTACCCGAACCCGGCCGTGGCTGCGACCCGGGACCCGGCCACGTCTGTCACCCGAAGCCGACCGCGACTGCGACCCGGGCCCGGTCCCCTGCCCGCACGGCTTCCCTCCCCGCGCACCGGCCGCCTTCTCCGCACGCCGCCTTCTCCGCACGCCGGCTTCCCCGCCTGCCCGGCCTACCCGAGAATGCCGCGCTCGTACGCCACGGCGACCGCCTCCGCTCGGTCCTTGACCCCCAACTTGCCGTATATATGCGTCAGGTGAGTCTTCACGGTCGCCTCGCTGACGAACAGCACCGCCGCGATCTCCCGGTTGGACGTGCCCTTGGCCACCAGCCTCAGCACCTCCCGCTCGCGCCCGCTCAACGGCTGCCGGCCCGGTGACCTGACCCGGGACACCAGCCGGGAGGCAACCGCGGGGGACAGCACCGTACGGCCCTCGGCCGCCGCGCGGACGGCGTTGAACAGTTCCTCCCGTGGGGTGTCCTTGAGCAGGTAGCCGGTGGCTCCCGCTTCGATGGCGGGCAGGGTGTCGGAGTCGGTGTCGTACGTCGTCAGCACCAGCACCTTGCAGCGCGGCGCCCGGCGGGCCAGCTCGCCGATCGCGGCCACCCCGCCGCCCCCGGGCATCCGCAGGTCCATCAGCACCACATCGGGATCCAGCCGGACCGCGAGCGCAACCCCTTCGACCCCGTCCGCAGCCTCGCCCAGCACCGCGAAACCTGGGGAGGAGGCGAACATCCCGCGCAGTCCGTCCCGTACGACGGGATGGTCATCGACTATGAGAACGGTGACGGGCGGACCGGGTGGGTCGGGCGGACCGGGCTGATCGACTGGGCCCTGGCCGGCAGGCTCGTACTCAGCCATGGCGCACCAACAACGGTACCCGGGCACAGACCGCCGTCCCCTGCCCCGGCCCGGACTCGACGTCCACCGTCCCGGCGATCCGCTCAGCGCGCGCCCGCATCCCCCCGATCCCGAAACCGCCGCCCCTCAATCCCCCAGCCCCCGAACCACCGGACCCGAAACCACCGGCCCCGACCCCGCCGCTCCCCAGGCCACCGGCCCCAACACCGCCGGCTCCAAGGCAACCGGCCTCAAGGCCGGCCGCCCGCCGACGCGGTGGGGGTGCTGCCGGGTCAAAACCGCGCCCGTCGTCCCGTACGTCCAACGTCACTTCCTCTTCCATGTACGAGAGCGTGACACCCACCCGTGACGCGCCGGCGTGCCGGCCCACGTTGGCCAGTGCCTCCTGCGCGATCCGCAGCAGCGTCGCCTCGACCTCTTCGTGCAGCGGCTCGGGCTCACCGGTGACGGTGAACGCGGCCCGTACGTCCTGGGCCGCCGACCACTCCACCACGGTCTTCTCCAGCGCGGCCGGCAGCGCGTCGTGCTCCAGGGCGCCCGGCCCCAGGTCCTGCACCGAGCGGCGGGCCTCGCCCAGGCTGTGCCGGGCCAGCTCCGCCGCGCGCAGGGCGTGCTCCCGGGCGACGGCCGGGTCGGCCTGCTCGGTGGCGGCCTGGAGCTGGGTGATGATGCCGGTGAGCCCTTGCGCGAGGGTGTCGTGGATCTCCGCGGCGAGCCGTTGCCGCTCGTCGTTGATCCCCGCCTCCCGGGCCTGCGCGAGGAGTTGGGCCTGTAGTCCGGCATTTTCCGCCATCGCCTGCTCCAGCCGGGCGTTGGTGCGTTCCAGTTCCTGGATGGTGGCGGCCCTGGCGGCGGCGTGCTCGGCCTCCTGGCCGGTGACATGCTGAAAGAAGAGCACGAGCCCGGAGTTGACCGTGAACAGCGCGAGAAAGGCGAACCACCCCGTCGCACCGCGCGGCGGCAGCCCGCCGCTCGCCGCGCCCGCCAGGGTCGCGGCGCTGCCGAGCAGGCCCAGGCGCGCGGCGCGCCGGGAGAGGAACTGGACGGTGTCGACGTAACCGATGGCCGCGTAGACGCCGAAGTACGGGTTGAGCCAGCAGAGCGCGAAGGCGACGCCGAACCGCAGGACGTAATAGACCTGCCCGAGGAGGTATTCCCGCTCGGAGACCCGGAGCTGCCCGGCGAACGCCTGCTCACCGTCGACGGGCTCCCACCCGACCACCCGCCACCACACATGGAGTGCGTACGCGGCCGTCACCAGCGCACCGGCCGCGTACATCTGGCCCCGGCTCATCAACTGGTCGGCCGAGCGGGCTGCTATGACCGTGGCCATCGTCAGCAGAACGAGCCCGCCCCACCGCTGGAAGCACCGATACCCGCTTCCCTGACCCGCCGTCACCATCCGGCCGCCGTCCTCGACCGCTCCGCCGTACCCCTCCACCCTGCCGCCCCCGCTCGTCTACGACCGGCCTGTGTCCACCGTGGCCCAGCCCCGCCCAGCCCCGCCCTGTCCAGCTCAGCCCAACCCTGTCCTGTCCTGTCCTGTCCTGTCCCGGCATCGTTCCCCTACGAGGCCCCGCCCCCTCTCCTCTCTCCCGCCTCCCCGCCCCCACTCCTCTCTACCGCCTCCCCAGCCCTGCTACACCCTGGGCTCGCCCGTGCCCACTACTCCCACCGGAACCACCGTGCGGCGGCGCCGATCAGCAGCGCGGTCCACAGCGCGAGGACGCCCAGGTGCGACCAGTCGGGCCAGTGCCCGCCGGTGGCCTGCGCCATGGCCTGGGACGCGGCTCCAAAGGGCGTGTACTGCACGATGCGCTGGAGTATCTCCGGCATGGACTGGACCGGCAGCCACAGCCCCGAGGTGAACATCATCGGGAAGAAGGCCGCCGAACCGATGGCCCCGGCGGCCTTGACCGTACGGGACAGCGCACAGATCACACAGCCGAACGCGAGCGCCCCGAGCATCGTGAGCAGCAGTGTCACGGCGAATCCGACGGGCTGCTCCGGCAGCCGTACGGCGAAGCCGAGCCGGCCGACGGCCAGGGCGAGGACGACGGAGCCCAGGCAGACGGCGCTGTGCAGCACTATCTGCGCGGTGAGCAGGACCGCGGGCCGTACGGGCGTGGTGGACATCCGACGCAGTACGCCGCGCTCCCGGTAACCGGCCAGGGTGCCCGGCATGACCTGGAGGCCCGTGATGATCACGGCGACGAGCACGGCCACGGCGACGTACAGGTCGATCACGCGGAGACCGCCGTTGGCCGGGTCAGGCTCCCGGAAGGACGGGATCAGCCCGAGGATCGTCAGCAGCAGCGCCGGGAAGACCAGGACCCAGAACACCCCGCCCGGCTCCCGGGCGAACAGCCGCGCCTCCGCCTTGAGTACGGCCGCGAAGGGTGAGACCCGCCCGGGGCCCCGCACCGGCCCCGCGCCGGGTCCGTTCTTCGTCATGACCTTCACGGCCCTCTCATCCATGGCACTCTCCGCCATCTCACGCCTCCTGAGCGGTCAGATCGAGGAACGCGTCGTCCAAGGTCGCGTCGGTCACCCGCAACTGCCGTGCGGTGATCCGGCGCCGCGCCAGCAGCGATATCACCGCGTTGACGGTCTCGTCGGTCCCGGTGATGACCACCCGCCCACCGGCCGCCTCGCCGCCCGGCACCCGCTCGCACGCCACGGACGCCGGCCCCGGCAGTGCCGCCAGTTCCTCCTTGCTCAGCGGCTCCGAGGGGATGAAGGAGATGACGGTCGAACGTGCGGCCCCGGTGATGAGCGCCGCGGGCGCGTCCAGCGCGGCGATCCGCCCGCGGTCGATCACCGCGACGCGGTCGCACAGCCGCTGCGCTTCCTCCATGAAGTGCGTGACGAGCAGAACGGTCACCCCGGACGCCCGTATGTCCTCGATGAGTTCCCAGGTGTCACGGCGGGCCCGCGGGTCCAGGCCGGTGGTCAGCTCGTCCAGGACCACGATCCGGGGACCGCCGATGAGCGCGAGCGCGATGAACAGCCGCTGCTTCTGTCCGCCGGAGAGCTTCCCGAAGCGGGCGTCGAGCCGGTCGGTGAGATTGAGCCGTTCGACGAGTATGCGCCAGTCGGCGGGCCGCGCGTAGAACGCGGCGTACAGCTCCAGTGCTTCGCGGACGGTGAGTTTCTCCTGCAACTCGCTTTCCTGCAACTGCACGCCGAGGATCTGTGTCACCCGCTCGTGATCGGCGACCGGATCCAGCCCGCCCACCCGTACGACACCCGCGTCCGGGGTCCGCAGCCCCTCGACGCACTCCACGGTGGTTGTCTTTCCCGCGCCGTTCGGCCCCAGTACACCGAAGATCTCCCCCTCTTCGACACCGAAGGAAACGCCGTCCACGACGGCCCTGCCCCCGTACTCCTTGCGTAGCCCGCTGACTTCGATGATCGGCATGCAACGAGCATCCGCCCGGACCGCACCCGGCCACATCGCCCGATGCGCCTGTCCTTCCATCGGCCGATCGGTTGATGGTGGGACAGGCCAGCGGCCCCTTTTCAGCCCGCGCTGCGCCGTCCGAGCGAATTTCCCCCCGACCTCATCGACGCGCGGTCATATCTCCCGCCATTCCGACCCCCTATACACATCATGAGAAAGCGCCGCAAACCATACAAACCGTTCACCGAACCAGAACATCGCGAAAGGAGCACCCCATGACGACCACCGCCGCGACCGCCGGATTCTGGTCCGCCCTCCTCGCCGCCTTTCTCAAGGTCCTCGCCTACCTGGGTTTCAAGGCACCTGCCTCCGCCCTCGCCCCCACTCCAGCCACCCCTACTCCAGCCGCCCCCTCCTCGGCCTCCACTGCCGGCCCGGCCCCTGCCCCCGGCGCGGCACCTGCCGCCGGCTCGGCTTCCCGTCCCGTACCACCGGACTCCGGA
The DNA here is from genome assembly GCF_022695595.1 of Streptomyces sp. MST-110588. Classification (NCBI taxonomy): domain Bacteria; kingdom Bacillati; phylum Actinomycetota; class Actinomycetes; order Kitasatosporales; family Streptomycetaceae; genus Streptomyces; species Streptomyces sp. MST-110588. The sequence goes on from NZ_CP074380.1 coordinate 4,100,904, forward strand.
GCTGCCTGCCTCCTCCCTCACCCCCGCTGCGCCACTCCTGCAGGACCCGCTGCACGCTCCCTGCCGCCGACCATGAAGCAGCGCATCCAGGCCGAAGCCCACAACGCGGCTCCCGCCACCCGTTCCCTCCTCACCTCCGAGTCGCCCCGCTCCTTCCCCACGGTCGCCGCGCTGCACGGCGAATCGGCCCTCTGTCCGTCCTGAGCAACGGCACTCGCCACCGCATCAAGAACCCCTCAGCGATTCCCCGCTCTCTCCCACGAGCTCCAACTCCCCACCACGCAACGCGCTTTATCAGCAGTCCGCAGCCGACACAGAACTCTCGCGCTCTACACGGGTACCTGCCGCGCGTGCCGTACGCGCCTTACCACCCTGCGCACCGTACGTGCCGAGCGCGCCCTGCGACCCTGCCGCGTCTTTGCGGCCCAGGCGCCGTGAACCGGCGTGTAAGCATCCGGAACAATGGAAACGGCTGGGCGCCAGGGACGAAGAGATGAAGGCGATGCCCTCCTAGGAGCGCGTGGTGCAGATCACGACCGATACGGTGGAAACCGTGATCGGCGATAAGGCCCAGCTCGTACGCGCGCTACAGGACCGGCTGATGGTCGAACAGGCCAAGGGGATGGCGCATCGGTGCCAATGACCGGATACCCCGAATATCCCGGGTACCCGGAGTGCCGGACGCCTGAAGTGAAAGTGGCGCCACCGCCAGGCAGGCAGGCGGCGCGCAATCCGCCGGTCCGGCTTTCTCCTCCGACTGGCCACTCTGAGGGCCCCGGACGCAAGCAAAAAGACCCAGGTCTCTGACCTGGGCCTTTGTAGTGGAGCGGGCGACGAGAATCGAACTCGCGCTCTGAGCTTGGGAAGCTCATGTTCTACCATTAAACTACGCCCGCGCGACACGGCCGCCTGTTGGCGGAGCGTCGTCGGACACTCTACCCCATGTCCCTCCTTGGGTGAATAGCGGTAAGCCGGTGAGGGTGGGACGGGTGCGCGGTGGGCGGGAGTTGGGCGTACGGTGGGGCGTCGGAGTGCCGCGTACGGAGGCGCCCAGTTCATCCCCTAATGTGGCTTTTGTCGTCCACGCAGTTGGGAGAGGGACTTGATGGAGCGCACCGTCGTCCGTTGTGCCGAAGGGCACGTGTTCAGCACCGCTTCGTTCCCGATGCAGACCACGGACCGGCTCGGCCCCGGCCGGCTGCTGCGCTGCCCGCGCTGTGCGCGGCTGCGGCACGCGGTACCGGTGGAGTACGAGAAGCGGTAGGGAAGCCGGAACGTACGGCCGGGGCGGGATCGACGGCCGTACGTGGTGAGCGGTAAGTAAGCGGAAGACGTGGAGAGGGTCCGGTTCCCCGGCGGGGGCCGGGCCCTCTTCGTGCGTGGCGGAACGGCTCGGGCGCGTATCCTCGACCCGTGCTTCTCTCAGACAAGGACATCCGGACCGAGATCGACGCGGGACGGGTCCGCATCGATCCCTATGACGAGTCGATGGTTCAGCCGTCGAGTATCGATGTGCGCCTCGACCGCTTTTTCCGGGTGTTCGAGAACCACCGGTACCCCCACATCGACCCCGCGGTCGAGCAGCCCGACCTGACCCGTGAGGTAGTCCCGGAGGGGGACGAGGCGTTCATCCTCCACCCCGGCGAGTTCGTGCTGGCCTCGACGTACGAGGTCATCACGCTGCCCGACGACATCGCCTCGCGCCTGGAGGGCAAGAGCTCGCTGGGCCGGCTGGGTCTGCTGACGCACTCGACCGCCGGGTTCATCGATCCGGGCTTCAGCGGGCATGTGACCCTGGAGCTGAGCAATGTCGCCACGCTGCCGATCAAGCTGTGGCCGGGGATGAAGATCGGGCAGTTGTGCATGTTCCGGCTGACCTCGCCGGCCGAGCACCCGTACGGCTCCGCGCAGTACGGCTCCCGGTACCAGGGCCAGCGCGGGCCGACGCCCTCGCGGTCGTACATGAACTTCCACCGTACGCAGGTCTGAGCGCGCGGAAGCCCGGGGCGCAGTGCAGGCTCGGGGTGCAGGGCTCGGGGCGTGGGCGCGGACACCGGCGTCGGTGCGGGCGCGGACGGAGCGTGGGCGTCGGCGCAGGCTCGGGGATGTCGAGAGATAGCTGAGAGAGACAGAGATACGTGAGTGACGTGCGGGAAAATCTGACGTACGAGCGCTTCGGCGGCGCGATTCGCGAGCTGGCGCAGATGGTCGCCGACGACGGGTACGAGCCCGACGTCGTGCTGTCGATCGCGCGCGGCGGCGTGTTCGTGGCCGGCGGGCTGGCGTACGCGCTGGACTGCAAGAACATCCACCTGGTGAACGTGGAGTTTTATACGGGGGTGGGCGAGACGCTCGAAATGCCCGTCATGCTGGCGCCCGTCCCGAACGCGATCGACTTCTCGAACAAGAAGGTCCTGATCGCGGACGACGTCGCCGACACGGGCAAGACCCTCAAGCTCGTGCACGACTTCTGCCTCGACGCGGTCGCCGACGTGCGCTCGGCCGTCATCTATGAGAAGTCGCACAGCCTGGTGAAGTGCGAGTACGTGTGGAAGCGCACGGACGACTGGATCAACTTCCCGTGGAGCGTGGAGCCGCCGGTCGTGCGGCGTGAGGGCCAGGTCCTCGACGCGTAGGCCCCGGCCGCAGTACGGACGCCCCCGGTTCCTTGTCGGAATCGGGGGCGTCCGTCTTTTGTGTTTCTTTTACGCGTATTTTCGGCATCAAGAATCCGGTAAGGACGCGACAAGAAAACTTCCGGCCGCTTTTCCGGTGATCACTCCTTCATAAACTCGGAGGCCGAACGGCACGGTCGTGCCGTTCCGCGTCGTGCCGTCGGCTGCTCAGGGACGGGAACAGCAAGGGGGACTCATGTCCAAAAACGAGTCGTTAGTTGATGCGGCGGCTCTCGGGAAGCTCTCGAAGAGCTTCGAGAGCTATGGGGCGGACCTGGAGAGCTATATCAAGGAATTCCAGGGGAAGACCGGCTCCGAGGTCATTCATGACGGATTCGGCGTCCTGACCGAATCCGAAGAGGTCACCTCCGCGTACATCGAGCTGTCCACGGACATGACGCAGACGCTGAACGAACTGCGACGCCACCTCGACCAAATGAGCCAGGGGATCCGCCAGGTCCAGCAGAACGCCACGGCGACGGACGAATCCCTGTCGAGCGGCTTCGACCAGGGACGTCACGCATGAGCGGAGACGAGTCCGTGGCCGAGCAGGTCTACGAGGCCGGCCTGGAGATCATCAACCCCGGCGGTGACCCGGACACCCTCCGCGCGGCGGCCAAGGGGTGGCGGGACCTCCACGACAACCTCCAGAGCATGTTCCAGGGCCTGGACGGCGAAGTGCGGCGGACCCTGGATTCCGGATGGCGGGGACCGGCGGCCGACGCCTTCGCGAAACACTGGAAAGACCTCAAGGCGGGGATGGACAAAACCCTGCCGCAATTGCCGCAGGCGGCAAAGAGCCTCGACGAGGCGGCGGATGCCATCGAGGAGATCAACGACGAGATCCACCAGATCTACCTGGAGATCGGAATATCCATCGGCATTTCGGTGGGACTGTCGTTTCTCACCATGGGCTTCTCGGCGGCTGCGGGGGCCGCCCGAGCCGCCCAGCTCGCCGCCCGGGCCGCCAAACTCGCCAAAACGCTCGGCACCATCCTGCAGAAGGTCGGCCACGCTTTCAAAACCATCTCCCGGCTGGCGAAGGAGCACCGCTTCCTGAAGAACGTTCTGGTCAACTGGGCCAGCAACACCGGCGGCACCGTTATCACCAACGCGCTGACCGGGCAGGAGACCAACCTGTTCGACGCGACCTGGCAGGGCGGGCTCTCCGCGGTCGCCGGTACCGGGCCCGGGCTCATTTTCTCCCGGGGGCTGGCCAAGACCCGGCCGCTGGTCGGTGACATAGTGGGCGGCTCCGTTGGGAGTACGGTCGGCGGGCTCGCCGTCGACGGGACGAAGAATCTCGACAACGATTCGTCGAACGATGTCAGCGGGAAAAACGTGCTCTGGGACGCAGCGGTCAACGTGGTCGGTGGCGGGCTGGGAGGCGGAGCCGTACACGGTGCGAACAAGCACCTGCCACCCGGGCAGGAGGGCCCGCACTTCTCGGTGGAAGGGCCGGCTCAGGGAGCCGTCTACGGCGGTACCGGGGCCATCGGCGCGCCACTGCACGATGTCATTGTCGGCAAGGACTCGGACGACAAGAAAAGTGAGGACACCGGCGCCAGTGCGGCACAGGCACCGAAGAAGGGATCGGTGAGGGACGTGTTCGGGTGAGGGAGCGCGACGCCGGCACCGCCCTGGCTACTGCTGTGGCCTGGGGTGGTGCCGTGGCCTTCATGGTCTGCCTGCTGGTTCGGAAGATCGCGCCGTATCCACGCTGGGATTTGCTCGGGTGCCTGGCGGTTTCCGCCGTCGCGGTGCTGGCGTGGTGGCGAAAAGCGAGCGGACGTACGAGGAGCAGGCGGACGGTGTTCGCCGGTCGGGCGACGCGGGCTTCTGCTTGGCCCATACCGGGGGAGCGGGGGATTCTCTGGTGGCCCGGCAGACGCTTTCCGTTTGTTCTCCTCGTCCTGTTGATGCTGCCCCTGCCGATCGTCATGCTGTACCTGTCGTCAACAGGGAGCTCGCCCCAGGTGGCCGCGATCCTTGCGCACGGCCCGCGTATATCGGATGTGACGGTCGCTCAGGTTCACCACTCGTACTTCAAGCAGGGCAAGGGTTACAGCTACTACGAGTCCGCGGTCACGGTCATGGTGCCGGTCGGGGACGGTGACGCGGCCCCCAGCCGGCCCGGGAAAGGAATGCCACGACTCAGGAGCGTCGTGGAATCCTCCACCCGGCCGCACCCAGGTAGCCGGTTCCCGGGCTTGTACGCTCCTGACCACCTCGCCGCAGGGATCATTCTGGACACTCGCGGCCAACTGCGCTCGCTTCTCGGTGGGCCCGCCGGTCCGCGGGATTTAGTGATGCTGGGCCTTTGGAGCATCTTGCCTTTGGGCTGCGCCGTATTCGCCTTCCGTAAACGTGCCGCCTCACTTCCCTGGGACGATGTGCCCGGCGACGGTGAGGCCCGAATGCTCCGGGTCCGGGTCGTGGGCGCGGGCGCGGGCGCGGGTGACTATCTCAACCGCCGTATGGAAAGGGCCTCGAAGCCGGGCAAGCCGGAATTGAGACCCACGCTGCGTTTGAACTCGCCGAGCGGGAGCCGCGATCTGCTGCTGGAGCGGTGCCTGGACCCCGTACAACTCGCCGAGGCCCTTCACGGTGTTCAGGGGCGTCTCTACTGGGCCCCCAAGCCGGAAGACAGACCCGAGTACTCCGTCCCTGCCTTGCTCGTCCTGGACGACGGCCGGTACGTACGGGGAGACACGATCAACGGTACGCCCCCGGGGACCCCGGCGGGTGAGCCGGTCGCCGAACCCCTCCCCAACGATCAGCAGGCGATCCGCCCGGTAGGGCCCTACGTACTGTGGCAGCCCCAGGTGCACAGACCGGGCCTAGTCGGCTGCGCTGTCGCCTTCCTCGCCGTGGTCCTGCTGGTGTCGGGCGCCGGATACGGCAACGCGACGCTGCGCAACGCGTGCTTGGTGGTCGCCGGGGCTGGGCCGGTCGTCGGACTGGCGCTGATTCGAAGGAGACGTACGCACTATTTGCGCCGGTTGGTGCGGCCGATCTGAAAGGGACAGCTCAAGGAGCGAACCGAACGTAAGGCTCATCCGGCACGTAAGTCTCGTACACCACATCAGCCGCTCCAACCTCTTTCGCCCTACCCCCTCCAGCCGCTGGTTTCGGCCAATCCCGTCCCGGCTGTTCCGCCGGCCTCTACCTGCGAGTAGAAACCGGCGGTAACAGCGGTAGCAGGAGTGCGGTAGCAGGAGTCTGGAAGGGAGGCCCGATGGGGCGCGCGGGACCAGGGCGGCTGACGGCCGTCGTCGCGGCGTGTGTGATGGCTTTCGGTGGCGTCGGTATGAGCGCGGGTGCGGCCACGGCCGCCGGCCCGGATGCGGGTGGGGGTCCGGGCGCGGGTACGCGTACGGCGGACGGTGCCGCGAGCAGCAAGCCGCTGCCGCCGAAGCTGGAGCGGATCCGGGCGGCCGAGGCGAAGAAGCTGTACGGCGACACCGCCGAGCGGCCTTTGGAGCAGCGCAAGACGTCCCTGATCTCGTTGGGGGACAGCGAGATCTCCGGCGAGGGCGTGGGGACGTACGAGCCGGGGACCAACGGGCCCGACAACTGGTGCCACCGTTCGCCCGATTCGGCCATCCACCGTACGGGCATCGCGGCCGATGTGACGTACAACGTCGCCTGCTCCGGCGCGTACACCGGAAACATCAAGATCGGCGGGAGCAAGCAGTACGCCGATGAGCTGGTGCAGAGCGACAGCCTGGCGATCAAGGCGCGCAACACCCGGCTGAAGATGATCCTGCTGGGTGTCGGGGCCAACGACGACCTCCAGTTCGGCCCGGTGATGACGGACTGCGTGACCCGCTGGTTCACCCTCCAGGGGCCGTGCGAGCCCAAGTACCAGCCGGGCTGGAAGGCACGGGTCGACGCCCTGGTGCCCAAGGTCGAGCAGACCGTCGGCGACCTGCGGACCGTGATGCGTGACGCGGGCTACGCGGACGGCGACTACAAACTCGTCGTGATGGGCTACCCGAGCCCGATCGGCCCGGACGTCGAGGACAACCCCGACTTCCCCGGGAAGCTGGCGGGCGGGTGCACGGGTTATACCTCCGACGCCGCCTGGGCGCGTGACTCGGCCGTACCGGTCTTCGAGAAGGGCGTGCGCAAGATCGCCAAGGACACCGGCGTGACCTACCTCGACGCCTCGCGGCTCTTCCACGGCCATGAGGTGTGCATGGAGGACACCTGGGCGCGCGGCCTGTACGTCGACCTGACCAACCCCTTCCCGCCGGACGAGAACTCCGTACGCCAGTCCTTCCACCCCAACAAGAGCGGCCACGGCGCCTTCGCCTCCTGCCTGACGCAGCTCTACGCGGCGGGTGTGCGGGAGGGCTCCTGCGCCGACCCGGCCAGCACCGGAAAGCCCAAGCTGTACCCCGGGGCCTGGGACGACGCTTACCGGCCGCTGAAGGGCGCGGCGACCGGCGACTGCGTGGACGTGACGGGCGCGAGCAGCCGCAACGGTACGGCGGTCGGCGGCTGGGACTGCAACGGCCAGCGCAACCAGGGCTGGTGGTACGAGCCGGAGCGGCGCTCCCTGCATGTGGAGATGACGCAGGACCGCTGCCTGGACGTGCCGGGCGGCAAGTACGAGCCGGGGGCCGGGCTGGTGCTGTGGAACTGCTCGGGCGCGGCCAACCAGCAGTTCGTCAAGGACGCCGGGAGCGGGACGATCCGGCCGGCCGCGGCGCAGGGCCTGTGTCTGACGCTGGGCGCGCCGAAGGACGCGCTGCGGCTGCGGGCGTGCGACGGGTCGGCGGCGCAGCGGTTCGTCTGACCTCGCAGTTCGTCTGATGTCGCGGGTTCTGTGCGTGTGACACGTACGGCGCACGACCGGCGCGCGTACGGGAAGGGGCCCGCATCCTGACCGGGATGCGGGCCCCTTCGGACGTACAGGTACGGGTACGGGGCGCGGGTACGGGCGCGGTGTGCGGCCGGGCGGACCGGCTGACGACTACAGGGTGCCCAGCTTGAGCAGCGCCAGCAGCGCGACGAGCTGGATGGACGCGGCACCCAGCGCCCTGGGCCACGGCAGGTCGTGCGACTTGCTGACCATGGTGGTGAACAGGAACCCGGACGCCAGCCAGGTGATCCAGCCCAGCACCTGCACCAGCGTACTGTCGCCGCCCAGGAACATCGCGAACACCAGCCGCGGCGCGTCCGTGATCGCCATGATCAGCATGGACAGGCCGATGGTCGGGGCCCAGGTGCCGTCGCCGCCGAGCTGGCGGGCGAGGGTGTGGGTCACCGCGCCCAGGATCAGACTGCCGACGACGAACATGATGCCGGTGATCAGCACCCACGGGATGCTGTTGGAGAGGGTGGCGTTGAGCACGTCCTCGCGGGCCTTGTCGAAGCCGAAGACCGCGAGCAGGCCGTAGACCAGGCTGACGATCAGGGCCGGAATCCAGACCGGGTGATCGCGCATCTGCATGAACGTCGGCCCGGGACGGGTCACGATGCCGACGAGCAACTGCTTCCAGGGCAGGCGGGGGCCGACGGGCGCAGCCGCGGCCTGACCGGCGCGGTAGGTCCCGCCGTCCCCGTACTGGCTGTCGCCGCCGTTCCCGTACGGGTCGCCGTAAGGGTCGGGGTACTGGCCGCCGGGTCCGGGGCCGTAGGCGTCCGGGACCTCGCCGACGCTGAACTGCCGGGTGTGACCGGGGTTGTTGTCGTTGGCGTACGGGGCGTAGGACTGCTGCACGGGCTCGTAGCCGTCGTCACCGAAGTACTCGGGCTCGCCGTGCCGGCCGCCGTGCTGGGCGCCGCCGTGCTGGGCGCCGCCCTGGTGCGGACCGCCCTGCTGCGGGGCGCCGTACCCCGGCCGGCTCGCGTACGGCTGCGGTGAGTGCGGCGCCTGCGGGGCCCGCGGCGACTGCTGCGGTTGCTGCCACTGTCCGTGCGGAGGCGGGGGCTGCTGCCCGTACGGTCCCTGCTGTCCGTACGGCGCCTGCTGCCCCTGCTGCTGCCCGTGCTGCGCGGAGCGGGAGTTCCGTCCGCGACCCATCCTGAATCCAGCCACGCGATCGAACGTACCTGGTCCGGAGGGTCTCGGTGCAGGGCCCGGGGGAACCGCCGGGCATTGCTGCCGAGCTGTGACATCCCTTAAGGGAATTCTGCGGGAACCCGGAGGGGTTTCGGGCCGGGGCGTGGGTCTTCCGGCGGATGGCGGTAGCACTTGAGGAGGACGCGCGGCTCGTACGGTGCCTCGCCCGTGGGGCGTCGGGTCTCTCGACTCTCCGACGCCCCACGGGGGGCGGGCCGGTCCGGAATACGGGGGAGCCGGACCGGGCCGTGGGGCCGGCCTGTGGAAACTGCCGTCGATGGGCACCGACGGGACCGGACACGCCGACGTGGCCCGATGTGTCCACGGTAGATGTAATGCGCCATCAACATGATCCATTCTGCGCAGTGGGTATCCGGAACACGCTGCGGATTCCCGTTCCGGCGCGCCATCAGGCAATTTCCGACCGGCCCGGCGGAATGATTCCGGGCCCGGCCACCGGGCCGAGCGGCTGCCGGGGGTCGAACGGCCGCCGGGCTTCCCGGCGTCCGGTAGCCGGGGGCCCTCCAGCCCTCCAGCTCACCGGCTCGGACTCAGGGCGTGTGGAGCGTCTGCGAGGGGGTCTCGCCGAAGCGGGCCCGGTAACTGCTCGCGAACCGGCCCAGATGTACAAAGCCCCAGCGGTACGCCGCCTCGCCCACACTCAGCTCTCCGGGTCCGGAGTGCCGCAGATCGTCCCGTACGCGGCACAGCCGTACGTCGCGCAGGTAGGCCATCGGCGACATGCCGACGTGCCGGCGGAAGCCCTCCTGGAGCCAGCGCACGCTGACCTGACCGATCGCTGCCAGCTCGGCGGTGTTGAAGGCGTGTTCCGGATGCGCCTGGATGGCGTCCACGACGCGCTTGACGGCGACCGGCCGTAACGACGGGGTCGGCGCCATGAGTTCGTCGCGGTGCCGGTGGCCGGCCGCCAGCAACAGGCCGTTCAGCAGCGTCTCCTGGAGCGGCTTGACCACCAGGGGCTGACCGAGCAGGCCGGGGTGGTCACGCATGTCATGGACGGCCAGCTTCACCAGCCGGGTCCAACTGCGCCCCGGCCCCTGCGAGACGTCGAACTCGGGGGAGAAGCGGACCGGTCTGCGGATGGGCCGGCCGAGCAACTGCTCCAGGTGCTGTTCCAGCGCCGCCGCGTCGATCTTCACCGCCAGCAGCCGGCAGTCACGGCTCCATCGGTCGATCGTGGTGTCACCGTCCGGCTGGAAGACGGCGGCCCGGGAGGACGTGGCGGTGGCCGGGCCGGGGACGTGGCGGCCCTGCCGCCAGGACATGTGCCCGGTCAGCAGCACGTCCACGTGGTACGAGCCCAGCTCGCCGAAGCGCGCCCGCAGTTCCGTACCGAAGCTGCACTCCCCGAGGGTCAGCGGACCCAGCCGGACGATGTCGAAGCGCGCGTCGAGGGCGTCCCCTGGGTCGAGCTGGTCGAGGGAATTGGCGTAGTACGTCTCGCTGATCACCGTACGGGCCTCTTCGAGGTCCGCGGTCCGGAAGGACAAGGGCAGCGAGACCGGCGCCGGTGCCGGGCGCGCGGGCATCTGCAGGAAGCTCCTTTCCCATCCCATGAAGACGGGGCTTCCAGGCATGCGCAGACGCAGCCACTTCGAACGAACCCCCGATAACAGGATAGGCACCCGCCACGACGAACGGTGCATACCTCATCAAGTGCCCGCCCCGACTCCGGATCCGGCCCCCCGAAGAAGCGCCACCAACGCCCCCACGCCCAGGCCGGGCCCGCCCCGGTGCCGGCCCCGGGAACAGCGAGCCGTACCAACCCGCCCAGCACACCGGGCTTGCCTGCTGACTGCCGCCCGCAGTGATTACCTTGATGGGATGATTAGGGCATGCCCGGAGTGAGCGTTATGCCGAGTTCCCAAGAAGTAAGCAAAAACGCCCCTCTCGCCAACCGTTAGCCCAGGTCAGCTCCTGTGGTCCCCGCGTGCGCGGGGGTGGTCCCCAGCCTGACTGGGAAGTCGACGTTCTTGCCGTGTGGTCCCCGCGCACGCGGGGATCGTTTCGTCAGTGCCGTCAGGTGCTGATGCCCCCGTTCAGGGCATCGGCCCGGCCCGCTCAGTGGGCCGTGCGTATCAGGGAGCGCGAGAGGCGGGCCTGTGCGCGCAGGATGTGGGGGCCGGTCCACAGGGCCAGGAGGATCTCCAGTATGCCGAGCCCGGCTGCCCAGTCGGCCGAGACCTGGCTCGTCAGGGGCAGGAACAGGTACCAGCTTCCGTCCCAGGCGGAGACGACCGTCTGCCAGATGAACGGCAGCACGATGCCGAACAGGCCGTGCGCCAGCATCGCGAAGGGCAGCAGGGCCAGCAGCCCGCCGGCCGTCACGGCGACCTGTGCCCAGGCCAGTTCCCGCCAGGTCGACGGGCGCTTGAGCAGGCCCAGCACGCGGGAGAAGGCGGTGGGCCGGCCCTCGGCCGCCCCCGCGACGCGTGCGTCGTTCTCGTAGCCGTTTCGGTGCCCGTACCCGTACCCGTATCCGTCCTGGTGCCCGGCCTCGTATTCATCGATGAGACCACGGCCTCCGGTGTCCGACCGGCCGTCGGCTATGCCGGACCAGCGTCGGCCGAGGGCGAGTTGCCGGCCGGCCAGGGCGTGGAGGCCGCGCGACAGGGCCGGTACGAGAGCGAAGCCGACCCATACGACCAGCAGCACCATCGCGGTGATCAGCAGCCAGGACAGCACCGCCGCGGCCACCCCGAGCCCCAGCAGTGCCAGGCCGCGCCAGGGGGCGAGCAGCCGCCCGCCGAGGCCCGGCCGCCAGGTGGGAGCCTCGCGCCCCGTACGCGCCGCCGTACGCAGCGCCGTGGTGCCCGCGGTGTGTTCCGTCATCGTGCCGCTCCCCGTGATCGTCTCGTCGGAACGGCTGATTCCGTGCTCGCCCCGCACAGATCATTGTGCGGGTTCCGGGCGTCGCCAACAGTAGGGTTGTCCCCCCTGTTTTCCCTGACGCGTACCCCCGACGTCCCTGATATCCCCGTCACCCCCGATGCCCCCGTCTCTCCTGATGGGGCCCGGTCCCGTCGGGCGTACCTCTATCCGAGAGCCCCCGGAGCGCCCGGAGCCACGGCCTCCAGTGCGTCCACGCTGCCGGACATGATCGTGCGGATGTGTGCGGTGATGTGTTCGGCGGGCCAGTCCCACCAGGCCAGAGCGAGCAGGCGCGCCACGTCCGCGTCGTCGAAACGGCGGCGGATGAGCCGGGCCGGGTTGCCCCCGACCACGCCGTAGTCGGGAACGTCGTCGACCACGACGGAGCCCGAGGCGATGACCGCGCCGTGGCCGATGCGGACCCCCGGCATCACCGTCGACCCGTAGCCGAACCAGACGTCGTTGCCGACGACGGTGTCACCCCGTCCCGGCAGGTCGGTGATGAGGTCGAAATGGTCGGCCCACGAGCCGCCCATGATGGGGAAGGGGAAGGTCGAAGGCCCGTCCATCCGGTGGTTGGCGCCGTTCATGATGAACCGCGTGCCTTCGCCCAGCGCGCAGAACTTGCCGATGACCAGCTTCTCCGGCCCGTAGTGATACAGCACGTTCCGGGTTTCGAACGCCGTCGGGTCGTCCGGGTCGTCGTAGTAGGAGTACTCCCCGACCTCGATCAGTGGCGAGGTGACCAGGGGTTTGAGCAGTACCACCCGGGGCTGTCCGGGCATGGGGTGCAGCGCGGTCGGGTCGGCGGGAACGGCGGGCATCGGTGGACCGGTCTCCTTACGTGTCGCAGCACGGCCGCTCCATGATCACAAACATCCCCCGGCACCGCTCGTGGTTTCCCGGACGGCCCTGGGGCCACCCGACTCCGGGATGCGACGGGATGCGACGGGATGCGACGGGATGCAACGGGATGCAACGGGATGCAACGGGATGCGACGAAACGCGACATGACGACGGCCGGCCCCGCGCCTGCGGGACCGGCCGTCGCCGTATCAAGGGGACCAGAGGGGAACCAGAAGGAACCCGGAGGAACCGGGAGGAACCCGGAGCTACTTCACCGGCTCGGGCTCCGGCGCGTCGGCCGTGGCCGCCGTACCGCCGCCGTCCCCGTCACCACCGTCCGTCGCCCCGGCGCCCACCGGCGTCCTGACCGACTCCAGCAGCAACTGGGCCACGTCCACGACCTGCACGGACTCCTTGGCCTTGCCGTCGTTCTTCTTCCCGTTGACGGAGTCCGTCAGCATGACCAGGCAGAACGGGCAGGCGGTGGAGACGATGTCGGGGTTCAGGGAGAGCGCCTCGTCCACGCGCTCGTTGTTGATGCGCTTGCCGATCCGCTCCTCCATCCACATACGGGCGCCGCCGGCGCCGCAGCAGAAGCCGCGCTCCTTGTGGCGGTGCATCTCCTCGTTCCGCAGGCCGGGCACCTTGGCGATGATCTCGCGCGGCGGTGTGTAGACCTTGTTGTGGCGGCCGAGGTAGCAGGGGTCGTGGTACGTGATCAGGCCCTCGACCGGGGTGACGGGGATGAGCTTGCCCTCGTCGACCAGGTGCTGGAGCAACTGCGTGTGGTGGATGACCTCGTACTCGCCGCCGAGCTGCGGGTACTCGTTGGCGATGGTGTTGAAGCAGTGCGGGCAGGTCGCGACGATCTTCTTCTTGGACTTCGGGACGGTCACGCCCTCGTCCGCGTCCTCACCGAACGCCATGTTCAGCATCTCGACGTTCTGCTGACCGAGCTGCTGGAAGAGGAACTCGTTGCCCAGGCGGCGGGCCGAGTCACCGGTGCACGCCTCGTCGCCGCCCATGATCGCGAACTTCACGCCCGCCATGTGCAGCAGCTCGGCGAAGGCCTTGGTGGTCTTCTTGGCCCGGTCCTCCAGGGCGCCCGCGCAGCCGACCCAGTACAGGTAGTCGACCTCGGTGAGGTCCTCGATGTCCTTGCCGACGACCGGGACCTCGAAGTCGACCTCCTTGGTCCAGGCAAGACGCTGCTTCTTGGCCAGGCCCCAGGGGTTGCCCTTCTTCTCCAGGTTCTTGAGCATCGTGCCGGCCTCGCTGGGGAAGCTGGACTCGATCATCACCTGGTAGCGGCGCATGTCGACGATGTGGTCGACGTGCTCGATGTCCACCGGGCACTGCTCCACGCACGCGCCGCAGGTGGTGCAGGACCACAGGACGTCGGGGTCGATGACGCCGTTCTCTTCGAGGGTGCCGACCAGGGGGCGCTCGGCCTCGGCCAGCGCCTTGGCGGGCACCTCGGCCAACTGCTCGGCGGTGGCCTTCTCGTTGCCCTCGGCGTCCTTGCCGCCGCCCGCGAGGAGGTACGGCGCCTTGGCGTACGCGTGGTCGCGCAGCGCCATGATCAGCAGCTTGGGGGACAGCGGCTTGCCGGTGTTCCAGGCCGGGCACTGCGACTGGCAGCGTCCGCACTCGGTGCAGGTGGAGAAGTCGAGGATGCCCTTCCAGGAGAAGTGCTCGATCTGGGAGACGCCGAACTGGTCGTCCTCGCCCGGGTCCTCGAAGTCGATCGGCTTGCCCGCGCTGGTCATCGGCGGGAGCGCGCCGAGCGCCACGTCTCCGTCCGCCTCGCGCTTGAACCAGATGTTGGGGAAGGCCAGGAAGCGGTGCCAGGCGACACCCATGTCCGTCTTCAGCGCGACGGTGATCATCCAGATGAAGGACGTCGCGATCTTGATCATCGCGAAGAGGTAGGTCAGGTTCTGCAGGGTGCCGAGGCTCAGGCCCTTGAAGGCGGCGATCAGCGGGTACGAGGCGAAGAAGCCGACCTCGTAGCTGTCCACGCCGTGCTGGGCGCCCTCCAGCGCGCGCAGCGTCAGGATGCACACGCCGACGATGAGGATGACGGCCTCGACGAAGTACGCCTGGCCGAAGTTGGAACCCGCGAAGCGGGACTTGCGGCCGGGCTTGCCCGGCTTGCTGAGCTGCCGGACGACGATCAGGGTGATGATGCCGAGCGTGGTCATCAGGCCGATGAACTCGGTGAAGATCTCCCACGGCAGCCAGTCGCCGATCACCGGGATGAGCCAGTCGGCCTTGAAGAGCTGGCCGATGGCGTTGACGATCGTCAGCAGCAGGGAGAAGAAGCCCACCGCCACGAACCAGTGCGCCACGCCGACGACGCCCCACTTGTTCATCCTGGTGTGGCCCAGGAACTCCTTGGCCACGGTGATGGTGCGCTGCTTGGGGTCGTCGGTCCGCGAGCCGGCGGGTACGGGCTGGCCGAGCCGCACGAAGCGGTAGATCTGTGCGATGGCACGGCCGAACAGTGCGACGCCCACCACGATGAGGACCAGCGACACGATGATCGCGGCGAGTTGCATGGGTGGCTCCTCGGGCCTGCGAGTGCGGGAGATTTCGGGGAAGAGAAGAGTTCTGAAGGGATTACTAAGCAGTAACTTTTCAGGTCTGCCGCTGAGGTTACCCAGTATTGCGGGCGCCATGAAGCCGCCCGGCCGGTGATCTGTGTCGCGAAGGCAACCCTCTCCGTACGCGTCGCGTCCCGCTTGCATGTAGGGCCCGTATAAAAGCTGAGCGGCCCTGACTCAGGTCTGTTGACAGGCTGGGATCCGTGCTGCACCCTTGAGCCAGATCCACTCAAGTCAGTTCCTGGAGGAATCGAAATGGCACGTGCGGTCGGCATCGACCTGGGCACGACGAACTCCGTCGTCAGTGTTCTCGAAGGCGGTGAGCCCACCGTCATCACCAACGCCGAGGGCGCCAGGACCACGCCGTCCGTCGTCGCCTTCGCCAAGAACGGCGAGGTGCTGGTCGGCGAGGTCGCCAAGCGCCAGGCGGTCACCAACGTCGACAGGACCATCCGGTCGGTCAAGCGCCACATGGGCACCGACTGGAAGATCAACATCGATGGCAAGGACTTCAACCCGCAGCAGATGAGCGCCTTCATCCTGCAGAAGCTCAAGCGGGACGCGGAGGCCTACCTCGGTGAGAAGGTCGTGGACGCGGTCATCACCGTGCCGGCGTACTTCAACGACTCCGAGCGCCAGGCCACCAAGGAGGCCGGCGAGATCGCGGGTCTGAACGTCCTGCGCATCGTCAACGAGCCGACCGCCGCCGCGCTGGCCTACGGCCTGGAGAAGGACGACCAGACCATCCTGGTCTTCGACCTCGGTGGCGGCACCTTCGACGTCTCGCTGCTGGAGATCGGCGACGGCGTCGTCGAGGTGAAGGCCACCAACGGCGACAACCACCTCGGTGGTGACGACTGGGACCAGCGCGTCGTCGACTACCTGGTCAAGCAGTTCCAGAACGGCCACGGCGTCGACCTGTCCAAGGACAAGATGGCGCTCCAGCGTCTGCGCGAGGCCGCGGAGAAGGCGAAGATCGAGCTGTCGTCCTCGACCGAGACGACGATCAACCTGCCTTACATCACCGCCTCCGCCGAGGGCCCGCTGCACCTGGACGAGAAGCTCACCCGCGCCCAGTTCCAGCAGCTCACCGCGGACCTCCTGGAGCGCTGCAAGACCCCGTTCCACAACGTCATCAAGGACGCGGGCATCCAGCTCTCCGAGATCGACCACGTGGTCCTGGTCGGCGGCTCGACCCGTATGCCGGCCGTCGCCGAGCTCGTCAAGGAGCTGACCGGTGGCAAGGAGGCCAACAAGGGCGTCAACCCGGACGAGGTCGTGGCGATCGGTGCGTCGCTGCAGGCCGGTGTCCTCAAGGGTGAGGTCAAGGACGTCCTGCTGCTGGACGTCACCCCGCTGTCCCTGGGCATCGAGACCAAGGGCGGCATCATGACCAAGCTGATCGAGCGGAACACCACGATCCCGACCAAGCGCTCGGAGATCTTCACCACCGCCGAGGACAACCAGCCCTCCGTGCAGATCCAGGTCTACCAGGGCGAGCGCGAGATCGCGGCGTACAACAAGAAGCTCGGCATGTTCGAGCTGACCGGTCTGCCGCCGGCCCCGCGCGGCGTCCCGCAGATCGAGGTCACCTTCGACATCGACGCCAACGGCATCATGCACGTCGCCGCCAAGGACCTGGGCACGGGCAAGGAGCAGAAGATGACCGTCACCGGCGGCTCCGCGCTGCCCAAGGACGACATCGACCGCATGATGCGCGAGGCCGAGCAGTACGCGGAGGAGGACCACAAGCGCCGCGAGGCCGCCGAGACCCGCAACCAGGCCGAGCAGCTCGTCTACCAGACGGAGAAGTTCCTCAAGGACAACGAGGAGAAGATCCCTGCCGAGGTGAAGACCGAGGTGGAGACCGCCGTCGGTGAGCTGAAGGACAAGCTCAAGGGCGAGGACACCGCCGAGATCCGCACCGCGACCGAGAAGGTCGCCGCGGTCAGCCAGAAGCTGGGCCAGGCCCTGTACGCCGACGCCCAGGCGGCCGGTGGCGCGGCGGGCGCCGGGGGCGCCGCCGGCGGCGACCAGCCCAAGGCCGAGGACGACGTGGTGGACGCCGAGATCGTCGACGACGAGAAGCCGAAGAAGGATGGTGCGGCGTGACGGAGGAGACCCCGGGCTTCGAGGAGAAGCCCGACGTCCCCACCGACGCCGCAGCCCCTGACGACGCGGCGCAGGGCGCCGGGTCCGCCGACAAGGCGGGCCCGGCCCCGGCCGGGGACGCGAACCAGACGAACGAGGACGTAGCCCTCACCGCGCAGTTGGACCAGGCCCGTACGGCGCTCAACGAGCGCACGTCCGACCTCCAGCGCCTCCAGGCGGAGTACCAGAACTACCGCCGCCGGGTGGAGCGGGACCGGGTCGCCGTCAAGGAGATCGCCGCGGCGAACCTCCTGTCCGAGCTGCTGCCGACGCTGGACGACATCGGCCGCGCCCGTGAGCACGGCGAGCTGGTCGGCGGCTTCAAGTCGGTGGCCGAGTCGCTGGAGACCGTGGTCGCCAAGCTGGGCCTCCAGCAGTTCGGCAAGGAGGGCGAGCCCTTCGACCCGACGATCCACGAGGCCCTGATGCACTCCTACGCTCCGGATGTCTCGGAGACCACGTGCGTCGCCATCCTGCAGCCCGGGTATCGCATCGGTGACCGGACGATCCGCCCCGCGCGGGTCGCGGTGGCCGAGCCGCAGCCGGGCGCCCAGCCCGGCGCGGGCAGCGGCAAGGCGGGCTCCGGCGGCTCCGAGGACGACGCCAAGTCCAAGGCTTCGGACGAGGAGAGCGGTGGCCCGGAAGAGGGCTGACGTGCGCACGCGTGAGGAATCGGTACGGGAGGAGGGACGTCGGGGATGAGCACCAAGGACTTCGTGGAGAAGGACTTCTACAAGGTCCTCGGCGTCCCGAAGGACGCCACCGAAGCAGAGATCAAGAAGGCGTACCGCAAGCTCGCCCGTGAGTTCCACCCGGACGCCAACAAGGGCGACTCCAAGGCCGAGGAGCGCTTCAAGGAGATCTCCGAGGCGAACGACGTCCTGGGGGACCCCAAGCGCCGCAAGGAGTACGACGAGGCGCGGGCGCTGTTCGGCAACGGCGGCTTCCGGGCCGGTCCGGGCGGCGGGGGCGGCGGCTCCTTCAACTTCGACCTGGGCGACCTCTTCGGAGGCGGCCAGGGCGGGGGGCAGGGCGGCGGCTTCGGCGGCGGCCTCGGGGACGTCTTCGGCGGCCTGTTCAACCGCGGCGGTACGGGAACCCGTACGCAGCCCAGGCGCGGCCAGGACATCGAGTCCGAGGTGACGCTCAGCTTCACCGAGGCGGTGGACGGGGCCACGGTCCCGCTGCGGATGTCCAGCCAGGCTCCCTGCAAGGCGTGTTCGGGCACCGGCGACAAGAACGGCACACCCCGCGTGTGCCCGACCTGCGTGGGCACCGGCCAGGTCTCCCGCGGCGGCGGTGGCGGCTTCTCGCTCACCGACCCGTGCGTGGACTGCAAGGGCCGCGGCCTGATCGCCGAGAACCCCTGCGAGGTCTGCAAGGGCAGCGGGCGGGCCACCAGCTCCCGCACGATGCAGGTACGTATCCCCGCGGGCGTCTCCGACGGGCAGCGCATCCGGCTGCGCGGCAAGGGCGCCCCCGGGGAGCGAGGCGGCCCCAACGGCGATCTGTATGTCGTCGTGCACGTGGGCAAACACCCCGTGTTCGGCCGCAAGGGCGACAACCTCACCGTCACCGTGCCCGTCACCTTCCCGGAGGCGGCGCTCGGCGGCGAGGTACGGGTCCCGACCCTGGGCGGCCCGCCGGTCACCCTCAAGATCCCGGCCGGTACGCCCAACGGCCGTACGATGCGTGCCCGGGGCAAGGGTGCGGTACGCAAGGACGGCACCCGCGGGGACCTGCTGGTCACCGTCGAGGTGATGGTCCCCAAGGTGCTCGGCGACAAGGCCAGGGAGTCGCTGGAGTCCTACCGGGAGGCGACCGCGGACCAGGATCCGCGGGCGGAACTGTTCCAGGCCGCGAAGGGAGCTTGAGATGGACGGCCGTGGCGGGCGGAGTCGTAACCCGTATGAACTGACCGAAGAGTCGCCGGTCTACGTCATCTCCGTCGCGGCTCAGCTCTCGGGCCTGCACCCGCAGACCCTGCGGCAGTACGACCGCCTCGGCCTGGTCTCCCCGGACCGTACGGCCGGGCGCGGTCGCCGCTATTCGGCCCGGGACATCGAACTGCTCCGGGAAGTCCAGCGGCTGTCGCAGGACGAGGGCATCAACCTCGCCGGCATCAAGCGCATCATCGAACTGGAGAACCAGGTCGCGGCCCTGCGCCAGCGGGTCGCCGAACTCCAGCACGCGGTGGAGGGCGCCGCGGTGGCCATGCAGCAGCGCGAGGCCGCCGTCCACGCCTCCTACCGCCGCGACCTGGTTCCCTACCAGGACGTCCAGCAGACCAGCGCCCTGGTCGTCTGGCGCCCCAAGCGCCCGACCGACTGAGGCCCGGACCCTGGACTCCGGGCCCCGGACCCTGGACCGGGCCAAGCCTCGAAGACCCGTCACCTCAGTGGTGACGGGTCTCGGTTTTTTTCAGCTGTCCGGGCCGCCGCGGCCGTATCGGGACCTGGGGGCGGGGGCGGTCCCGGGGGTGAGGCGTAGCCGCAGGCGTGGCAGATCTTCCAGCCGTCCTGGTTCACGGCGAGGGGGCCGCCGCAGCGGGGGCACGTTTCGGCGTGGGGGCGGGGGCGGGAGTCCGTGGAAGGCCGCGGCCTGGTTGCCGTCGTGTGCGTTTTTGACCCCATGAGACCCTCCAATTGACGGACCGGCTCCGAAGTGGTTCGGATTCTGGGCCGTTCTGTTCACAACCTGGTTAGCAGGTCGGGGAAAGGGACGGAACCAGGCGGTCCGGAACCGGCCAGGCGGGCGGTGGCCACGCAGGGATGCGGCGTCGCGTGGTTGAAGGGAAACGCGAGGGCGAGGGGTCCGCGGCGGGGTGCGGGAGGTGTCGCGGGGCGGCGAGGGGCGTGAATCGGGAGCCAGGACGGTGCGTACGCGCCCGCTCGGAGTCCCCACCAAGCCCCTGTGAAGCCGCTGTGCCGATGAGAATGTCGTAACTGCGTAGGGCGCGGGTGCGGCCGTCAGGACCGTTCGGGGCGCGGCATGCGGCATGCGGCACGCGGAACGCAGAGCGCAGGCGCGGTGTGCTCAGACGTTGCCGAGCGCCTTGGTGACCGCTATCTCGATGAGCACCCGCTCCGGGTTGGGCGTCGGCGTGCGGCCGTACCGCTGCGCGTAGCGCCGTACCGCGTCGGCCACCGCCTCCGCATCCGTACGCACCCGCGCCACGCCCTCCAGCGTCGCCCACCGCCCCCGGTCCACCTGGCACACCGCCACCCGCGCGCCCTCCGGGCCCGCGGCACGGATGTTGGCGATCTTGGCGCTGGTCCGGCGGGTGATGACCCGCGCCGTGCGCTGCGCCGCGTCGAAGGTGACACCGACCGGGACGACGTGCGGGGTGCCGTCGCGGCGCAGCGTGGTGAGCGTGCACATCAGGTGCTTGTCCCAGAAGGCGACGTATTCGGGGCTGAGGGCGTCCAGATCGTGAGCCATGCCGGAAGCGTAAACGGCGGGCAGGTCAGAGGAAGTCGGAGGTGTCGAGGTCGAAGGAGAAGGGGGCGGGGAGGGGGACGGGTTTGCCGAAGAGGGCGGAGTGGAGGACGGCGTAGTCGTCACCGGAGGGCTCGGCGAAGAGCGTGGCCGTGTCCTCGTCGCGGTCGACGAGCAGGTAGAGAGGGGTACCGGCGCGGGCGTAGGAGTGCCGCTTCCAGATGCGGTCGCCTTCCGGGCGGGTGGAGGTGACCTCGACGACCATGGCGACGCCCTCGCTGCGCATCCAGCGAGGCGCCTGCCGGAACAGACGCAGTTCGCGGGGCGCGAAGGTGGCGTCAGGGATCACGTGATCCTTGGCCGGCCTGGCTCCGGTTCGCAGCTTGATGCCTTTGTTGCCGGACACGTCCATGTCGGTCGCGGACTTGCGCAGCACCTGCCTGATGAGCGTGCTCAGACAGTCCTCGTGCTCGCCGTCCGGAGCTGGTGCCACGACGATCTCCCCCTCGATGAGCTCGGCCCGGAATCCCTCGGGGAGCTCCAGGTCGAGGAAGTAATCCAGGAGGATCTTTTCACTCGTGGGCATCGGCGCGTGTGCCACAGCCGTCATGCTGCACCCCCTTGTGGTCGATGGCCAGCTTCACCGGGCGGCGGCGGTGGCGTAGGTGAGTTCGCCTCGCTTCACCCCTAAGAGTTCAAGATCGACACTGGTTGACCGGGTCCGCGCAGGGCATCCGAATCAGCCTTGAGTGGAATAGACTCAACTTATCGCACGTTGGTAAGAGCAGGACTGTCAGGATTGGCCCCGCCGTACAGCGAGCACCCGTACGCAGGGCACGCCACAGCACAAGAAGGAGCGCGAGGTCGTGGACGCCGAGCTGACCAACAAGAGCCGGGAGGCGCTGAGCGCCGCCAACGAGCGGGCGGTGACCGCCGGGCACGCGGACCTGACGTCCGCGCACCTGCTGCTCGCGCTGCTGGCCGGGCAGGAGAACGACAACATCATGGACCTGCTGGCGGCCGTGGAGGCGGACGCCGCCACGCTGCGGTCGGAGGCCGAGCGGCAGCTCGCCGGGCTGCCCAGTGTGCAGGGGTCCACCGTCGCGCCGCCGCAGCCCGACCGCGACCTGCTGGCCGTCATCGCCGACGCCAAGCAGCGCGCCAAGGAGCTGGGCGACGCCTATATTTCCACCGAGCATCTGCTCATCGGCATCGCCGCCAAGGGCGGCCGGACCGGGGAGCTGCTGGAGCGGCAGGGCGCCTCGGCGAAGAACCTGCTGAAGGCGTTCGAGGAGAGCAGGGGCGGACAGCGGGTGACCAACGCGGACCCGGAGGGCACGTACAAGGCGCTGGAGAAGTTCGGTACGGACTTCACGGCCGCCGCCCGTGAGGGCAAGCTCGACCCGGTCATCGGCCGGGACCAGGAGATCCGCCGCGTGGTGCAGGTGCTCTCGCGGCGTACGAAGAACAACCCGGTGCTGATCGGCGAGCCCGGCGTCGGCAAGACCGCCGTCGTGGAGGGCCTGGCGCAGCGGATAGTCAAGGGCGACGTCCCCGAGTCGCTGCGCGACAAGCGGCTGGTCTCCCTGGACCTGGGCGCGATGGTGGCCGGGGCGAAGTACCGCGGTGAGTTCGAGGAGCGGCTCAAGACCGTACTGGCGGAGATCAAGTCCAGCGACGGGCAGATCATCACGTTCATCGACGAGCTGCACACCGTCGTGGGCGCGGGCGCCGGCGGCGACTCCGCGATGGACGCGGGCAACATGCTCAAGCCCATGCTGGCCCGCGGCGAGCTGCGGATGGTCGGCGCGACGACGCTGGACGAGTACCGCGAGCGCATCGAGAAGGACCCGGCGCTGGAGCGGCGCTTCCAGCAGGTGCTGGTGGCCGAGCCGAGCGTGGAGGACACCGTCGCGATCCTGCGCGGCCTCAAGGGGCGGTACGAGGCACACCACAAGGTGCAGATCGCCGACTCCGCGCTGGTGGCCGCCGCCACCCTCTCCGACCGGTACATCACCTCCCGCTTCCTGCCCGACAAGGCCATCGACCTGGTGGACGAGGCGGCTTCCCGGCTCCGTATGGAGATCGACTCCTCGCCCGTGGAGATCGACGAGCTCCAGCGCGCCGTGGACCGGCTGCGCATGGAGGAGCTGGCGCTGCGCAACGAGACCGACGCCGGCTCCGTGCAGCGGCTGGAGAAGCTGCGCAAGGACCTCGCCGACAAGGAGGAGGAGCTGCGCGGCCTGACCGCCCGCTGGGAGAAGGAGAAGCAGGGCCTGAACCGGGTCGGTGAGCTGAAGGAGAAGCTGGACGACCTGCGCGGCCAGGCCGAACGTGCCCAGCGCGACGGCGACTTCGACACCGCCTCCAAGCTGCTGTACGGGGAGATCCCGGGCCTGGAACGGGAGCTGGAGGAGGCCGCCCGCGCGGAGGCCGAACAGCAGGAGGCGTCCAAGGACGGAGGCGGCGACGCCAAGGGCCCCATGGTCAAGGAGGAGGTCGGTCCCGACGACATCGCCGATGTGGTCGGCGCCTGGACCGGTATCCCGGCCGGGCGTCTCCTGGAGGGCGAGACGCAGAAGCTGCTGCGCATGGAGCAGGAGCTGGGCAAGCGGCTGATCGGCCAGGCCGAGGCCGTACGGGCGGTGTCCGACGCCGTACGCCGTACGCGTGCCGGCATCGCCGACCCCGACCGCCCACCGGCTCCTTCCTCTTCCTCGGCCCGACCGGCGTCGGCAAGACCGAGCTGGCCAAGGCGCTCGCGGACTTCCTCTTCGACGACGAGCGGGCGATGGTCCGCATCGACATGAGTGAGTACAGCGAGAAGCACAGCGTGGCGCGGCTGGTCGGGGCGCCGCCCGGCTACGTCGGCTACGAGGAGGGCGGCCAGCTCACCGAGGCGGTGCGCCGGCGCCCGTACAGCGTCGTCCTGCTGGACGAGGTGGAGAAGGCGCACCACGAGGTCTTCGACATCCTGCTCCAGGTGCTGGACGACGGGCGGCTGACGGACGGCCAGGGCCGCACCGTCGACTTCCGCAACACCATCCTCATCCTCACCTCCAACCTCGGCTCCACCTTCCTGATGGACCCGCTGCTGAAGGAGGAACAGAAGAAGGAAAAGGTGCTGGAGACCGTACGGAGCGCCTTCCGGCCGGAGTTCCTCAACCGGCTGGACGACCTGGTGGTCTTCCATCCGCTGGGCACCGACCAGCTCCAGCGGATCGCCCGCCTCCAGATCGGCCACCTCCAGCGCCGGCTGGCCGACCGCAGGCTGACGCTGGACGTCACGGACGCGGCCCTGACCTGGCTCGCCTGGCTCGGCCAGGAGCCGGTCATCGACCGTCCGGAGGCGCTGTCCCCGGGCTCCCCGGACACCTCGGGTACGTCGGGTACGTCGGGTACGTCGGGTACATCGGTCTCCTCGGGGCCCGACCTGTCCTACGGCGCCCGTCCGCTGCGCCGCCTGGTCCAGACGGCCATCGGCGACCAGCTCGCCCGGGCGATCCTGGCGGGCGAGGTACGGGACGGCGACACGGTACGGGTGGACGTGGACCCGCGGGAGCGCGACCGGCTGGTGGTGGAGCGGGCCGGGTGATTCGGGCCGGAGGGCACGGGCCCGGGTGACGCGGGCCGGGCGATACGGGTGCACACGTCCTGGTGGAATCCTTCCGCCGGGACGTGTGCGACGCGGTCCGCGGCGCGGCGCCGGCGCGATGTGTCGACCTGGTGACGGCACCGCGCTTGCCATACAGGGGCGGGGATGGTGGAGGATGGCCAGGACCATACGAAGGGAATTCCACGGTGAGCATCGACCCGTCCTCGATTCCGAATTTCGGGGGCCAGCCCGAACCTCAGCCGTCGGGGCCTGATGGTCCCGTCGTGCCCGACCAGGATCTGGTCAAGCAGCTCCTCGAACAGATGGAGCTGAAGTACGTAGTCGACGACGAGGGAGACCTCGCCGCCCCGTGGGAGCAGTTCCGCACGTACTTCATGTTCCGCGGCGAGGAGGAGCAGCAGATCTTCTCCGTCCGCACGTTCTACGACCGTCCGCACGGCATCGACGACAAGCCGAAGCTGCTGGAGGCGATCGACGACTGGAACCGCCGGACCCTGTGGCCGAAGGCGTACACCCACACCCACGACGACGGCACCGTCCGTCTGATCGGTGAGGCGTCGATGCTGATCGGCACCGGCGTCGCGCTCGAACACTTCGTGTCGAGCACGGTGAGCTGGATCCGCGCGTCGATCGAGTTCGACCGGTGGATCATCGAGCAGCTCGGTCTGGAGTCCGAGATCGAAGGCGGCTCGGACGAGAAGCCGGGTGACGAGGAGGCCTGAGCCTCCGAGAGGCGCGAGCCTCTCGCCACGATCGGCGATCGGCAACAAGTGATCAGTGATCGGTGACCGGTGACCGGTGATCGGTGAACAGCGATTGACGATCGCTGGTTCAGCGCTTGCGGGCCCCTGGGACGGCTGCGCGCGGTAAGACGCGCGCGGCGTTCCGGGGGCCCGATCGCGTTCCGGGGGCCCGGTCGCATCGAGGGCGTCATGCGACCTTGGGCGCGGCGCGCATCCCGATGTAGACGCATTCGGTGCCGTCGGACAGCGTGGAGAACACCACGGGCATCCAGTCCTCGCTGAAGGACGGCCCGGCGCCCGTACCGGCGAAGACCGTCTCGGTCACCGGCAGCAGGTCGATCTCCAGCGCCGGGGAGAAGTCCTTCATCCCGTCGACGAACTCGTAGCGCAGGTGCGGTGCGCCGTCACGCTCGCTGACGGTGATCACGACGCCCGCCCGCTTGTACGTGCCCAGGAGCGCGGCCAGGTTCACGGCCGGCGGCTGGGCCGCCGGCGCGAAGGCGTCGGGCATCCTGACGCCGGCCAGCTCCGCGAGCAGTTCCCGCAAGAGCGCGGCGTAGACCTGGCGGGCGCCGCCGCCGTTGGTGAGCAGGGCGATGGCCACCCCCGCGCCGGGGACGACGCGCAGGTAGGCGTACTGGCCGATGGAGGCGCCGTCGTGGCCGAAGCCCGGGGTGCCGAACCAGTCGTACAGGGTCCAGCCCAGTCCCCAGCCGTCGGCGCTGACGGTCCACTTGTCCGGGACGTCGACCTCCCGGCGCTGCATGGCGGTGACGGTCTCGGGGGCCAGTACGGGGGTGCCGTCCGGTGCCGTGCCGCCGTCCAGGTGCATCCGGGCCAGCCGCACCACGTCGGCGGCGCTGGCGATGACCCGTCCGTACGGGCCGGCCGAGCGCGGCATGAGGTCCCAGGCCGGCGCCGGGTCCGGGTCCGTACCCGGCTCTCCCAGGTGCCCCATGGCGGCGCGGAACCGCAGCGCCTCCTCGGGCAGCGTCATGGTGTGGGTGAGGCCGAGCGGGGTCAGGAGGAGCTCTTTGAGCGCCTCGTCCCAGGTGCGGCCGGTCAGCACCTCGACGATGCGGCCCAGCACGTTGTACCCGACGCTGCTGTAGGAGACCGCAGTCCCGGGCGGGCAGTCCAGCGCGACCGTCTTCGCCGCCTCGACGTAGCGGGCCAGGCAGTCGTCGCCGCGCCCGCTGTCGTGGGTGAAGTCGCAGGTCAGGCCACTGGTGTGGCTGAGGAGCTGACGGGTGGTGATCCGCTTGGTGGCTTCGGGGTCGGCCGTGGCGAACTCCGGCAGAACCTCCACCACCGGCGCGTCCAGGTCCAGGGCGCCGGATTCGGCGAGCCGCATCACCAGCGTGGCGGTGTAGACCTTCGCGATCGAGCCGAGCTGGAAGACCGAGTCGGTGGTCACCTCCACGCCGGTGCCCCGGTGAAGTACGCCGGTGGCCAGGGAGTGGATGTCGCCGCCGGCGAGTACGGCCAGGGACGCGCCCGGGACGTGGTGGGCGGCGCACAGCTCGGTGAGGCGTGCCTGCCAGTGGTCGATGTCGAAGCTCATGCCGGTTCCCCTGCCCTTTGTGTGTCTGTGGTGCGTACGGCTGCCTGTCGTGTACGACCGGCCGCTGCGTACGGCGTGCTCTCGTTGCGAACACCGTACGCAAGGGGAGTGGCGTGCGCAAGTGCGTACGTCGTGCGCTACGGTGCGGGGAGACGAAAAGGAGGCCCTGTGTCAGCCGATGAGCAGAAGATCCCCTCTGTGTGGGCGCGACCGCGCCGACAGCGGGAACAGCCCGCACTGAGCCGGGAGCAGATCGTCTCCGAGGCGGTCGGGCTGCTCGACGCCGAGGGCCTGGAAGCCCTGAGCATGCGGCGCCTGGGCACCCGGCTGGGCGCCGGCGCCACCTCCCTCTACCGGCACGTGGCCAACAAGGACGAGCTGATCGAGCTGGTCGTGGACGAGGTCTACGGCGAACTGGAGGTGCCGGACGCGGAAGATCCGGCGAGCTGGCGGGCGGCGGCCGGGCGCAGTGCGCACAGCCTCCGGGAGATGACGCTGCGGCATCCCTGGGTCGCCTCGGTGCTCGGCCAGGTCGGCCTGGCGCACCTCGGGCCCAACCTGACGCGCGTATCGGAGCGGATGCTCGCCGTCTTCCAGGCCGCGGGCTTCACCGTGGAGGAGGCCGACCGTGCGATGAGCACCGTCATCGCGTACGTCATCGGGATGACCACCAGCGAAGCCGCGTACCTGTCCATGCTCGCCCGCAGTGGGCGCAGTGAGCGGGAGTGGCTGGAGCAGCTTCGGCCGGCCGCCGAAGAAGCCGTACGCGACCATCCGCGGCTGAGTGAGGGGTACGCCGCCCAGCACGGCAAGGACCCGCGGGAAATGCGCGACGAGAACTTCACCTACGGGCTCGACCGCGTCCTGGACGGCCTGGAGGTCCGGCTGCGGAGCGTTACGGGCGCCGGGAGCTGACACGACGGGAGGTGCGGGCGGTGCGGCGGCCCGGCCGTCGCCCGCACGCCCTCATAGGCGCATAGACGCATGGGCGCATAGACGCATAGGGACAGGCATAGGCGCATGCGGGCTCATGGGGCTGTGTGGCCATACGGCTCATAGGGGCATGCGGGCGACGGTGAGCAGGTAGAGCCCGTAGGTGAGGGAGAGCGCGGTCAGCGCGCCGCCCGTCAGGACGACGGTACGGGTACGGGCCCGGGCCAGCGCCACCGCCGCGGGCAGCAGCAGCGGGAAGGCCGGGAGCAGGAAGCGCGGCTTGGACGCGAAGTAGTCCGTGCCGCCGAGGGCGATGACGACCAGGACCGCCGTGTAGGCGAGCAGGGCGGGCGGCGGCCGGTCCAGCGCCAGCAGGAGGAAGAGCAGCAGCGCCACACAGACCACGGCGACGGTCATGTGGTGCGCGAGCGGGACGTCGTGCAGGACCAGGCGTTTCACGGAGCGCAGCGCGTCCTGCCCGAAGTCGAAGCGCGAGCCCCACAGGGCTTGTACGGCGAAGTAGCCGCGCGGCCCGTCCCCCGTACGCTGCCCGACCCACAGCACGTACCCCAGCCAGCCGGTCGGCGCGATCAGCGCACCTGCCCACAGACGGGCGCGCGGCGGTGTACGCGCGCCCGCGCATGGAAGCTCTTCCGGCTGCCCATACGCCGCAACGCGCCCCTTCCCCACCTCCACTCCACCCCGCACGGCGCCCACGCCTCCCTCGGGCGCCCCCTTACCCTCCCGGCGCCTTCCCCGCCGCCAGGTCTCCGCGACCGCCGCCGCCCACACCGCCGCCACGATCGCCAGCGCGCTGGGCCGGGCCAGCCCCGCCACCGCGGCCAGCGCTCCGGCCACCACCGGCCGCCCGGTCAGCAGCCCGTACAGCGACCAGGCACTCAGCGCGGTGAGCAGCGTCTCGGTGTAGCCCAGGGACTGGATGACGGCGTGCGGCAGCACGGCCCACAGCGCGACCAGGAACGTCCCGGTACGCCGCCCGTGAAGGTGCGCCCCGACCGCGAAGATCCCCCAGGCGGCCACCGCTGCCGCCGCCCAGGCGACCAGAAGTCCGGCGGTGATCCCGCCGACCGGCAGGGCGCCCGAGACGGCCCGTACGAGCCAGGGGTAGAGCGGAAAGAAGGCCAGGTCCGCCTGGGGCGCGTCGGGCCACATGCCTTTGGGGACGGGCGCCCCGTACCCGTGCTCGGCGATGGCGAGATACCAGGCGGAGTCCCAGGACTTCCCCAGGAGCGTGCGGGGGTGGCGCCCGGTGTGCCAGGCCCACAGGGTCAGGCAGGCGATGCCGGCCAGACGTATCGCCGCGTAGAGCGCCAGGGCGGGGGCGGCCCGGCCCAGCGCGGCCCGCAGCCGGACACGCAACGGCGCACGTACGGACAGGGGAACGCCCGGCGTCCCTCGGGCGCCGGCATCCACACCGGCCGCGGTCTCGACCGTCTGGGCGGTCCGGGCGGTCTCGGCGGTCTCTACGGACACGGGCCTCCTCCGGTGCGGCACTCCGGCTGCAACGGCCGCGGTGGCTGCAACGGCTGCGGCGGCTGCTACGTCGGCGGTCGGCCCCGCTCCGGCCCACCCCGCCGCGCCCCTTCGACTCTCACCGCCCCCCGCCCCACCGCGACCGGCACTCCCCCGACCGGGTGGTGGCCATCTCCCGGTGAGCATGAGCCCGTGCCGCCTTCCTGGATCATTTGCTATGCCAGGTATGCCGGGCGGAGCCGAAGAGGGACAGAAACACATGAGGTATCAGGGAGAAGGGATTCCGCATTTCGCGACCGATCCGGATATCCGGACCTTCTTCGAGGTCGCGCTCGGTGTCGAGTGGATCGACGACATCGACAGAACGAAGGGGAACGCGACGTCGGACACGCCGTTCGCCCGGTCGCAGACCCGGCCGGGGGCGCGGCCGGACCTGCGACCGGTGGCCGTCAGAGGCGCTTGAGGCGGCTGACGGCCTCTTCGAGGACCGAGGTGCGTTTGCAGAAGGCGAAGCGGACGAACGGGGCGCCCTGGTCCTGGTGGTCGTAGAAGACGGCGTTGGGGATGGCGACGACGCCGACGCGTTCGGGGAGGTCGCGGCAGAAGGCGAAGCCGTCGCCCTTGTGGGAGATCGTTTCGCCCAGGGGGCGGATGTCGGTGGTGATGAAGTACGTGCCGCAGGGGCGGTAGACCTGGAAGCCGGCTTCGGCGAGGCCGTCCGCCAGGAGGTCGCGTTTGGCGCGCAGGTCCTCGCGGAGGGCGGTGAAGTAGCTGTCGGGGAGGGCGAGGGCCTCGGCGATGGCGTACTGGAAGGGGCCGGAGGCCACGTACGTCAGGAACTGCTTGGCGGAGCGGACGGCGGAGACCAGGGCGGGGGCCGCGGTGATCCAGCCGACCTTCCAGCCGGTGAAGGAGAAGGTCTTGCCGGCCGAGCCGATGGTGACGGTCCGCTCGCGCATGCCGGGGAAGGACGCCAGCGGGATGTGTTCGCCCTCGAAGACGAGGTGTTCGTAAACCTCGTCGGTGACGACGAGGAGGTCGCGTGCGCAGGCGAGTTCGGCGATGGC
Organism: Streptomyces sp. MST-110588; assembly: GCF_022695595.1. Taxonomy (NCBI): domain Bacteria; kingdom Bacillati; phylum Actinomycetota; class Actinomycetes; order Kitasatosporales; family Streptomycetaceae; genus Streptomyces; species Streptomyces sp. MST-110588. Next base: position 4,131,002 of record NZ_CP074380.1, read on the forward strand.
GGCCAGTTCGTCCCGGGTGAGGACGGTGCCGGTGGGGTTGTGGGGAGTGTTGAGGAGGATGAGGCGGGTGCGGTCGGTGACGGCGGCGCGCAGCTCGTCCAGGTCCAGGGAGTACGTACCGGTTTCGGGTGACGGTCGCAGCGTCACAGGGACGCGGGTGCCGCCGGCCATCGCGATGCAGGCGGCGTACGAGTCGTAGTACGGCTCCAGCGCGATGACCTCGTCGCCCGGTTCGAGGAGGGCGAGCAGAGAGGCGGCGATGGCTTCCGTGGCGCCCGCGGTGACCAGGACCTCGGTGTCGGGGTCGTACGCGAGGCCGTACGTGCCGTAGAAGCGGTTGTGGTGCGCGGCGACGGCGGCGCGCAGTTCGGGGACCCCGGGGCCGGGCGGGTACTGGTTGCCGCGGCCGTCGCGCAGCGCGCGGACCGCCGCTTCGCGGACCGCTTCGGGTCCGTCGGAGTCGGGGAAGCCCTGGCCGAGGTTGATGGATCCGGTCCGTACGGCGAGCGCCGACATCTCGGCGAAGATCGTCGTGCCGAACGCGGCGAGGCGGCGATTGAGCAGCGGTCGTTCCATGCGCGCCATCCTGCGCCGAACCTCTGGACTTCCTCAACTGTGCTTTGGCGCCAACGGGGTCGGGGCATGACCCGGGCACCCGCGCGACGCGGTGCCGACGGGCGCCGGTGGGGGCGGGTTGCTCAGGGGATTGCTCAGCGGGTTGCTCAGGGGGAGCGGGGGACGTCGGGCCGGGCGACGCCGGGCGACGCCGGGTGGGCACGTGTCCACCCGGCACATGCCGCGCGCCGGATGCCGGATGCCGGGTGCCGGATGCCGGTTGCCGAGTGGTGCCCGGACGGAGTGGATGCCTCGCTTCGGGGGAACGAAAGGAGTGTGAGGCAAAGATGGGACTCATCGCCTTCATCGTGATCTGTGCGGTGATTGTGTGTCTCGTGGCGGTTGCGGCGCATGTCGGGGGTGGGACGTCCGGTGGTGTGAAGGCCCTGGGTAGCAGCGGCGGCCGGAGCGGTCGGCGCCGCCGGGCCCGCAGCGGCCGGCATGCGTCGAGCAGCGGCGGGAGCTGGTGGGCGGACAGCGGTGACTCCGGCTGGGACGGCGGTCATCACGGAGGCCATCACAGCGGTCACTCGTGCGGGGGCGGCCACTCGTGCGGGGGCGGTCACTCCTGCGGCGGGGGCGGCGGCTGCGGGAGCTCCTGAGCCCCCGCCCGTGTGTGCCGGTCGCCGTCCGCGTCTGTCAGTACAGGGAAAGTGAACGTTCTGTCCGTACGCGGTCGTGCGTGCCTTCACCGGCGTGCGCACGGCCGCCCGACGATCAGCACATGCGAGCGGCCCATGCCTGCCCGCATATGCGCCGCGCGGACTCAAATCTCTTGCCCCGCCCGGTAGTTGAACAACTGAACCGAGTGGCCCTCTGAGGGATGGAAACCCGTCGAAGATGGGTAAAAATGCTTTGAGCCCCGCGGGTTTCATGATTCCCTCATTGCCGCAGAATCCAGTTCTCGGACCCCCATGTGGGCACGAGTCGGCAGACAGTCGTTAACTCTGAACCTCCTCCCGGGGCGGGCCGGCCCACCATCCACTGCGTGCTTGCGGAGCCGATCCATGCTCACGACCCTGAAAACGGCCTACACCGATACCCGTGCAACCGACCTCGCCTGGGCGCTGGGCAGGGAGCCGCTCCCCGCCCTCGCCGTGATGGACCTCGAACTAGGCGCAGCACAGCTTCAGTTGAGGCTTCTGGGCGCCTCTCATCAAGTGCTGCTGGAAGAGGAGCGCGGCACCTGCTCCGAGACGGTCGCCTGTATGCCGGGCAGCAGCACGCCGCTCCCCCTGGGGGTGGCGAAACGCATCGGCGACTGGGAGTACGAATTCGCCGCCCATGTGGAGACCCTTTCGCGGGGCTCGTTCGTGGGCCGGGCACAGGAACTCCTCGCGCTGGTGGCCGAGCATCCGCACGGCCTCGCCGGAACGTTCCCCGGCTCGCCGCACGCCTTCACCGCGATGCTGGCGCAGCGCGAGCAGGACCAGGTGCGCTGGCGTACCTGGCACGCCTATCCGCAGGAAGGGCGGCTGGTCGCGACCCGTACGCGGGTGGGCGTCCAGGCGGTGGCGGCGGTGTGAGCGTACGGAGTGCACCCGTGTGGGTGACAGGGGGCGTCCTGGGCGTCACGTAGCGTTCACTTCGTGATCGACCCGCCAGAGCCCGCCTCTCCCGAGGCTCCCGGGCCTCCCGAGGCCCTCAAACCGGCACGGCTGCCCGTGTCGGCCGGACTCGGCCGTCTGCTGGTCCTCACCGTCGTCTTCCTCTGCGCCGCCTGCGGCCTGGTGTACGAACTCGAACTGGTCGCCCTGGCCTCGTACTTGGCCGGCGACTCCGTCACCCAGGCGTCCGTCGTCCTGTCCGTCATGGTCTTCGCGATGGGCGTCGGCTCGCTGCTCGCCAAGCGGCTGCGGTGCCGGGCCGCCGTCGGGTTCGGGGCGGTGGAGGCGCTGCTCGCGCTCATCGGCGGCTACTCCGCCATGGCGCTCTACGCCTGCTTCGCCTGGCTGGCCCAGTCCCGCTCGGTCCTGGTGGGCTTCTCGCTGGCCATCGGCGTCCTCATCGGTGCGGAGGTGCCGCTGCTGATGACGCTCATCCAGCGCGTCCGCCGGCAGGACCCGGGCGGCGCGGTGGCCGATCTCTTCGCCGCCGATTACGTGGGTGCCCTGGTCGGCGGGCTGGCGTTCCCCTTCCTCCTGCTGCCGGTTCTGGGCCAGTTGACGGGCGCGCTGCTGACCGGCACGGTCAACGCCGTGGCGGGCGGCGCGCTGGTGCTGTGGCTGTTCGGCCGCGATCTGACCGTACGGTCACGGTGGCTGCTGATCGTCGCGAACGTGCTGGTGCTGGCGCTGCTCGCGGTGGGTACGGCACTGGCGGCGCCCTTCGAACGGGCCGCGCGGCAGGCGGTGTACGGCGCCGCGGCGCGGGTGGCCCTGCGCACCGGCGTACAGGAAGTCGTCATCACGGACGGTGTGGCGGACGCCGGCGCCGGTGGGGCGCAGGAGGGCTCCGGGGGCGGCGCGGGAGACGGGGCGGCAGGAGCCGGCGGGGGCACGGACGGGGACCGTACGGACAGTACGAGCGGGACCGGAGGGGCTGGCGGGGCCGGGCAGGGCCAGGGTGGCGCGGGCGCCGGAAGCGGCGGGCGGGACGCGGCGGCCCCGGGCGGGCAGCAGGGGGCTGACGGGCCGGGCCGTACGGGGCGGGGCGGTGGCCGGCCGCTGGCCCTCTACCTGGACGGGCGGCTGCGCGCCAGCTCCGACAACGAGTTCCGCTACCACGAGGCGCTGGTGCACCCGGCCATGGCGGGCCACCCCCGCCGCCGGGTGCTGGTGCTCGGCGGCGGGGACGGGCTGGCCGCGCGGGAGGTGCTGCGCTACCGCGACGTCCGCTCCGTGACGGTCATCGAACTCGACCCGGACGTCACCCGGCTGGCGCGTACCGACCCGGGCCTGTCCGCCCTGAACCACCACGCACTGCGCGACCGCCGGGTACGGGTCGTGACCGGCGACGCGTTCGACTGGCTGCGGCGCCGGGCGCCCGCGGAGGTCCGGCGCCGGGGCGCATACGACGTCGTGATCTGCGACCTCCCCGACCCCGGGGGCACGGCCAGCACCAAGCTCTACTCCCAGGAGTTCTACGGCCTGACGGCGCGAGTGCTCGCCAAGCAGGGGCGGGTGGTGGTGCACGCGGGTCGTCCGGGGGCGCGACCGGGCTCCTTCTGGACGGTGGACGCGACCTTGCGGTCCGTACCGTTCGCGACGGTTCCATACGGGGTCCCCGGCGGCGGGATCGGCTTCCTGTCCTGGGGATTCCTGCTGGCCGCGCGGCGCCCTCCGCCGCTGGTCCTGGCGCCGGACGCGCCACCTCTGCGGTCCCTGAACCCCGGCATCCTGCGCGCCGCCGGCCGGGCGCTGGCTTCGGCCCGCCCGCCCGGCCTGGCGCCGTCGACGCTGATGCGTCCCCGGTACCTGGGCTGAGGGTCCCGGTGTGCGGTTGAGGCATCCAGGCCGGGCGGACGGGCGCGGACCACGCGTATGGACGAGGAAAGTTCCGCAGGACCGGGCACGTGTACGGGGGCCGCTGGGTAGGCTCCCGTGTCATGGAGCATGAGGTGTTCGTTCCGTTTTCCGTCGGGACCGTACGGCAGGCGCTCGGCGAGCCCGGGCGGGTGGCGCGCTGCGTCCCCGGAGTCCAGTTGGACGCCGACGCGGGCCCCGGCGCGCCCGAGGGGCGGCTGCGGCTGCGTGTCGGCAGCTCGACGATCACCTATCGCGGCACGCTGACGGTGAGCGTGCCGGAGGGGGACAAGGACGGGGAGGGGGACGGGGGGCCGGACTTGTCCTCGCATCCGGAGCCGGGGACCTCCGTGGCGCCGCCGGCCGTCGTCGTCCACGCGCGCGGTACGGAATCCCGCGGTGGCGGCTCCGTCGACCTGACGCTCACGGTGCGGTTGTCCGCGTCCGCGTCCGGGCCCGGGGCCGCGTCCGGACCGGCGGGAGAGAGCGGTACGACGCTGGTCTGCTCCGGCACCGTCCGCAGCGAGGGCCGGCTCGCGGAGGCCACGCCCCAGGCCGCCGAAGCCACGGGCCGCCGTCTCCTGGACCGCTTCGCCGCCAACCTGGCGACCGACCTCACGGAACGCCCGCTCCAGGCCCCGCCCGCGGCCGGTGCTCCCTCGGACACCTCCTCCGATACTCCGTCCGGCACTCCGTCCGGCGCCCCGGCTGGCACCACGTCCGACGGCCCTGACCAGCCTGGCCGGCCCGCCCCCGCCGATCCCGCCGACCCGGCGGACCTGTCCGATCTGCCCGGGCACCCCGATCACGCGGCCCTTTTCGAGGTCGAGGTGCCGCCGCCTTCCCTCGACCCGCTCACCGACGACGAGCTGGCGGCAGTGGCTCCGGCCGAGGCCGCGCACGCCCGCCGCACGATGATCGGCCGCAGCGCGGAGGAGGTGGACCACGCCCCGCCGCGTGGCCGCTACGCCCCGGTGCCGGCCCCCGAGTCGGCCTCGGCCACCGACACCCTGCGCTGGGCGGCCCCCGCCGCCGCGGTTCTCCTGGCCTCCGCCGTACTGGTGGGCCGTATCCTGCGCCGCCGTCGCTGAGGGGTGTCCGTGAACCGTGCCGTGGAGGAGTCCAACCGCCGCATGCTGCGGGCACGGGACGCGATGGACCGTGCGTACGCGCAGCCGCTGGACGTCCCGGCGCTGGCCAGGATCGCCCATGTGTCCCCGGCGCACTTCACGCGTACGTTCCGGGCCACGTTCGGTGAGACGCCGCACCGCTATCTCCAGCGCCGCCGGGTCGAGCGGGCGATGTTCCTGCTGCGGGAGACCGACCGCAGCGTGACGGACATCTGCTTCGAGGTCGGTTTCGGCAGCCCGGGGACGTTCAGCCGTACGTTCCGCGACATCGTCGGCCGGTCCCCGAGGACGTACCGGAAGGAAGCGGTGGCCGTCGGCGTGCCGACGTGCTTCACGATGGCGTGGACGCGCCCGAGCGCCTGACCGCCCATGCCGTCCGTGCCGCCTCCTGCCGTCGTACCGCCGTTCCGCCGCCGGTGCCGGTGCCGGCCGAGCAGTTTTGGATAAGTTTTCCTCCGGTCCGGCCACTAGCGTGAGGGACATGTTCAACGCCATCACGCACTCGCAGATATACGTTCTCGACCAGGACGAGGCCCTCGACTTCTACGTCGGCAAGCTGGGCCTGGTGGTCAACACCGACGTCGACATGGGCTTCATGCGCTGGCTGACCGTCAGTGTGCCCGGTCACCCGGAGCGCGAGATCCTGCTGGAGAAGCCGGGCGCTCCGGCGATGTCCGAGGAGACGGCGCAGCAGGTCCGCGAACTGGTGACCAAGGGCGCGATGGGCGGCTGGCTGATCTTCACCACGGACGACTGCCGCAAGACGTACGAAACGCTGCTGGCTCAGGGCGTGGAGTTCACCGAGGAGCCCACCGACCGCCCGTACGGAACCGACTGCGGCCTGCGCGACCCCTTCGGCAACCGCATCCGCTTCACCCAGCCGAGGAGCTGAGGAACGCCGAAGGTGTCGTTGGCGGGGCGGAGGGCCCTTTCGGCGGGGGAAGGGCCCTCCGCGGGCGCCGGTCCGGGACCGTTCCGCGTCCGTTCCGCGTCCGTTCCGCGTCCGTTCCGCGTCCGGTCCGGGACCGGTCAGGCCGGTCAGCGGGGGCTGTCGCGGCCCGCAAGTCAGCCGGGGCTGTGCGCGGCCCGCCATTCGGGGGCGAGTACGGACCAGACCTCGGTGTTCTGCCGTACGCCCCGGTAGGGCGAGTTCTCCCGCAGGACTCCCTCGCGGGTCATGCCGAGCCGCTTGGCGATGTTGATGCTCGGTGTGTTCTCCGGGGCGACCTGCCACTCCACGCGGTGCATGCCGCGCACCAGCACCGCCCAGTCGATGAGGGCGCGTACGGCACGGGTGGCCAGGCCGCGTCCGGCGGCGGCCGGCTCCACCCAGCAGCCGGCCTCGCAGTTGCCCGTGGAGGTGTCGAAGACGCGCAGGAGGACACCGCCGACCAGACGTCCGTCCAGCCATATGCCGTGGAGCCGGCCGGTGTCGGCGGCGGTCCTGTCGGCGTAGAGCTGGAGCCAGTTCCGCGTGGAGTCGAGGTCGTGGACGATGTCGGGCAGGCCGACGTACCGGCCGATGAACTCCCGGCCGCGGTCGATGTGTGCGAGGAACTCCTCGGCCTGCCAGGGCTCCAGCGGCCGTAGTTCCGCTCCGTCCCCCAGCGCTTTCGCGAACATTCGGGTCCTCCCCGTCGGTCGTCCGTGGCGTCTCGGCGTGGATCTTCGCACGGGCGCCGACGCATCCTTGTGGCTGCGGTCCGTTCCCGGCGGTGGCCGTTAGGGTCGCAGGCGTGAGCTCCGACAACGACACACAGGCCGCATCGCGGGCACAGGACCAGGCAAGGGCCCAGGTGCAGACGCAGGCGCAGACGAACGGTGTACGGCTGGCCGCCGGTGACGCCGAGCTGACCATTCACCCCGACAACGGCTGCCGCATCGCGAGCCTGCGCGTGGGCGGGCGGGAACTGCTGCGGCAGGGCGCCAAGTACGGCTGCTTCCCGATGGTGCCGTGGTGCGGCCGGATCGAGCACGGGCGGTTCCGTAACGGCGGCGAGGTGCACCAGATGCCGCTGAACTCCCCGCCGCACGCCATCCACGGCACCGGCCGCAACCTCGCCTGGAAGACGGCCCGCGCGAGCGCCACCTCGGCCGCCTTCACCTACGACCTCGCCGACCCGGCCGCCCCCTGGCCGTACCCCGGAACGGTCACCCAGCTCGTCGAGCTGGCGGCGGACGGCAGCTCGCTCACCCTGACCATGGGCGTGGAGACGTACGCCGACTCCTTCCCCGCGCAGGCGGGCTGGCATCCATGGTTCGTACGGAATCTCGACGCGGACGAGGCTGCCGGTGGCGCCACCGGAGGCGGCACGGAAGACGCGGCCGGAGACGTACGGATCGACTTTGCGGCCGAGTGGCAGGAGGAGCGCGGCGCGGATCACCTGCCCACCGGGCGGCGGATCGTCCCGACGCCCGGCCCCTGGGACGACTGCTTCGGCATGCCGCAGGGGGTGGACGTCACCCTCACCTGGCCGGGGGAGCTGGAGCTGAAGGTGACCAGCCGCGCCGAGTGGGTGGTCGTCTTCGACGAGCAGCCGGCGGCGGTCTGTGTGGAGCCGCAGTCCGGCCCGCCGAACGGCCTGAACACCATGCCGCGGCTGGTCACGCCGATCGACCCGCTGGAGATCTCCACCACGTGGTCCTGGCGCGCCCTGGGGTGACGCGGGGCGGGACGGGCGGCGGGGACCCGGTGCGGTCCGGCGGACCGCCTAAGCTCATGCGCATGAGCGACGACGTACGTGGCGAGCTGCTTCAGCAGATCAAGGACAAGGCCGTGGTGCACGGCAAGGTGACGCTTTCCTCCGGCAAGGAGGCCGACTACTACATCGACCTGCGCCGGATCACGCTGGACAGCGAGGCGGCCCCGCTGGTCGGCCGGCTGATGCTCGACATCACCGCCGGGCTCGACTTCGACGCGGTCGGCGGGCTGACCCTGGGCGCCGACCCCGTCGCGACCTCGATGCTGCATGCCGCCGCGGCCCGTGGCCGGCGGCTGGACGCGTTCGTCGTACGCAAGGCGCAGAAGACGCACGGCATGCAGCGCCGCATCGAGGGTCCGGACATCAAGGGCCGGCGCGTGCTGGTCGTGGAGGACACCTCCACGACCGGCGGCTCGCCGCTGACCGCCGTCGAGGCGGCGCGGGAGGCCGGTGCCGAGGTCGTCGCGGTGGCCACGATCGTGGACCGGGGTGCCGCATCGGCCATCGCCGAGGCCGGTCTGGAGTACATCACCGGCTACCGACTCGAAGACCTGGACCTGGCCTGAGACGCCGGGCGCAGCCGCGAAAGCGCGGCTGACCAGCGGGTTTGTCGGCTGCGTAAGGGTGGCTGAGCAGCGGGCCCGTCCGAGGGGTGGCCGGTTTCACGTGAAACCAGCCACCCCTTCGTGGGCGTGGCGGATGCGCGATGTGGAGCAATCGGCCGAGTCTGGGAAGATGAGGGACGGCGATGTCCTCGCCCCCTGGTCAGGGCCAAGAACGCACACCCGCACATCACAAGGAGCGGTCAGATGCCCATCGCAACCCCCGAGGTCTACAACGAGATGCTCGACCGGGCGAAGGCAGGCAAGTTCGCCTACCCGGCCATCAACGTGACCTCGACGCAGACTCTGCACGCAGCGCTGCGCGGCTTCGCCGAGGCCGAGAGCGACGGCATCATCCAGATCTCCACCGGTGGCGCGGAGTTCCTGGGCGGCCAGTACAACAAGGACATGGTGACCGGCGCCGTCGCGCTCGCCGAGTTCGCGCACGTCGTGGCCGACAAGTACGACATCACCGTCGCGCTGCACACCGACCACTGCCCCAAGGACAAGCTGGACGGCTACGTCCGCCCGCTCCTGGAGATCTCCGAGAAGCGCGTCGCCAAGGGCCAGAACCCGCTGTTCCAGTCCCACATGTGGGATGGCTCGGCCGAGACCCTGGCCGACAACCTGGCCATCGGCCAGGAGCTGCTGGCCAAGGCCGCCGCCGCCAAGATCATCCTTGAGGTCGAGATCACCCCGACCGGTGGCGAGGAGGACGGCGTCAGCCACGAGATCAACGACGAGCTGTACACCACGGTCGAGGACGCGCTGCGCACCGCCGAGGCGCTGGGTCTGGGTGAGAAGGGCCGCTACCTGCTCGCCGCCTCCTTCGGCAACGTCCACGGCGTCTACAAGCCGGGCAATGTCGTCCTGCGCCCCGAGCTGCTCAAGGACCTCCAGGAGGGCGTGGGCGCCAAGTACGGCAAGCAGAGCCCGTTCGACTTCGTCTTCCACGGCGGTTCCGGCTCCACCGAGCAGGAGATCGCCACCGCGCTGGAGAACGGCGTCGTGAAGATGAACCTGGACACCGACACCCAGTACGCCTTCACCCGCCCGGTCGCGGACCACATGTTCCGTAACTACGACGGTGTCCTGAAGGTGGACGGCGAGGTCGGCAACAAGAAGACCTACGACCCGCGTAGCTGGGGTAAGCTGGCCGAGGCCGGCATGGCCAAGCGTGTCACCGAGGCGTGCGCCAACCTGCGCTCCACGGGCACCAAGCTGAAGTAAGCGCCCCCGGCCCACACACGCCGTCGGCGTACCTGACGCGGGGCTCCCCGTCTCATCGGAGGCGGGGAGCCCCGCGTCGTACGCGGATGCCCCCGCGGGTACCGGCGACCGGCCGGGTGGCGGCCGGGCCGGCGGGCGGACCAGGCAGACTTGGGCCATGGCCATTCACGAGAACCTGCTCGGGGGACCGCCCCCGACCCACCTGCCCGACGACCCCGAGCCCCGCGAACTGCTCGCCTCGGGCGCGGCCCCGGCCGATGTCGCCGCCAAGTACCCGACCTCCTCCCTGGCGTGGGCGCAGCTCGCCGACGACGCCTTCCAGGCCGGCCGGGTCGTCGAGTCCTACGCCTATGCCCGTACGGGCTACCACCGCGGTCTGGACGCGCTGCGCCGGGCTGGCTGGAAGGGCCACGGTCCGGTGCCCTTCGAGCACGAGCCCAACCGCGGTTTCCTGCGCGCGCTGCACGCCCTGGCACGGGCCGCGCAGGCGATCGGTGAGCAGGAGGAGTACGAGCGCTGCACGACCTTCCTGCGCGACTCCTCCCCGACGGCGGCGGACACCCTTTCCTGAAAATCTCTCCGGCCGGGCCGACCGCAAGATCGCGGTCGGCCCTTGCGCGTGCGGGGTCCGGCGCGCATGATGCCACTGGGCCGGGAGAGCCCGATTCGCACGCTCTCCGGCCCGAGGGGACCGGGGCTCCATCGCCGACAGGAAGGGGCGGACCGCTACCCGGAAGACGCAGCATCGAGGAGTTCCTCATGTCGCAGCACTCCGACGGGTCCCGAAACGGACACAGCACGGAACCGGAGCCCATGTGCCCGGTGGCCGCCGCGGGCGGCAACGCCGGTAATCCGGACCTGAGCATAGGGAGCCGGGGCACCACCCCGTACGAGGACTACGTCCACGCCGACGTCCTCACCCACCTCCAGCACCCGCTCTCCGACGACCCCGGAGAGATGGCCTTCCTGGTCACCACCCAGGTCATGGAGCTGTGGTTCACCGTCATCGTCCATGAGTGGCACACCGCGGCGCGGGCCCTGCGCCGTGACGACCTGCCGGTGGCCATGGACGCGCTCAAGCGCTCCACGTACGAGCTGGAGGCGCTCAACGCGGCGTGGAAGCCGCTGGCCCGGCTGACCCCCGCGCAGTTCAACTCCTTCCGCGGGGCGCTCGGTGAGGGGTCGGGGTTCCAGTCCGCGATGTACCGGCGGCTGGAGTTCCTGCTCGGCGAGAAGTCGTCCTCCATGCTCGTCCCGCACCGGGGCGCGCCGCGCGAGCACGCCGAACTGGAGAAGGCCCTTCAGGAGCCCAGCCTGTGGGACGAGGTGCTGCATCTGCTCCGGCGCCGCGGGTACGCCGTGCCCGAGGAGGTGCTCGACCGCGACCTCACCGCCAAGTACGAGCCGCACCCGGCCGTCGAGGCGGCCTGGGCGGAGATCTACGCGGGCCCGCAGGACAGCGAACTGACGCAGCTCGGCGAGGCGTTGACCGATGTGGCCGAGCTGATGTGGCGCTGGCGCAACGACCACCTGGTGGCGACGCGGCGGGCGATGGGTGCCAAGCCGGGCACGGCCGGCTCGGCGGGTGTGACCTGGCTGGAGAAACGGGCCCGCAAGAACGTCTTCCCCGAGCTGTGGACGGCCCGCAGCCATGTCTGAATCACTGATGACGCGGGAGCAGGGGGACGAAGGGCGCGAGGAGCGCGCGGAATACGAGGGTCGCGAGGAGTACGAGGAGCGCGAGGAGTACGAGGGTCTCGCGGGACGGCCCGAGCCGGTGGTCGCGGACCTCTTCGAGCGCGCCCGGGCGCAGGACGCGGCGGACCAACTCGCCTCCGTACGCGAACGGTTCGTGCTGGACGAGGCGGTCTACCTCGACGGGAACTCCCTGGGCGCGCTGCCCCGTGCCGTACCCGGCCGGATCGCCGATGTCATCGCCCGCGAATGGGGCGAGCTGCGGATCCGGTCGTGGACCGAGTCCGGCTGGTGGATGGCGCCCGAGCGGATCGGCGACCGGATCGCCCCGCTCGTCGGAGCGGCGCCGGGCCGGATCGTGGTCGGCGACTCCACCAGCGTCAACGTCTTCAAGGCCGTGGTCGGCGGCGTACGGATGGCGGGCGAGGACCGCGACGAGATCCTGGTCGACGAGACGACGTTCCCCACCGACGGCTACATCGCCCGGTCCGCGGCCCGGCTGACCGGCCGTACGCTACGGCCCGTCCAGCCCGCGCGGATTCCGCAGGAGGCCGGCCCGCGCACCGCCCTGGCGCTGGTCAACCACGTCGACTACCGCACCGGCCGGCTCAACGACCTGCCCGGCATCACCGCCGCGCTGCACGAGGCCGGCGCGCTGGCGGTCTGGGACCTGTGCCACAGCGCGGGTGCGCTGCCGGTCGGGCTGGACGCGCACGGCGTCGACCTCGCGGTCGGCTGCACGTACAAGTACCTCAACGGCGGCCCGGGTTCGCCGGCCTACCTGTACGTACGCCAGGACCTCCAGCAGCGGTTCGACTCCCCGCTGCCGGGCTGGAACTCGCACGCCGAGCCGTTCGGGATGGCGTCCCGCTACTCACCGGCCGACGGCATCGTGCGGGGCCGCGTCGGCACGCCGGACATCCTCTCGCTGCTCGCCCTGGAAGCGGCGCTGGAGGTCTGGGACGGCGTACGCATCGAATCCGTACGGGCCAAGAGCCTGGCGCTGACCGACTTCTTCCTCGACTGCGTCCAGGCGTACGCGCCGCCCGGCCGGGTCCGCGTCCTGACGCCGCGCGAGCACGCCCTGCGGGGCAGCCAGGTGGCGCTGGGGTGCGCGGGCGCGGGCGCGGTGATGACCGAACTGATCCGCCGCGGAGTGATCGGCGACTTCCGCCACCCGGATGTGCTGCGCTTCGGGTTCACGCCGCTGTACACCTCCTTCGCGGACGCGGAGCGGGCGGCGCGGATGCTGGGGACGTCCTGAGCGCCCTGCCGGACGAGGGCGGGAGCGGAAGCGAGGGCGAGGGCGGGAGCGGAGGCGGAAGCCGGTGAAGAACGCGGCGGCCGGGGAGGCGGCGGCGCAGGAGGAAGGGGCGGCCCGGGAAGAAGTGGCGGCCAGGGAGGAGGCCGCGCTGTTCGGGCTCGCGCCCGTGCCGCCGGACCGCACGGTGTCCTACGGGCCGCACCCGGACCAGGTGGTCGACCTGTACGGGTACGAGACTTCGTACGGGTACGGGACTTCGTACGGGTACGGGTCTTCGTATGGGGCGCGTCCGGGCGCCGGAAGCGGAGCGCCGGAGCCCCTGGTCGTCCTGCTGCACGGCGGCTTCTGGCGGGTGGCGTACGACCGCGGATACCTGTCCCCGCTGGCCGCCGCGCTGGTCAGGCACGGCCTGCCGGTCGCCCTCGCGGAGTACCGCAGGGTCGGAGGCGGGGACGCCACCGGGAACGGGAGCAGGTCCGGGACCGTGACCGGCGGCGGTGGCTGGCCGGAGACCTTCCAGGACGTGACGGCCGCCATCGCCACCGCCGTCGCGGCCGTCCCGGAAGCCCGGCAAGGCACACCGGTCGTGGTCGTCGGCCACTCCGCGGGCGGCCACCTGGCCCTCCTCACGGCGGCCCGGCGCAACCCCACTGCCGCCGCCCCCGCCGACCCCGCTGCCGCCGCCCCGCCACCGACCCCGATGCAGCCACCCCCGCCGCGCCCGCCGTCCCCACCGCCCCCGGCCACCCGCTCGCGGTCGTCGCCGTCTCGCCGGTCGCCGATCTCGACCGCGCCCACGCGCTCGGCCTCAGCAACGGCGCGGTGGCCGGCTTCCTCGGCCCCGGACCCGGCATGGCGGCCCGTATGGCCCAGGCCGACCCGATGCGCCACCCGCCCACCGGGGCGCCCGTGGCGATCCTGCACGGCACCGAGGACGCCGACGTCCCGGTGGAACTCTCCCGCCGCTACACCCGCGAAGCCCGCGCCACCTCCCCCGTCGCCCTCCACGAGCTCCCCAGCACCTCCCCCGTCACCCTCCACGAGCTCCCCGCCACCGGCCACTACGCCCCCGTCACCCCAGGCACGGACGCCTTCGCAGCCCTCCTGAAGGCCATCCGTGCCACCGCCGCGCAGGCGGTCACCGGCAGTCATCGCCGCACGTAGTACTTGAGACGGAGGCCCACACATCCCCACGGAGCCGGACGCCTTCGGCCCCCGCGCTGCTTACCGTGGTGTACGTGAACGACAGAAGTCAGTCCCAGCCGACCGGCCTGCGTACGGAAGCCGGCCTGGTCCGCGGGGTGCTCCGCAGGCTGCACCAGGACCTGGTCGAAGGCGCCTTCGCCTTCCACCCGATGCCGCCCTTGGACGAGAACGCCTACCAGTGGAGCCGACGCCTCCTGCCGCGGCGGCTGCGCAGGTGGTCCCGCTGGGCGCCGCACGCGCTGGTGGGCTCCCTGGCCGCCCTGATCTTCCTGTCGGGCATCGGGCAGTCGTCTTTCGGCTTCTCCATGGTGGGCACCCTCATCGGGTCGGTGTTCAGCTTCGCCTGTACGCTGCCGATCGCACTGACCCTCTTCCGCCCGGTCGGCGCCTTCTGGCTGTCGCTCGGCGTGCTGGGTGTGGCCGCGTTGCTCAACCCGAACAGCGGCTACGGCGGCTACTGGTCCGGTATGGCCTCCTTCACCCACATCATCGTCATGACACTGGTCGTGCTGCGCACCCGGCCGCGACTGGCCGTGGAAGTGTGGCTGGTCACCATGGTCGTGATCACCGTCGTGTGCACCTTCCGGGGCAACGGCTCCGACCTCGGTCCCTTCACGTTCTTCTCCGCGGTGATCCTGGTCTCGGCCGCCGCCGTCCGCGCCTGGCGCGAGGAGCGGCAGCACGTCGTGGAGACCGAGACGGTCACCGCCGAGGAGCGCTCGCGCCGTACGCTGCTGGAGGAGCGCGCGACCATCGCCCGCGAACTGCACGACGTGGTCGCCCACCACATGTCCGTCATCGCCATCCAGGCGGAGGCCGCGCCGTACCGCGTCAAGGAGACGCCGCCGGAGCTGGCGACGGCGTTCTCGACCATCCGGGAGAACGCCGTGGCCGCGCTGACCGAGCTGCGGCGCATCCTCGGTGTCGTACGGTCCGAGGACCCGGACGCCTTCGCCGACGCCAACCCCGAGGCGCCGCAGCCCACCCTCGCCAGCCTCGATTCGCTGCTGGCCAGCGTGCGTTCGGCGGGACTGACCGTCGAGGCGGTGATCACCGGTTCGGCCCGGCCGCTGCCGCAGGGCGTGGAGCTGTCCGCGTACCGCATCGTGCAGGAGGCGCTGAGCAACACGCTGCGCCATGCGCCGGGCGCCGAGGCACGGGTGGAGATCTCTTATGTGCTGGGCGGGCTGGGACTGCGTATCGTCAACGGTGCCCCGAGCCGGCTGGCCAAGCCCTCGCCGGGGGCCGGGCACGGAGTACTGGGCATGCGGGAGCGCGTACAGATGCTGGGTGGGGAGATGACCACCGGGCCCACCGAGGAGGGCGGGTTCGAGGTCGCGGCCTTCATCCCGGTGTCGGTTTCGGGTACGGGGACGGGGCCGGCCACGAACGCGTCGGCGGGGGAGGCGAAGTCATGATCAAGGTGATGATCGTGGACGATCAGGTGATGGTCCGCGAGGGATTCTCGGTGCTGCTCGGCGCGATGCCGGACATCGAGGTGGTCGGCGAGGCCGTGGACGGCCGGGACGCGGTGGCCAAGGTCGCCCAACTCCGCCCGGACGTCGTCCTGATGGACATCCGTATGCCCGAGATGAACGGGCTGGAGGCGACCCGCGAGATCGTCGCCGCCGACGCGGACGCCAAGGTGCTGGTCCTGACCACCTTCGACCTGGACGAGTACGTGTACCAGGCGCTGCGGGCCGGGGCCAGCGGCTTCCTCCTCAAGGACGCCTCGGCCGGTCAGCTCGCAGAGGGCGTACGGATCGTGGCGTCCGGCGAGGCACTGCTCGCACCCACCGTCACCAAGCGGCTGATCTCGGAGTTCTCCCGGCTGGGCGCGCCGCGCCCGCCGGCCCAGGAGCGCATCGGCGACCTCACCGAACGGGAGACGGAAGTGCTGGTCCTGGTGGCCCAGGGCCTGTCGAACGGGGAGATCGCCGAGCATCTGGTCGTCGCCGAGTCCACGGTGAAGACCCACGTCAGCCGCATCCTGGTCAAGCTCGGGCTGCGTGACCGCACGCAGGCGGCGGTCTTCGCGTACGAGGCCCGGCTGGTGACCCCGGGCGGCTGACGGACCGCGCGGGCCGGGTACGTACCCGGCGTCCACCGATCCGTTCGCTGGCCCGTCCGCCGGCCTGTCTACCGACCCGCGCGGCGCGCCCGCGCGGCCTCAAGCCGGCTCGGGTACCGCACCTTCACATTGCCCATGTCGATCTGCCCCGTGAAGCGCAGAACGGTCGCGCCCGGCTCCGGGCGGTCCGTCGCGCGGTTGACGACCTTGCCCATGCCGACGGCCACCTCGTCCGTGCGTACCTCCCACCCACGCGGCACCACGACGTTCACACTGCCCATGCCGACGGCCACCTCGACCGTCACCATGCGGTGGGCGCATTCGGCGGCCGTGAAGTCGAGCTTGGCGTTGCCCATGCCCGTACTGACGGTGATCTCGGACGGAACCACCCAGTAGCCCGTCTGCTGCACCGTGCCGGTCCCGGCCCGCAGCATCAGCGGCTGGTCGCGCCGCCCCGGCGCCGGCGCGGCCTCGGGGAGGTCCGCGATCAGCGGCTCCAGCTCCCCGAGCGTCTTGGCGGTGTACGCCGCGTCCAGCCGCTCCTCCAGCTCCTCCAGGGACAGCCGGCCCTCTGCCACCGCGTCCCGCAGCCGCTCGGCGACGGCCTCCCGGTCGGTGTCGGCGGCCCGCATCCCGGGCGTAACTACCGGCGGCTGACGGCGCGTTATGTCATCAGGGGTCATGCCCGGAGTGTAGGCGCATCACGGGCCGCACCCCGGCGGTTCACAGGCCGCACCCCCTCACGGAACCCGGAACGCCCGCCGGTAGGCGCCCGGGGTCGTACCTGTCCGGGCGCGGAAGCGGCGGCGCAAGTTGACCGCGGAGCCGAGGCCGACGCGGGCCGCGATCGCCTCGACCGGCAAGTCCGTCTCCTCCAGCAGGGTGCGCGCCGCGGCCACCCGCCGGGAGAGCAGCCAGTCACCCGGGCTCGTGCCGAGCCGGTCGGCGAAGCGTCGGGCCAGGGTGCGGGGCGAGACGCCGAGGTACGCGGCCAGGTCGTCCACCGACAGCGGTGTTCCCAGGCGTTCATCGGCCCACTTGAGCAGGTCGTCGAGCGCGTCCACGGGCGGTGCGGGCGGGATGCGCGGTGCCCGGCCGTCTTCGCGGGGCGGCGGCAGCACCATGTGCCGTGCGAGCAGGGCGGCGTACGCGGCCCCGTGGTCGCGCCGGACCAGACGCAGGCACAGGTCGAACCCCGCGCCCGCGCCGGCACTGGTGGCCACGTCACCGTGATCCACGTAGAGCCTGTCCGGCTCCACGGTCACCCGGGGGAATTCCCGCCGCAGTTGCTCGGCGCGCGCCCAGTGCGTGGTGGCCGAGCGGCCGTCCAGCAGGCCGGTACGGGCCAGCGCGAACACCCCGGAGCAGATCGTGACCAGCCGCGCCCCGCGCGCGTGCGCCTTCAGCAGCGCGTGGCGCACGCCGTCGGAAAGCGGCTCCTCCACCGGCAGCCAGCCCGGGATGATCACGGTGTCCGCCGAATCGAGCGCCGAGAGGCCCTGCGTCACGGACATCGCGTACCCGGCCGTGGTCGGCACCGGGCCGGGCGTCTCCGTACACGTCTCGAATGCGTAGTGCTGCGGCACTCCTGGCCGCTCCGTACCGAAGACCTCGACGGCGCAGCCGAGCTCGAACGTCGACTGCACCGGCCGTACCAGGGCCACCACGCGATGCATGGCAGGAAAGTACCCCATGATGGCATCGCGGACTCTGTCCGGCCGTGGCCCGCGCACGGCACTGTTGCGGGCATGCACCCAGAGATCCTCACGCAGGAGGGCTACACCTCCGTCTCCGTCCACGAATCCCCGGTCCGTGAGCTGTTCCCCGGTATACGGCTGCGTCCCCTGTGGCGGGGGCCGTCGGGCGCGCACGCCAATGTGCTGGAGATGGAGCCGGGCACCTCCTGGCCGCGCCGCGACGTCCACGAGCCCGGCCCGGAGGAGGTCTACGTGGTCGCCGGCACCTTCAACGACGGGGCACGCGACTACCCGGCCGGTACGTTCCTGCACGCCCCGGCCGGCACCTGGCACGTACCCTCGACCACCACCGGCTGCACTTTGTTCCTCTTCTACCCGGAAGGCTAGGCAGAGGGCTCCGTGAAGCCCCCGCATCCCGCATCCCGCATCGCATGCCGACAAGTCGGGACGACACCGGTCACAAGATCGTCGCAAGGCCCTAGTCTCCCGGCATGAGTACTGCCGCCGATGTCTTCGCGCCCTGGTCACGGCCGTTCGTCGTGGACCCCTACCCGCCTACGCCCGGCTGCGGGAGGCGGGGCGGGCGCATTACTACGAGCCGTCGAACCAGTGGCTGATCCCCCGGTACGAGGACGTCACCGCCCTGTTGCGCGACCGGCGCCTGGGCCGTACGTACCTCCACCGCTTCACCCACGAGGAGTTCGGCCGTACGCCGCCGCCCGCCGCGCACGAGCCCTTCCACGTGCTCAACGACAACGGGATGCTGGACCTGGAGCCGCCGGACCACCCACGGGTACGGCGGCTGGTCTCCCAGGCGTTCACGCCCCGTACGGTCCGCGAACTGGCGCCCACCGTCGAGCGGCTGGCGGGCGAACTGGCCGACTCCCTGGTCGCCTCCGGCGGCGGCGACCTGATCGCCGAGGTGGCCGAGCCGCTGCCGGTCGCGGTCATCGCCGAGCTGCTCGGCATCCCGGCGGCCGACCGCGGACTGCTGCGCCCCTGGTCCGCCGCGATCTGCGGGATGTACGAGCTGAATCCCACCGAGGACGCGGCCGGGCGCGCCGTCCGCGCCTCGCTGGAATTCTCCGACTACCTGCGGGATTTGATCGCCCGGCGCCGTACCGACCTCGGCTCCGACCTGATCAGCGGGCTGATCGCCGCGCACGACGAGGACGGCCGGCTCAGCGAACAGGAGATGATCTCCACCTGTGTGCTGCTGCTGAACGCCGGGCACGAGGCGACGGTCAACACCACCGGGAATGGCTGGTGGGCGCTGTTCCAGCACCCCGGACAGCTCGCCGCGCTGCGCGCCGACCCGGACCTGCTTCCGTACGCCGTGGAAGAGCTGCTGCGCTTCTCCAGCCCGCTGCAACTCTTCGAACGCTGGGTCCTGGACGAGATCGAGGTCGGCGGTACGGTCATCCCGCGCGGCGCGGAGGTCGCCCTGCTCTTCGGCTCCGCCAACCGGGACGAGGCGCGCTTCGACCGCCCGGAGACGCTGGACCTGACCCGTGCCGACAACCCGCACCTGGCGTTCGGCGCGGGCATCCACTACTGCCTGGGCGCGCCGCTGGCCCGGCTGGAACTGGCGGCCTCCTTCGGCGCGTTGCTGCGCCGGGCGCCCGGCCTGCGGCTGGTGCGCGAGCCGGAGTGGAAGTCCGGCTTCGTCATACGGGGGCTGCGGGAGCTGCTCGTGGAGATGTGAGCCGGGCGGGCGTCGAGGCGCGGGGTGCCGGTCGGCGAATCGTTTTGTCCACAACTTGTGGACAACTTCGGTGGATTAACGCGCCTCCGGGGGACCGGACAGGTCACATCCTGGCAAATGCCTCGCACATTTCGGGTTCCTTGGCGCCTCCCCCGCCGGTCCGTGTGGCCGCCGCCCCGCGCGGGACGTCGGCCATACGGACCGGCCACACGTCGGCCACACGGCGGCCAGGCGTCGGCCATACGCCGGCCACACATCAGCCACACGTCGGCCACACGCCGGATTCACGGTCAGGCGGCCTGACCGGTCGGCATGATCGTGACCTGCTGGAGGTTGGCCCGCGGCGGAAGCGACGCGAGGAACCCGATGGTCCGCGCGACGTCCTGCGGGGTGAGCCACTCCATCGTGTCCTTGCCGGCCGCCAGCCACGCCAGCGCGCCCTCGTCGGTGACATGGCTCTGCAGCTCCGTGTCGACGATGCCCGGCTCGATCGCCGACACCCGTACGTTCTTCGCGCCCAGCTCGGCCCGCAGATGCCGGGAGAGGTGGGTGACGTACGCCTTGGTCGCGGAGTAGACGGCGAAGTTGGGGAAGATGTTCTGTGCCGCGATCGAGGAGGTGTTGACCAGGTCGGCGACTTTGCGCTCGGCGGCGGCCTCGACCAGTTGCGGGACGAAGGCGCCGATGACGTTCATCAGGCCGGTCACGTTCAGGTCGATCTGGTGCTGCCACTGGCCGGTGGCCAGCTCCTCGACGGGCGCGGGGAGCATCACGCCCGCGTTGTTCAAGAGGAGGTCGGCGCCGCCGAGTTCGGCGGCCACGCGCTCGGCGGCGGCCCGTACCGCTGCCGCGTCGGTCACATCGACCGCGAGGGCCAGGGCCTGCCCGCCGTCCCTCTCGATGCGGGTGACGAGCTGCTCCAGCCGCTGCGCGCGCCGCGCCAGGACGACGACGCGGGCGCCGAGCGCGGCCAGGTGCTCGGCCGACGCCTCGCCGATCCCGCTGGAGGCGCCGGTGACGACCGCCACGCGGCCGGAGAGGGGGGAGGAAGGGGATGAGGAGGTACGGGCAGAGGTCTGTGCAGTCATGGTGCCTGCCTTTCAGGCGGTGGTGGGGTGGTGAGGGGACGAGGAGGGCGCATCGCCGTCGGCCGGTCGTTCGGCCCCTGCACCAGCAAACCGCTCACCAGGGCCTCACGGGGGCGCTTGAAGCGCCCTGACCGGGCAGGTATGCGTGAGGCTGGTACCGGCAGGGCCACCCTGCCCGGGATGTGTCCCGGCGGGCCCGGCGACACTGGAGGGATGGAGGACCGTAGTCGCGAGCTGGCCGATTTCCTGCGTACCCGCCGGGCCCGCATCACCCCCGACCGGGCGGGGCTGCCCGCCGACGGCCGCCCCCGGCGCGTGCCCGGGCTGCGGCGCGATGAGGCCGCCCGTCTCGCGGGTGTCAGTACCGAGTACTACACACGGCTCGAACAGGGCCGGGCACACAATCCTTCTCCCGAGGTCCTTCAGGCTCTCGCCCGCGCCCTCCAGCTCGACGCCTCCGAGCGCGAGCACCTCACCGACCTCCTGGCGCGGCCCACGGCCACCCGCCGCGCTCCGGCGGGCCCGCAGCGGGTCCGGCCGGGCCTGCACCTGATGCTCCACACCCTTGAGCACGTCCCGGCCTTCGTCCTCGGACGGCGTACCGATGTGCTGGCCTGCAACCGGCTGGCCCGTGAGGTCCTCACCGATTTCGACGCCCTGCCCGCGCCCCGCCGCAACATCGCCCGTTACTACCTGCTCGACCCCGAGGCCCGCGAACGCGTCGGTGACTGGGAGCGCATCGCCGCCGAAACCGTCGCCATGCTCCGCCTGGAGGCCGGCCGGTACCCGCACGACCGGCAGCTCGCCGACCTCGTGGGCGAACTGACGCTGCGCTGCCCGGAGTTCTCCACCTGGTGGAACGACCACCGTGTGCTGCGGCGCACCCACGGCGCCAAGCACTACCGCCACCCCCTCGTCGGCGATCTGCACTTCGCGTACGAGTCCTTCCAGGCCCCCGGCGACACCGACCAGACGCTGTGCGTCTACAACGTCGAGCCGGGTTCCGAGACCGCCCGGGCCCTCCAGCTCCTCGCCGACTGGACCGCGCCGCAGCCGCCGGGTACGCCCATCGCGCCGCCCACCACGCGCTGAGCCCGCCGCGCAGCCGTACGCCGACTGAGCCCGTCGCGCCGTCAGCGGGCGCACGGGCACGCGGAATTCGGAGTACGGAGTACGGCGCCGGAGTCCGCTACAGCTCCGGCGCCGTACGTATGTGGATGTGCCGTACGTATGTGGACGTGTGGGAGACCCCCACCCGTCAGCCGATGTCGCGCCTGCGCAGTCCCGCCAGCCCCACCGCCACGCACACACCCGCCAGGGCCGTCAGCCACAGGTACGGTGCCGCGCCGACGTCCACCGCCCCCGGCAGCTTGGGCAGATGGCTGAAGGGTGAGAGGTCCATGGCCCAGCCGGGCAGCCGTACGGCCGGGCCCAGCCAGCCGATGCCCAGGCAGCCACCGACGACGGCCCAGGCGGCGGCCGTCGCCCGGGGCAGTACGCCGAAGAGCAGCACCGTCAGGCCGGTGAGCGCCCAGACCGCCGGGACCTGCGCCAGTGCCGCTGCCAGTACGGCACCGGTCCGCCCGCCGGCGTCGTGCACCGTGATCCCGTACGTCAGTCCCAGCGCGAGCCCGCCGACGAGCAGGATGACGGCCGTGCCGAGGAAGGCGGCCAGCAGGTGGCCCGCCGCCCAGCGCAGCCGTCCCACCGCCCCGCCCAGCACCGGTTCGGCGCGCCCGCCGGTCTCCTCGCCGCGCAGCCGCAGCACCGCGCCCGTCGCGTACAGGGCCGAGACCATGCCCAGCATGCCGGTCATGGCGGCCAGGAAGGCGTCGGTCAGGCCCTGCTGTCCGCCCATCCGCTCGATGAGTTCACGGGTCTGCGCGCTGTCGCCGACCAGGTCGGCCGCGCCTTCGGTGATGCCGCCGAAGACGGCCCCGGCGCAGGCGAAGGCGGCCGACCAGCCCAGGAGGGTGGCGCGCTGGAGGCGCCAGGCCAGGCCGGGGGCGCCGTTGAGGGAGGCGGGGGCGTGGGCCGGTCCGGGGCGGGCGGCCAGGAAGCTCATGCCGATGTCGCGGCGGGCGGTCAGGGCGTACGCCGCCGCGACCGTGACCGCCGTCGCCGCCAGGAAGAGCGCCAGGACCCACCACCGTTGGTCGGCGTAGGCGCGGGCGTTCTCGGTCCAGCCGACGGGGGAGAGCCAGGTGAGGACGGCGGACCCGTCGTCGGAGGCGGCGTCGCCCGCCGCCTTCAGGACGAAGGCCAAGCCCAGGGCGGCACCGGTCAGACCCTTGGCGGACCGCGCGCTCTCGGTGAGCTGGGCCGCGACGGCCGCCAGGCCCGCGAAGAGCATCCCGGCGCCGCCGATCGCCAGGCCCAGCAGGAGCGAACCTCCCGTCGGCTGCCCGGACGCGGCCAGCCCGCCGCCGGTCAGCAGGGCGAGCGCGGCGTTCGCGGTCAGGGCCGTCAGCAGGGCGGCGGTCAGCGGGGCGCGGCGGCCGACGACGGCGGCCGAGAGCATTTCCTGACGGCCGCTCTCCTCCTCCTCACGGGTGTGCCGGATGACGACGGTCAGGCTCATCACGCCGGCCAGCAGCGCGGCGAAACCGGCCATCCGCCAGGCGACCAGGCCGCCCACGGAGTCGCTGAAGACCGGCCCGTACAGCGCGCGCAGCGAGCCGTTGGCGGCCATCGAACGGGCCACGCCGGCGCGGTCGGCGGCCGTGGCGTAGAACGATTGCAGGGCCGGTCCCATGCTGACGACGGTCAGGCCCAGGGCCAGTACCCACACCGGGATCAGGAGGCGGTCGCGGCGCAGCGCCAGCCGCAGCAGGGCGCCGGTGCCGGCCAGGTCGCGGGCGGCGCGTGGCGTACGGGTGCCCGGCGTACGGGTGAAGTCCGCGCCCGCGGAGGCAGGGGTGGCGGTGGTCATCGCGCGACCGCCTCCCGGCCCGCCGCGTCCTGCGCGCCGCTCCCGGCTTCCTCGCGTACGTCGTCCTGGTAGTGGCGCAGGAAGAGTTCCTCCAGCGTGGGCGGCGTGCTGGTCAGCGACCGCACTCCGGACCCGGTGAGCGCGCGCAGCACGGCGTCGAGCTTGTCGGTCTCCACCTGGAGCCTGACCCGCCGCCCCTGTACGTCCAGGTCGTGTACGCCGGGCAGCCGCGAGAGCCCGTCGGGCGGCCCGGCCAGCTCGGCGGACACGCTCGTACGGGTCAGGTGGCGCAGGTCGGCCAGCGACCCGCTCTCCACGGTCCGGCCCCGGCGGATGATGCTGACGCGGTCGCACAGCGCCTCGACCTCGGACAGGACGTGGCTGGAGAGCAGGACCGTACGGCCGCGCTCGCGCTCGCGCGCCACGCAGTCCTGGAAGACCTCCTCCATCAGCGGGTCCAGGCCGGAGGTCGGCTCGTCCAGGATCAGCAGGTCCACGTCGGAGGCGAAGGCGGCGACCAGGGCGACTTTCTGGCGGTTGCCCTTGGAGTACGTACGGCCCTTCTTGGTCGGGTCCAGTTCGAACCGTTCCAGCAGCTCGGCGCGGCGGGCCCGGTCCAGTCCGCCGCGCAGCCGTCCGTAGAGGTCGATGACCTCGCCGCCGGACAGGTTGCGCCACAGGGTGACGTCCCCGGGGACGTAGGCGATGCGGCGGTGGAGGGAGACGGCGTCGCGCCAGGGGTCCTGGCCCATGAGGCGGGTGGTGCCGCGGTCGGCGCGCAGCAGGCCCAGCAGGACGCGGATGGTGGTGGACTTGCCCGCCCCGTTGGGGCCGAGGAAGCCGTGCACTTCCCCGGCCCCGACGGTCAGGTCGAGGCCGTCCAGCGCGTGGGTGCGGCCGAAGGACTTGTGGAGCCCTGCGACGGAGATTGCCTCATTCATGTTTCGGAACCTACGCGCACTTCACAAACTTGTGAAGTTAAGGAACCGTATAAACTTGCCCCAGGGCGCTGAGCAGGGTGATCACGGGGCGATCAGGGGAGAGGATGCCGACATGGCGGACGCGGTTCAGACACCGGAAACAGCAGGGGCGGCACAGGCGGAGCGGACGGCGGGGCCGGTGTCCCCTCCGGCCCGGCCGCAGCAGTCACACCGACGGGACGAACAAGCCGTCTCCCAGTTCATCGAGCGCTTCGCGGCCCAGCTCACCGAGGCGGGGATGCAGCGCATGTCCGCCCGCGTCTTCGCGGCCCTGCTCGCCTCCGACTCGGGGACCCTGACCTCGGCGGAGCTGGGCGAGCGCCTCCAGGTCAGCCCGGCCGCCATCTCCGGCGCCATCCGCTACCTGTCCCAGGTCAACATGGTCGGCCGCGAGCGCGAGCCGGGCTCCCGGCGCGACCGCTACCGGGTGCACAGCGACCAGTGGTACGAGGCGCTGACCCAGCGGGACAACATGATGACCCGCTGGGAGGGCGCCCTGCGGGAGGGCGTCAGCGCCCTGGGCACCGGGTCTCCGGCCGGGCGGCGGGTCGCCGAGACGCTGGCCTTCTTCGAGTTCGTGCAGGGTGAGCTGGGCGGGCTGCTGGAGCGCTGGCGCGAGCACCGGGACAAGCTGCGTGCCGAGTACGAGGCGGACGCGCCCGAGAAGTGATCGTGTGACGCCGCTGCGCACGCCCTGCCAGCCGTACGCTCCCGCGCTGCGTACGCCCCTCCGCCCCGTACGCCATCTCTGCCGTGTACGCCCTCACCTCACAGCCCCGTCCCTCCCTCCTCAGTCGCGCGGCAGCGTCAGCCGCCACGCTCCCGCCTGCACCGTCCACGTACGGGTCCTGACCGGCCCGCCCACCACCGCGTCCGCCCGGTAGCGGAAGTCCGTGCCCGAGACGGTCACGGCCCGCGCGCGGGCCCGTACGGGATGCTCGGCGGACTGCCAGTGCACGACGACGTCGGCCAGCCCGGAATCCAGCGCGGCGCCGTCCACCGCCGCCGCGCCCGGCCCGTCCTGCGGCGCGCGGGCGCTGGGCACCACCGATACCCGCTCCACGGGCCGGTCCAGGTCGGCCAGCACGATTCCGTCCGCCTCGACCCGCAGCCGCCGGGGCGGTGTACGGTCCCGCCGCCCGCCCCGGCCCGTCAGCGCCGCCAGAAGGTCGCCGGGCGAGGTCAGCCGCGTCAGCGCCGCCCGCACCCCGGACCTCCCGCCACCCTCGGAGCCGCCCCGGCCACTGTCCCGGCCACCGCCCCCGCTCGCGTCCCCGCCTTCCCCCGCGTACGGAATGCGCAGCCCGCCCAGCACGATGCCGTCGCTGTCGTCCGTGAGCAGGTCCATCCGCTGCTCGGTGCCGTCCAGGACCGTCCGCGCGGCGGCCACGGCGCCCGTGGGGACGCCCAGGGAGTGCGACAGGGCCACCGTGGAGGGGGCGCCCACCGGGACCACCGACAGCGCCACCCGCGCCAGCTCGCGCTCCTTGTGGAGGAGCGCGACGGCGCGCACCAGGGCGTGGTCGTCACCGATCACCACCGGCCGGCGCTGGCCCCGGCGGGCGAGCGCCCGTGCGAACTCCTCCGGCCCGTCGGGAAGGCAGATTTTCGTACTGGCGCCCGCACACAGCACGTCTTTCGCGATGCGCACGGACTCCCCGTCCGTACTGCGGGCCACCGGGTCGATGACCACGAGCAGGGGGTGCCCCCGGACGGAGTCTGGGGGAGAGTGTCGAGGTCGAGAAGGCTGCGCCGACACCTCGGTCCTTCCTCATTTCAGGTAGCATCTCGGTGCAAGAGCCCCTTGCGCTATTGCGCCAGGGGCTTCGTCTATTCCGGGGCACCGGTCCAACGGCTCCAGCGATGACGTGCACATGGACACGCATGGAGTACACCGTCACGCACGTTGGACATGCCCCGCCCGGAAGGGGTGTACGCCTGTGCCCGCACTTGTGCTGCTCGGTGCTCAGTGGGGTGATGAGGGCAAGGGAAAGGCCACCGACCTGCTCGGTGGATCCGTCGATTATGTGGTGCGCTACCAGGGCGGCAACAACGCCGGCCACACGGTCGTCGTCGGCGACCAGAAGTACGCGCTGCATCTTCTCCCTTCCGGAATCCTCTCGCCGGGGTGCACCCCGGTCATCGGCAACGGCGTCGTCGTCGACCCGGCGGTCCTGCTCTCCGAGCTGAGCGGACTCAACGAGCGCGGCGTCGACACGTCCAAGCTGCTGATCAGCGGTAACGCGCATCTGATCACGCCGTACAACATCACCGTCGACAAGGTGACGGAACGCTTCCTCGGAAAGCGCAAGATCGGTACGACGGGCCGCGGCATCGGCCCGACGTACGCCGACAAGATCAACCGCACCGGCATCCGTGTGCAGGACCTCTTCGACGAGTCGATCCTGCACCAGAAGGTCGAGGCGGCCCTGGACTTCAAGAACCAGGTGCTCGCCAAGCTCTACAACCACCGCGCGGTCGTCGCCGACCAGGTCGTGGAGGAGATGCTCGGTTACGCGGACAAGATCCGCGGCTACGTCGCCGACACCACCCTGATCCTGAACAACGCCATCGACGAGGGCAAGGTCGTCCTCTTCGAAGGCGGTCAGGGCACGCTGCTGGATGTCGATCACGGCACCTACCCCTTCGTGACGTCCTCCAACCCCACCGCGGGCGGCGCCTGCACGGGCGCCGGCGTGGGCCCGACGAAGATCAGCCGGGTCATCGGCATCCTCAAGGCGTACACGACGCGGGTCGGTGCCGGTCCGTTCCCGACCGAGCTGTTCGACAAGGACGGCGAGGCGCTGCGCACCATCGGCGGCGAGCGCGGCGTCACCACCGGCCGCGACCGCCGCTGCGGCTGGTTCGACGCGGTCATCGCCCGTTACGCGACCCGCGTCAACGGCCTGACCGACTTCTTCCTCACCAAGCTCGACGTGCTCACCGGCTGGGAGCAGATCCCGGTCTGCGTCGCGTACGAGATCGACGGCAAGCGGGTCGAGGAACTCCCGTACTCCCAGACCGACTTCCACCACGCGAAGCCGATCTACGAGAACCTGCCGGGCTGGTCCGAGGACATCACCAAGGCCAAGACGTTCTCCGACCTGCCGAAGAACGCACAGGCGTACGTCAAGGCACTGGAGGAGATGTCCGGCGCCCCGATCTCCGCCATCGGCGTCGGCCCCGGCCGCGACGAGACGATCGAGATCAACTCCTTCCTCTCCTGACCGAATCGGCCCGTTCCCGATCGGTTCCTTCCTAGCCGTGGCCCGGCAGGCGATCCGCCTGCCGGGCCACGGCTACGCTGTGCGGCGTTCCCATCTGGTGGAGGCGCGGTCCACACTGGTGGGCAGGAGGAAGGTGGGTGGCGATGCGAGAGACGCCTCAGTGGCGCAAGTCAACATTCTCGGAGAACACCGGTGATGCGAACTGCGTCGAGCTCGCCACGTACGGCGATGAGATCTTCGTGCGGGAGAGCGACGAGCCCGATACGGTCCTCAAAACCACATCGCCGGAAGTCCGCGCGTTGCTCGCCAGCATCAAAACAGGCGGGTTGGGTCGGCCCGAGTAGGGTCTGCGCCGGTTCAAGCAGGGGGAGCGGATGGCGGCACGGAAACCACCGACCGAGCGGCAGCGGCGGCTGGGCGCGGAGTTGCGCAAGATGCGCGAGCGCGCGGGATTGTCGCTGACCGAAGCAGGGGTGGTTCACCGAGTGGACAAGGCCACCATCAGCAACATCGAGTCCGCTCGTTTCGGGGTCAGTTGCGACAGAGTACGCGTATGGGCCGCCAATTACTCGTGCCGGGACGCCGCGTACATCGATGCGCTGGTGGAGATGGCCAGGGAGCGCGGTAGGCACTGGTGGGACGATTACAGGGGGATCTGTGTCCCCGGTGCTATGAATCTGGCAGAAGTCGAGCACCACGCCCACGGCATGCGCTCCGTACAGATCATGCACATGCCGGGACTTCTTCAGCATGAGGAATACGCGCGGTCGGTGTTCGAAGAAGCGGTGCCCGCGGTGGCGCCCGAAGAGATCGAACGCAGGGTCGCATTCCGTATGCGCCGCAAAGATGTTCTGGATCGAACGCCGATGCTGGCCTGTATCTTCATCATCCACGAAGCGGCTCTGCGTATGCGCTTCGGCGGGCGAGGCGTGATCGGGTCGCAGTTGGACCATCTGTTGAAGCAGTCGGAGCGGGACAACGTGACGATCCGAGTCGTTCCGTTCGAGGCAGGCGGGTTTACTGCTGTGGGGACGTCGACCTTCTACGCCTATGGACCTGTTCCGCAGCTCGACACCGTGCAGTCGGATACACCCTTGGGTTCCAGGTTCATGGACGCAGAGGCCGACCTCGCCAACTACCGCGTGGTGCTGGACCGGATGGAACAGCGTTCTCTTAGTCCTGAGCGCTCGCGGGACTTCATCCAGGAAATGGTGCAGCAGCTCTGAAAGGGCTGTGTGCCGCAACGGCATATGCCAGTTTGTCGGTCAGGGGCCAAAATGTTGAAGTTCTAAGCCCCTTGAAGCTAGGGTCTCAACAGCACGCCGCAACTGCCCAGTTACCGCGTGAAGAGAAAGTGCCCTGGCGGTGTTCCAGCACCCCAGGGCGTGGCCAACGCCTCACAGGAGCGTCAGCATGGCCCACCTTATCTGCTCCGTCCTCCGACGAACAGTTGCCCGCTTCTTCAGGAAGCCTGATGCGGCCAAAAGCGCGGCCAAAAGCGCGGCCAAATTGGCGCGGCAATGCGCAGCGGCGCGGGCCGTCTGTTCCTTCGCCCAGCCGAGAAGGACCGGACCCGTCGAACACCCGATCCTCGACGGGCCCAGTCCGCTCGTACGGCCGTACCTCCTCGTCCACGAACAACAAGAACGGCGGGCCGCATACGAGCTGTTCGCCTTCGCGGGGGTGCCGGCATGAAGGGAACCCGTAACCCCTCCGTACCGCCGGGGCTGCGCATCAGTCGCGTACCCGGTGAACCCGTACGGCGCGAAGCCGACGGGCGGTACGCCATCCACCTCTGGCTGCGGCAGGACGGGAAGTTCGACGGGGACATCACCCTCCAGCTCACCCCGGCCGAAACCGAACTCCTGCACGCGCAACTCTGCTTCGCGCTCGACGAGGACCCGGCGGAGCCGGTGTCGCTGCCCGCCGACCGTACGCCGGACTGCCGCAAACCCGTGCCCCGCCGCCCGGTGGTGCGCTGGCCGTAGGCCCGTACGTACGGGCGGGCCGGGTCGCTCCCTTGTCCGGTTGGGGGCCGTCATCCGGTGCAAGGGGAGAGCCGTGCCGTCGTCGCCGTCGTCCCGCCTGCCCCGGTGACGACGCGGACGGCTTCGGCGGAAGCTGGGGCGGGCAGGACACCCCGGAGCAGCAGGCGGGTGATGTCCGCCTGCTGCTTCGGGGTGTCTTCGTGCGCGGTGGTCACTCGTCGTCCTCCGGCTGGGGACGGGCCAGGCGGCCGAGCAGGGTTACCG
Source organism: Streptomyces sp. MST-110588 (assembly GCF_022695595.1). Classification (NCBI taxonomy): domain Bacteria; kingdom Bacillati; phylum Actinomycetota; class Actinomycetes; order Kitasatosporales; family Streptomycetaceae; genus Streptomyces; species Streptomyces sp. MST-110588. The sequence continues at coordinate 4,160,862 of NZ_CP074380.1, forward strand.
CGTCATCGAGGGGCACCGGCCGGAAGAACCGCTTGTCGACGAGTTCGACGGCGGCGATCGCGCGTGGGGCCAGGTCGGCGCCGGTGTGGGTGACGCGCAGCCGTTTGGCGCGGGTGTCGGCCGGGTCGACTTCGCGTTCGATGAGTCCTTTGTGCTCCAGGGCGCGCAAAACCTGGGAGGTCATCTTGATGTCGGTGCCCGCTTGGCGGGCGAGGGTCAGTTGATTGGGGTGCTCGCCCTGGGTGTTGAGCCACCAGGCACAGGCGAGCAGCACGAACTGTACGTGGGTGAGACCGAGAGGGGTCAGGGCTGCGGCGATGTCGCGCTGCCAGCGCAGGGTGGCGTGCCACAGCAGGAATCCGGGGCTCTCGCCGGGGGTGAGGTCCATCAGCGTCGAGCCAGCTCGACCAGCGAGGCCATGGTGTCGGGCCAGTCGGCGGTGATGCCCGGGCCGATGCGCGGGCCGGCCTCTTCGGCGCCGGGGCCGGTGATCTCCATCCGGTACACCACCCGGATCCGGTCGTCGTCGGTGTGGTCGATTCGGTGGGTGGTCCGCAGCACCAGGTCGCCGAAGCGGGCCTCGTCGACGAATCGTTCGTTCTCGACGGCCTCGGCGATGCGCAGCAGGACCGGATCGTCTCCTGGCGGCGTCATCGTGATGTGGGTGCCCGTCGCGAACGGGCCATCGATCTCGATCTTCTCGATCTCGGCGTTCCAGGTGCCCCAGTTCTCCACATCGGCCCAGAGCCGCCAGATCGCCTCGGGGGCGGCGCCGGTCTCGACGCTGTGCTCGTACTCCCACATGTGCGGTCTCCCTTGGAAAGCCCCGGCCGGTGATGTGCCCGGAGGTTGTCTGCGCGAAGGTTACCTACGCGGAGATTGCCTGCGCGCAGATTGTCTGTGCAGAGACTATCTGCGCGGAGGCTACCTGTCGAGAGGCGTTCAGACCCTGTCCGTCGACATCGCATCCATCGCTTCGGAGAGGGTTTCCAGGGCCGTCATGACCTGGGCGAACCGCTCCGGGCCGCCGAGTTGTTCGCTCAGGCGGCGGGCGAGGTCGCTGTGGGCGGGGCGGATGCGCCGTACCGCCGCCAGGCCCTCGTCGGTCGCCGCGACCAGTTTCGCGCGGCGGTGCGCGGGGTTGGGGCGGTACTCGGCCAGGCCGCGTTCCACCAGCAGGTCCGCGATGCGCTGCACGCTCTGCCGGGTGATGCCCATCTCCCGCGCGATGCCGGACACCGGCAGCGGCGTGCGCAGTACGGCGCCCAGCACCTGCCACCAGGCGGCGGTCAGCCCGGCCGGGCGCGCCAACTGCTCGGAGACGGCGAGGAACTGACCGTTGAGGCGGAAGGCGGCCAGGGCGGTACGGCTGAGCAGGTCGGGGACAGGGGGAGCCGTATGCGCGCGGGGTGTTCGTGGAGTGCGGGTCATCGGGCGGTGGTCGCGTTCATCAGGACGGGGAACGCGGTCGCGTCCGAGTGGCGGTGCAGGCGGAACCAGGCGTCCAGTACGGGCGGTTCCATCACGTCCAGCTCCGCGAAGATCTCGCGGGCGAAGGCGACCGGTTCGGTCGGGCCGGCGGTAATCAGTCCGCGGTCGCGTACGGCGTCCGTATCGCGGTAGCGGTCGGCGCCCTGGTAGCCGGGCTGGGCGGCGAGGTAGTCCAGGACGGCGCTGGTGTGCGTACGGTCATCGAGCAGGCCCTCGCGAGCCAGGCCGGCCGTCGCACCGCAGATGGCCGCGACCGGCACGCCCGCCTCCAGGAACTCCCGGGCCTTGCGGGCGAAGGGGGCCAGTTCCTCGCCGCTGTCCCAGAGGGAGGCGCCGGGGAGGATCAGCAGCGCGCTGTCCTGGGGGCGCAGGGCGTCCAGGGCGAGGTCGGGGAGGACGCGTATGCCTCCCATCGTGGTCACGGGGGCGGATCCGGTGGTGGTGGCGGCGACGGTGGCGATGCGGAAGCCGTCGCCCGGGGTGGTGTGGAAGTACGTGCCCTGGCGCAGCACTGTGGCGGCGTGGCCGAACTCCCAGTCGGCGGCGGTGTCGTAAAGGGCGAGGTGTACGGCCTTGGGGGACGGCGTCGGTGCTGCTGCCGGTGTCGTGGAAGTCATGACAGCATGCTGTCGTAAAGGCAGTGTGCTGTCAATGCTTTGCGAATACTTGGAACTTCTCGGCCTGCCCGTGCGTACACATGTCAGCACGCTCTGTTCCCGCTGTTCCCGCTGTTCCCGCTGTTCCCGCCTCTCCGCTGTTCCTCCCGTCCCTCCGGCGCAAGGAGACCGAGTGACTCCCGTGATTCCCGCCGTACGGGCCATCGGGCGGGCCGCCATGGCCGCGCGTCCCGTCACCCTCGCCGAATTACAGGCGCGCGCCGAGCTGTTGACCCGCTTCGAACGCAGCTACCTCGTGCCGGTCGAGGTCTTCGCGGAGTTCGCGGCGCGGCTGACCGACCCGCGCCGGCCCGGCGGGCCGCTGCGCAGCCTGTGTGTCAACGGCCGCCGCTGGTTCGCGTACCAGTCCCTCTCCTACGACACCCCTGACCTGCGGTCCTTCTACGACGACCGGCAGCGGCGACGGTGCCGCTTCAAGATCCGCGAGCGGCTGTACGCGGACACCGGCGAGCGGCAGTTCGAGATCAAGCTCAGGGGGCGGCGGGGCGAGACGGTCAAGCGGCGGCAGCAACTCCTGCCGGAGGACGCGGCGCTGGGGCACGGCCCGCGCCGCTTCCTCGCCTCCGTACTGCATCGCGCGTACGGCATGGCGGCGCCCGAGGAGCTGGCGCCCTCCCTGTGCACGGAGTACCAGCGGGCCACGTTCGTGGGGAACGGGCAGCGGATCACCTGTGACGCGGGCCTGATCTGCCGGGACCTTGCGACCGGGCGCGCCATACGGGCCGACGGCGGGCTCGTCCTCGTACAGACCAAGCGAGGGGCCGGAGGGGTGGGGCGGACGGAGTCAGCCGCTCCGCCGGTCGACGCGGAGGCCGACGCCGATGTGGACCGGATGCTGCGGGAGTACGGGATATCCGCCTCGGGGTTCACCAAATACTGCGGCGCGCTGTCGGCGCTGCGGCCGGACCTGGTCTCGCCGTGCTGGCGGGCGACGGTGCGTACGGCCTTCCCGCGGGCGGCGGCGTAGCGGGCGCGCGCCTCGGCCGCCTGCCCGGGCTCGGTGCCGACAGTCTGTCCGGGGTCGTGGCGAGGGCCGTACAGACTGTCGGTACCGGCGGCCGGGGCGTGATCCCTAGGGTGGGGGCGTCCGCCATCCCTGAGCCCCGGCGGGCCCGAGCGATCCGAGGTAGTGACCGTGACCACGACGCAACCCGACCCGGCAGCCGGCGCGGCCGTACGCGCCGCCGACCGCGCGCACGTCTTCCACTCCTGGTCCGCCCAGGGCCTCATCGACCCGCTGGCCGTGGCGGGCGCCGAGGGCGCGTACTTCTGGGACTACGACGGCAACCGCTACCTGGACTTCTCCTCCCAACTGGTCAACACCAACATCGGGCACCAGCACCCGAAGGTCGTCGCCGCCATCCAGGAGCAGGCGGCCGAGCTGTGCACGCTCGCCCCGGGCTTCGCCGTGGACGTACGGTCCGAGGCGGCCCGGCTGATCGCCGGGCGTACCCCCGGCGACCTCGACAAGATCTTCTTCACCAACGGCGGCGCGGAGGCGGTGGAGAACGCCGTCCGGATGGCGCGGCTGCACACCGGCCGCCCCAAGGTGCTCTCCGCCTACCGCTCGTACCACGGCGCCACCGCCGCCGCGATCAACCTCACCGGAGACCCGCGCCGTTGGGCCTCGGACACCGCCTCCGCCGGGGTCGTCCACTTCTGGGGTCCGTTCCTGTACCGCTCGGCCTTCCATGCCGGGACCGAGGAGCAGGAGTGCTCCCGCGCGCTGCGGCACCTGGAGGACATCATCACCTTCGAGGGGCCGCAGACGATCGCCGCGATCATCCTGGAGACCGTCCCCGGCACGGCCGGGATCATGGTCCCGCCGCCCGGTTACCTGTCCGGCGTCCGCGAGATCTGCGACCGCTACGGCATCGTCTACATCCTGGACGAGGTCATGGCGGGATTCGGGCGTACGGGACGCTGGTTCGCCGCCGACCACTTCGGCGTCACCCCCGACCTGCTGACCTTCGCCAAGGGCGTCAACTCCGGCTACGTACCGATGGGCGGTGTCGCCATCAGCGCGGAGATCGCCGCCACCTTCGACCAGCGGCCCTACCCGGGCGGTCTGACGTACTCCGGTCACCCGCTGGCCTGCGCCTCCGCCGTCGCCACGATCAACGCGATGGCCGAGGAGCGGATCGTGGAGAACGCCGCCGAGATCGGCGAGAAGGTGCTCGGGCCGGGGCTGCGCGAGCTGGCCGAGCGGCACCCGAGTGTCGGCGAGGTCCGTGGCATGGGCGTCTTCTGGGCCCTGGAACTGGTCAGGAACAAGGAGACCCGCGAGCCGCTGGTGCCGTACAACGCGGCGGGCGCGGCGAACGCGCCGATGGCCGAGTTCGCGGCGGCCTGCAAGCGCGGCGGCCTGTGGCCCTTCGTCAACATGAACCGGACGCACGCCGTCCCGGCCTGCACGATCACCGAGGCGGAGGCGAAGGAGGGCCTGGCCGTCCTGGACGAGGCGCTGTCGGCGGCGGACGCGCACACGGTGTGAGACGTGCACACGGTGTGAGGCGCGCACACGGTGTGAGGGGTAGGCGCTCAGTCGGCTTCAGGCATCCCGTTTACCCGCTTATCGGCTCATATATGGAGTGGGTATCGGCCACCCACTCGCGTTGCCCGCTGTCACACACAGTCACTCGTTCGGGTTAGTCGTCAACGCTGCGTAAGTACGTCACTCACTCCCGGGCATGCCCATGGCGTTCTGTCCCCGCCAAAAGGATGTGCAGCATGAATCGCTCCACCCGACGCCGTCTCGCCGTCGCCGCCGTCGCGGCAACGGCCTTGGCCGTCCCGGCCGTTCCCGCCGTCGCGGCCCCCGCCGCGGCCACCGGCAGCTCCCAGGAAGTGCGCAGCGTCGAGCTCTACCGTGGCACCGAGCAGGAAGCCGCACAGATGCGCGTGGCGCTGTGCGTCAAGAGGACCGGCGCGCTGACGCTGACGGTGACCGCCCGGGCCCTGGCTCCGGGGCAGGACGCGCAGGGAGCGTGCATGACCGTCCAGCCGCCGCAGCCGCCCGGCTTCCCGAGCGACGACGCCCGTACGGTCCCCACCCGTACGGACGCCACTCGTGCGGCCGTCGCCCGGGTCGCTCCGTACGACTACAACGCCGGTGAGCAGGACATCCTGGTCGGCACCAGCGCCGCCGCCCTCGAAAGGGTGCAGATCCCCCTCTGCACCGTTCTGGGCTCCGACCCCAGCATCGTCTCGATCGTGGTAAGTCCCCTGTCTCCCGACAGCAACTGTGCCACCGCGCAGGGTTCGGACCTCTCCCGCCTCCTGTGAGCCCGGCGGCCTGCCGCGTGTGAGGCCGATGGTCCCCCGCGTGTGAGGCAGATGGTCCACCCTCTCTGAGAGCGGTGGCCGCGCGCCCCCGTCGAGTCCCGCGCCCGGGACCCGGCGGGGGCGCGTCGTGTTCCCCGCGCGTCTCTTCCGTACCGGTTCGCTACCGGTTCCGTACCGGATTCTGTCGCTTCCGTACCGATGCGTACAGATTTCCCGCAGTCCCGCCCGGCGCGTTACCTATGCGACGCACGGGCCGGAGCGGCCCTCGCCTATCGTGTGGCGAGGGCCGCTTCCCTGCCGTGCGGTCATGAGGACGGACGTCTAAGGAGACGGACACGATGCCCGCCGGCACAGTCAGCGGAGTCATACGTCGCAGCACGCTGCGCCAGCAGATCGCCGACGCGCTGCGCGACGAGGTCCTGGCCGGCCGGCTGCCGTCGGGCCACCAGTTCACGGTCAAGGAGATCGCCGAGCAGTACGGGGTCTCCGCGACCCCCGTACGCGAGGCGCTGCTCGACCTGTGTGCCCAGGGCCTCCTGGACGTCGAACAGCACCGCGGCTTCAGCGTCCACGCCTTCACGGCCGAGGACTTCCGGGCGATGGTCGACGCCCGCACACTCATCATCGAGGGGATCTTCCGCAGCAGCGCGGAGCGGGCGGTGCGGGCCCTGTCGGACGAGGCGCTGGCGTCCATCCGGCGCCGGGCGGAGGAGGCCGAGCGTGCCGCGCGCGCCGGTGACCTGGACGTACTGATCGGGTACGACCTGCGGTTCTGGCGCGAGCTGGGCAGCATCGTAGGGAACCCGTACATCTCGGACTTCCTGGACCGGGTCCGCGTACAGACGTGGATGTTCGCGGTGCCGCTGCTGCGGCGCCGGGCCGATCTGCGCGGACACCTGTGGCACGGCCACCGGGAGCTGGTCGCCGCCGTCGTCGGCCGCGATCTGGCCGAGGCGCAGCGGCTCGTGCGGGAGTACAACGAGCACTCCCTCACCCTCGTCGGGGACCTCGCCTAGCACTACGCTGTCCCGACCGTACCGACGCGTACACCGGCCCCACCCACCGCCCCGGAACGGGGCGTCCCCGACCGGAAGCGAGCACTCGTGGCCTGTGACCTGTGGCTGGTCCCCCTTGTCGACGTGCTGTGCCACAGCCCCGACAACCCCTTCTCCGAAGAGATCGCGGCCTACGACGCGGCCCTGACGGAAGCGGGCCTGCCGCCCGTACCGGTCTTCAGCTACATGCCCGGCCTGTCCGGAGACGTGGCGCCGGTCGCCGGCTTCGACTACGACGCGCTGCACTTCCTGCGCCGGGCCTACCTGCTCCAGATCTGCGGCCTGGAAGTGACGCCGGTGGACGAACTGGGCGGGGACTACGAACAGTTGCTGGAGATGTTCGAGACCACGGCCCAGCAGTCGCATCTGGTGTGGCACTACGACTACGCGGGGGCGTACGTCCCCGTCGACTTCCCCTTCCCGCTCGCCAACGACGAACTCCTGGAGCGCGGCGGGCCGTTGGGCTCCGCACACGGATTGCTGCGCGATCTGGGGCTGGTCGCGCCGGCCATCGGGATCGACCCGGCCAACCCGCCGGCCGCGCCCGCGCCGCCCGTACGGCCCACGTCCCTGGAGGAGCGGGCGAGCGTGGAGCCCGCCGAGGCCGGGCCGTTCGCGCGGGAACGGCATGTCTGGCTCGGACTGCACGCGGCGGCTACCCGCAGTCTCGGGCAGGGCTCGATGATCGTGTTCAGTTAGGTGGTGCGCGAGGGGCATCGGTGGTGCCGGGCTCCGGTGGCCGGGTTCAGCGCGGGGATTCCGGTGGTCGGGTTCAGCGCGGGGATTCCGGTGGCCGCTGGCGGGGCATGTTCGGGCGCGTCCCCGGGGGAGCGTGATGCGGCCCGGTGGCGGGCCGCCCTCCGGGCGCTGCCCCAAGGAGACCGTCGCCTGGGCGACCGACGGCATGGGTCCGGACCGGAACTGCGCCATCCAGTCGGCCGTTTCGGACCGTACGAGTTCCGCGACGTCCTCGTTGAAGCGCCGCAGCACGCCCAGGCAGCGCTCGGTGGCCTCGCTCGCCGTGCCCTCCGTCGGGCCGAGCATCTCGCGTACGCACTCGGACGCCCACTCGAACTGCAGCGCCTCCAGGCGGCGCTGCACCGCCTGGGCGGTGGCCATGTCCCGCATCCAGCCGGCCGTCACTCCGATGAACCGGTCGCAGCCGACGCAGACGGCGGCGGTCAGCAGCGCCAGATAACCCCACTTCGCGCCGCCGGCCACCGCTCCGGCCAGTTGGAGCAGCGGCATCGCGCCGCCCACGCCGACGCCCGCCACGGTCCCGATCCGCAGGGCGCGCGCGGCCCGCCGCTTGGCCACCCGGTCGGTCAGGTACCAGTCGGTGACGCGCAGCGCGCCCGCCTCGGCCCAGCGGTACAGCTCGTCCAGGCGCTCGGCCGGCTCGCCCCAGTCCCCGAGCGGGAAGACGCGGCCCGCCAGGTCGTCCTGGTCCCGGTGACGGCCACGGTCACGGTCGCGGCGCCGTGCCCACCCGCCCTCCTCCCGAGGGGGGCCCTCGGGCTGCATCTCCGGCTGACTCACCCGTGCGCTCCCTCATGCAGATACGTGCGATGCGCGCAGTACGTACGAGACGACGGGACGACGAGAGACGGCCGGGGCGACGAGATGGTCGAGACGGCCGAGACGGTCAATAGGGTCGTTTACGTACGAGACGGTCGATGTGCGCGCCACCTTCCTACCGCCGAACGGTGGGTGTCGCCCCCAAGATCGCTGGGATTCCGCCCGGAAGTGGGGACAGATCAGGTATAAGCCCGACACCTTTCTCACTCGAAAGAGTTGCCCGCGCCGTAAACGTCCCGCACATACTCCCGGATGACCGTGGCGTCGCGGGGCGCCGCGGGGCGTCGCGGTCATCCGGGGCGTTACGGCAGTGGCGTGAAGGCGTCGGCCGGCCGCGGGCGGCGGCCGGCGAGGGCAGAGGAGAGGCCGTACGGCGCGCAGGGGCGGCCCCGCGCCCGCGCCCGCCCGCGCCGGACGACTAGGCTGCACGCGTGAAGGTCCTCGTCATCGGCGGCGGCGCCCGCGAACACGCCCTGTGCCGCTCTCTGTCCCTCGACCCCGACGTCACCGCACTGCACTGCGCCCCCGGCAACGCCGGCATCGCCGAGGTGGCCGAACTGCACCGCGTCGACGTCCTCGACGGCGCGGCCGTGGCCGAGCTGGCCACCGGGCTCCAGGCGGACCTGGTCGTCGTCGGCCCCGAAGCGCCGCTGGTCGCCGGGGTGGCGGACGCGGTGCGCGAGCGCGGCGTCCCGGTCTTCGGCCCCTCCGCCGAAGCGGCGCGGCTGGAAGGCTCCAAGGCGTTCGCGAAGGACGTGATGGCCGCCGCCGGGGTGCCCACGGCCCGTTCGTACGTCTGCGCGACGCCCGCCGAGATCGACGCGGCCCTGGACGCCTTCGGGGCCCCGTACGTCGTCAAGGACGACGGGCTGGCGGCCGGCAAGGGCGTCGTGGTCACCGAGGACCTCGAAACCGCCCGCGCGCACGCGCTCGCCTGCGGCCAGGTCGTCATCGAGGAGTTCCTCGACGGCCCGGAGGTCTCGCTGTTCGCCGTCACCGACGGCCGTACGGTCCTGCCCCTCCAGCCCGCCCAGGACTTCAAGCGCGCCTACGACGGCGACGCGGGCCCCAACACCGGCGGCATGGGCGCGTACAGCCCGCTGCCGTGGGCCGATCCGAAGCTGGTCGACGAGGTCCACGAGACGGTTCTGCAGCCCACGGTGGACGAACTGCGCCGCCGCGGCACGCCCTTCTCCGGCCTCCTGTACGCGGGCCTGGCGATCACCTCGCGCGGCGTACGCGTCATCGAGTTCAACGCGCGCTTCGGCGACCCGGAGACGCAGGTCGTCCTCGCCCGCCTGAAGTCGCCGCTCTCCCGGCTGCTGCACGCCGCCGCGACCGGGACCCTGGCCGATCTCCAGCCGCTGCGCTGGAGCGAGGACGCGGCCGTCACGGTCGTCATCGCCTCGCACAACTACCCGGACAGCCCGCGCACCGGCGACCCCATCGGGGGCCTGGAGGAGGTCGCGGAGCAGGACGCGCCCGCGGCGTACGTCCTGCATGCGGGGACGAAGGCAGTTGAGAGGGATGGGAAGGGCGAGGGCGACGAAGGCGGCGCGGGCGCCGGGCGCGGGACCGTGGTCAGCGCGGGCGGGCGGGTGCTGTCCGTCACCGCCACGGGCGCCGACCTCACCACGGCGCGGGAGCGCGCCTACCGCGCGGTCGACCGGATCACCCTGGATGGTTCGCACCACCGCCGGGACATCGCGGAGCGGGCGGCCCGGGACGCCGATAAGAGCTGACGGCTAAGCGCTGACGGCCTGAGCGCTGACGGAAGAGCTGACGGGAGAGCTGTCGGCGCGCGTGGACCATGATCCGGCCGGGGCAGACGGTGTGCGCCCCGGCTGGGTTCCCGGCTTTGCCCAAAGCCATTCCATCGAGTGACCGCGCCCCTATCCGGCTGACGTGAGCCGTACCCCCCAACTAGGGTTCCCGGGAAGCGTCCTGCGGTGACGGCCGAGAAATCGGGGCCGTTCCCGCGGGGACGTGCGGCAAGTGGCTCACCGACATTGCGATGTCAGTGCCCGGTGCCACAGTGGTGGGGGAGCGAGCAACGCCGCCGACGGCCGTCCGCGTCCGCCGGCGTGGTGACCCGCTCTCCCGATTCGTGTTCTCAAGGGCAGCAGGGGGTGTGAAGGCCGGTGGCTGGACCGGAAGCAGGTGCCCTGGCGGCGCGCGCCCGCGCTCTGAAGGTGCTCCGGGTGCGCGGCGCGGCGCTGGCCGTCGCGCTGCTGCCCGCGGCGGTGGCCGTGGTGCTGCACGTCGGCGGCGCCACCGGCCGTCTCGGCGGGCCGGGCGGCGGCTGGGCCGTGGCGCGCTGGGCGGTGAGCGGCGTCGCCGTGATCGTGCTGCTGCTGGCGGCACTCGTGACGGCCGTGGTCGTACGGGCCCGGCCCGCGCTGAGCCCGTCCGTACCGGTCGCCGAGGAGTCCGCGCCCGATCTGTACCGTCTCGTCCGGGATCTCGCCGAGCGTTTGGATGTCCCGGCGCCGTCCGCGATAGCCCTGACCCCGGACTGCGACAGTTGGCTGGAGGACCGTACGCACCGCGCGCACGGGCCGCCGCCCGCCCGCACCGCGCCGTCCGCGGCCGGTAGGCGCAGAGGACGCGGGGCCGACGGGACCGACGGGGACCGCGCGGCCGGTGAAGGGCGCGGAGGCCGCGAGGGCCGTGATGGCTCGGCGGGTGCCGGAGGGGGCGAAGAGGGCCGGGGTTCGCGGGCGCCTGTTCTGGTCATCGGTTCGCCGTTCCTGTGGTGGATGCGCGTCGCCGAACTGCGGGCCCTGCTCGCCCCCGTGGTCGCCGGCACCGGCCCGTCCGCCAACCCCGACATAGCCGCCGCCCGCCGCTTCGTACGCGGCCTGGACGCCGCGGTGGCGGTCACCTCCCGGGCCCGCGGGCCACTGAGCCGCCTGGCACCGGCCTTCGTCGGCGGGACGGCGCGGCTGCTGCTGCGGGCCTGCCGGGACCACGCCATGGAGATGGAGCGCGGCGTCGCGGCAGCCGCCTCCGAGCGGGCCCAGGCCGTCGACTACGGCCTGCGGATCGTGGCCCAGGAACAGGTGGGACTGGCCTACGCCGGCTGGGACCGCCTGCTGACCCGGGTGGCGCTGCCCGCCTGGCGGATGGGGCGCTGGCCCTCCCGGCTGGACGCCGGGGTGGTCTCCGCCCTCACCGAGCTCTCCCGCCGCGACCGGCTCGCCGAGGGCTTCGCCTCCCGCCTGGGCGAGCGGCCCGCCTGCGACCTCCTGGAGGAGCCGGGCGCCATCGACCGTGCCGCGTCCCTCCTGGCCGCCCGTCTCTTCCACGGCGGGCCGGCCGAGCCGGGGCCGGACTGGTCGCCGGTCAACTGGCAGCAGTATCCGGAGGAGGTCGTGGACCGGAAGTGGCGTCTGGAGGCCGCCCGCCTCCACCGGGTGCTGGACGGGCTGCCCCCGGCCGAGGAACCCGCGCACACGACGGCGGCAACGGCGCCCGCCGCCCCGCTCGCGCCCCCGGTCACCACGGCCGAGTCCGCCACCGCTGCCGACGCCACCACGGTGGAGTCCGGGACCACGGCCGAGTCCGCCACCGCCGAGCCCGCCGCCACCGCGGTCGAGGTCGCGTCCGCGCCCGTGGCCCGTACGGAGCCGTCGCGCCCGGCGGACCCCATACCGGCGGGCGGGACAGCGGGTTCCCGTACGCACGGTGTGCCGGGAGCGCATGGCAAGCCCGAGGCGAACAGGATGTCTGAGGTGTCTGGGGCAAGCGGGATGTCTGAGGTATCTGGGGTGTCTGGAGTGAACGGTGCGCTCGGGGTGAACGGGTTGCCCGAGTCGAACGGGCTTCTCGGGGCACCGGCACCGGGGATGGCCGGGGCACCTGAGTCGGCCGGGACACCCGGGATACCCGGAACCTCTGCCTCCGACCCCGGTCCGCAGGACTGCGGGCCGACGCTGGGCCGGGTCATCGAGCGGCTGACCCGGGACGTCCGGGCCGCCGAGCTGGTCGCCGCGCGCCTCGGCGCCGAGCTGGAGCGCGAGGAGCGGGAGGAGGCGGCGCGGCGGGAGGCACGCCGGGCGGCGCGGCAGGAAGCACGCGGCCGGTCCGCGCGCGGTGGTCCCGGGGCCGACTGCGGCGACGGGCTGCCGGACGACGGCGTACCGCTCTTCCCGCTGCAACCGCCACGTACGGGACGGGAGTTGCTCGCTGACCACGTCACGGCCATGGTGTGCTGCGCGGCCATAGACACCGCGGGGGCGGCCCCCGGCCTGGACTGGCTGGACGGCCCCGCCCTGCTCGTCGGCGGCGAGCGCCGGGCGGACCTGGGCCGGCCGGTGCGCAGTCTCGTGGACGACGGCGACGCGGACCCGCTGCGCGGCTGGCTCAGTACGGTCGGGGTGCGCCCCGAAAAGCCGGTCCGGCTTGTCTGAAGGCACCGCGCGCGGCACCGTCCGCGGCGCCGTCGGACGCCGGACCCGGTTACCGCCCGTGTTCGAAGCCGGGGACGCGGCGGGCGGTCCGGGCCCGCCCGAACACCCCATGGGCAACCCGGAGCTGAATGTTTCCCTCCAGTTCGTGGCCTGCGGCAGACCGGTCCGTTAATTCACGACGAAGGGTGACGGAGCGAGTGCGCAATGTGATGTGCTGGGGTAGGTCACCGTTGTTCAACCGAACACAGAGATGAGTGGAGAAGCGGCCCACTCAGTCGTTGGGGACGCGGGAGGGGAGCGTAGATGGGGACGGAACAGATCCGGCGCTGGGAGTCGGGAGCACTGGCCCACGCCGTCTCGGACCCGTTCGGCCAAGGTCCGCTGCCCTGGCTGCGGGGAAGCGAGAACTACTTCGAGTCCGGGCGGGTCGTGCCCTGGTACGTCGATCCGTCGGTCACCCGCGGCGAGGTGCTCGTGCCGCCTCCGCGGTCCGCCGCGGGACCCCGTACAGCCGATGACGTACACCGTCAGGTCAAGGGCTTCGCGTCGACCGGTGCGGTTGCCCCGGGCGAGGCGATCGACTTCCGCGTATCCGTCGACCCGCCGCAGGCGTTCAGCATCGACATCTACCGCATCGGCCATTACGGCGGCACCGGCGCCTGCAAGATCACCACCAGTCCGCGGCTGGCCGGCATCGTCCAGCCGCCGCCGCTCACCGCCGGCCGCACGGTCTCCTGCCACCACTGGTGGCTGTCCTGGCGCCTCCAGGTCCCGGAGTACTGGCGCCTGGGCGCGTACGTCGCCGTGCTGACCACCGCCGACGGCTACCGCAGCCACATCCCCTTCACCGTCCGGGACGACCACCCCGCCGACCTCCTCCTGCTCCTGCCCGACATCACCTGGCAGGCGTACAACCTCTACCCGGAGGACGGGCACACGGGCGCCAGCCTCTACCACGCCTGGGACGACAAAGGCGCGCTGCTCGGCGAGCAGGACGCCGCCACCACCGTCTCCTTCGACCGCCCGTACGCGGGCGCCGGTCTGCCCCTGCACGTCGGCCACGCCTACGACTTCATCCGCTGGGCCGAGCGCTACGGCTACGACCTCGCGTACGCCGACGCCCGCGACCTGCACGCCGGCCGGGTCGACCCGTCCCGCTACCGGGGCCTGGTCTTCCCCGGGCACGACGAGTACTGGTCGGTGCCGATGCGCCGCACGATCGAGGACGCCCGCGACCGCGGTACCTCCCTGGTCTTCCTCTCCGCCAACACCATGTACTGGCAGGTCGAACTGCCCCGGTCGCCCTCGGGAGCCGCGTCCCTGCTGAACTGCCGCAAACGCCAGGGCCCCGGCCGGGCCGCGCTCTGGCGCGAACTGGGCGAGCCCGAGCAGCAGTTGCTCGGCATCCAGTACGCGGGCCGGGTGCCCGAACCGGCACCGCTGATCGTCCGCAACGGCGACCACTGGCTGTGGGACGCAACCGGCGCCCATGAGAACGACGAACTGCCGGGCCTGGTCGCGGGCGAGGCCGACCGGTACTTCCCGCGTACGAACCTGCCCGAGCACACCCACCGCATCCTGCTCGCCCACTCCCCGTACGAGGACAGCGAGGGCGCCCGCCGCCACCAGGAGACCTCGCTGTACCGGGCACCGAGCGGCGCCCTGGTTTTCTCCTCCGGGACCTTCGCCTGGTCACCGGCCCTGGACCGCCCCGGCCACGTCGACGAACGTGTCCAGCGCGCCACCGCCAACCTCCTGGACCGGATCTGCAAACGCGACTGAGGCCCGGCGTACTTGAAGCCGGCGTACTTGAAGTCGGCGTTGCGCAGGCCGGTGAGCAGGGGACCAGCGGTCCGGGCGCCAGTGATTCCGGGGACCCGCGCCGGTCAGCGTGCCACGGCCGGGCCCAACTCCCGGGCCAGCGCCACCGTCAGCGCCCGGAAGATCCGTACCTCCGGGTTGGGGTCCCCGGAGCGGGTGGCCAGCACGCTGTGCGCGTGGGGCGCGTCCAGGACCGGTACGTACACCGTGCCCGGCCAGGGGTAGTAGCGGGCGAAGGACTTCAGCCCCGATCCGGCGCCGCGGCCCGCCGAGACGCTGGTCAGCACGTCGTGCGGGTTCATCGCACAGTCCAGGCCGCGCCGTTCGCCCTCGCCGAAGTACAGGTACTCGCTGAAGGGCCGGGGCGTGTGCCGGGGGAGCCGCAGATAGGGCAGGTCGATGATGTCCGCGACGCGCAGCCCCTCCCGTGCCGCGTCCGCGAGCGGTGAGCGGGCCGAGACGGCCACGATGCGCTGCTCGGTGGTCAGGATGTCCACCTCGATGCCCTCCCGCTGGATCGCCGGCCGTACGAACGCCACGTCCACCCGGTCCTCGCGCAGTGCGCTGCAGTGTTCCGTGAAGTTCAACTCGACCAGGCGCAGCGGGACGTCGGGCCGGGCGCGGCGGAAGGCGTTGACGGCCGCCGGGGTCACCTCGGCCGAGCCGTGGCCCATCACGCCGACCCGCAGCCCGCGTGCCGCCGTGGCCGGTGCCGCCGACGCTTCCAGGGCGGCCTCCGCCACGTCCTGTGCGGCGGCGTTCGCGGCGGCCAGCAGCGTACGGGCGTGGGAGACCAGCCGCCGCCCGGCCGCGGTCGGCCGCACCGGCCCGTGACCACGGTCCAGCAGCCGCGCGCCCAGCTCACGTTCGAGTTGCTGTACGTGCTGGGTGACCGCGGCCGGTGACAGGAAGAGCCGGGTCGCGGCCCTGCCGAAATGTTCCTCCTCGACCACCGCCAGGAAGGAGGACAGCCGTCGCAGATCCATACGGTCCACGATAGGTGCAGGTCACGACGGTTCCGCCGGGTCGTTCACGTTTTGTGAACGGCTGCGGCGCCGGCGCCCGTACGGCTCGTACAACAGCCGTCATGAGTACGACGCCCGCGCCCTGCCCCTCCAGGACACCGAACCCCGCACCGGCCGCCCCGCCGCCGTCCTCGTCCCCGTCCGGAGCCCGGCCCCGTCCCGTAGCGCCGCCGTCCCAGGCCCCGTCCCCGGCGCCGCGTCGTCACTGGCTGCGCGCGGGCTGGCTGATGACGGCCTCCGGCTGGGGCGCCAACCAGTTCTCGGCCCTCCTGGGCGCCTACCGCACCGAACTGGGCCTGACCACCGCCACCACCACCGCCCTGTTCGCGGTCTACGTGCTCGGCCTGATCCCGGGCATCCTCATGGGCGGCCCGCTCGCCGACCGCCGGGGCCGCCGACCGGTCGTCTTCGCCGCCCTGGCCCTCTCCGTCCTGGCCACCTGCCTCCTGATGGCGGGAGCCGCCGCGGCCTGGCTGCTGTGGCCCGGCCGCTTCCTCACCGGCCTGGGCGCGGGCGCCCTGCTGACCGCGGGCAGCGCCTGGATCAAGGAGCTGTCCTGCGAGCCGTACGGTTCGGCGCGCACCCCCGGCGCCGCGGCCCGCCGCTCCGGCCTCTTCCTCTCCGCGGGCTTCGCCACCGGCGGCCTGGCCGCCGCGCTGATCGCCCGGTGGGCGCCGTACCCGATGATCACCGCGTACCTCCCGCACCTGGTCCTGACCGTGACGGCCGCCCTCGGCGCCGCCGGCGCCCCGGACACCTCCCCGAACCGGGACCGGGACCGGGTCCGGGTCCGGGACCGGGTCCGGGTCCGCGCCCGACCCCGGGCTTCCGGCTCCCCGGCCACCCCGGCCCCCTTCCGCCGTCTCGTCGTCCCCGTGGCTCCCTGGGTGTTCGCCGCCCCCACCATCGCCTTCGCCACCCTCCCCGGACTCGTCGGCGCCGGATTCCCCGGCGGGCAGACCGTGTACGCGGGCGTCGCCACCGCCGTCACCCCCGGCGCCGGCATCCTCGTGGCACCGCTCGCCCGCCGGCTCGCCGCCCGGCACCGTACGGCGGGCGCCGCCACCGGCCTGGCCGCCGTCGTCCTCGGACTGCTCCTGGCCGCCCTCGCCGTCGCCCGTGCCCAGCCCGCCGTCGGCCTGGCCGCGGGCGCCGTGCTCGGCGCCGGATACGGCCTGTGCGTCGCCTACGGCCTGACGGAGGTCGCCGCCCTGGCCGCGCCGCACCGCCTGGCCGGACTCACCGCCCGCTTCTGGAGCCTGTGCTACCTCGGCTTCTTCACCCCGTACGTCGTCAACGTGCTCACCACCACCCTGTCCCTCCCGCCGGTCACCGTCCTCCTCGGCGTCGCGGGCCTGGCCGTCCTGACCCTCGCCCTGGTGGTCCACAGGTCCCGCGCCGACCGATGAGGGCACCCGGTGAGGTGCGCCGCCGCGACCCTGCGGCGCCGTTCCCGGGGCAGGTGCGGGAGAATCGGGGCGGAGCCCTGGATCAACCTACGCGGAGGCAGCGTGTCCGGTTTCGTAGAAAAACCCGAACCTGTGGAGGTGCCGGGTCTCACTCACCTTCACACGGGCAAGGTGCGTGATCTCTACCAGAACGCCGACGGCGACCTGGTCATGGTCGCCAGCGACCGCATGTCCGCCTATGACTGGGTGCTGCCCACCGAGATCCCCGACAAGGGCCGGGTGCTGACCCAGCTCTCGCTGTGGTGGTTCGAGCAGCTCGCGGACCTGGTGTCCCACCACGTGCTGTCCACCGAGGTGCCGCCCGGTGCCCCGGCGGACTGGTCGGGGCGGACCACGGTCTGCCGGTCGCTGGCCATGGTCCCGGTGGAGTGTGTGGCCCGCGGGTACCTGACGGGCTCCGGCCTGGCGGAGTACCGGCAGTCCCGTACGGTCTGCGGGCTGGCGCTCCCCGAGGGCTTGGAGGACGGTTCCGAACTGCCCGCGCCGATCTTCACCCCGGCCACCAAGGCAGCGGTCGGCGAGCACGACGAGAACGTCCCCTACGAGGAGGTCGCCCGGAAGGTCGGCGCCGATGTCGCCGCCCAGCTCCGGCAGACCACCCTCGCGGTCTACAGCCGGGCCCGCGACATCGCCCGCGAGCGCGGCATCATCCTGGCGGACACCAAGTTCGAGTTCGGGCTGGCGGACGAGGCACTGGTGCTGGCCGACGAGGTGCTGACCCCGGACTCCTCGCGCTTCTGGCCGGCCGACACCTGGCAGCCGGGCCGGGCCCAGCCGTCGTACGACAAGCAGTACGTCCGCGACTGGCTGACCTCCGCGGAAGCCAACTGGGACCGCCACGGCGAGCAGCCGCCGCCCGCCCTGCCGCAGGAGGTCGTGGACCGGACGCGCGCCAAGTACATCGAGGCGTACGAGCGGCTGACGGGGCTGGCCTGGTCCTAGGGCCGGGCGCCTGTACGCGACAGCGAAGGAACATGAAGAAGGCCCCGGTCGCCAGGACCGGGGCCTTCTTTCACGGAGCGGACGACGAGGCTCGAACTCGCGACCTCAACCTTGGCAAGGTTGCGCTCTACCAACTGAGCTACGTCCGCATGCGCCGCATGTCACCCCCGCCGCTCGGGCTGCGGAGGCGCGGTGCGCAGTCCACTATAGCCAACCGCGAGCGCGTGCGATGCGGGCCGCCGCGTGACGGTTCTCCGCGCCGACCTTCGCGGCGGCCGACGAGAGGTAGTTGCGCACCGTCCCCGGCGACAGCGAGGCCCGCTCCGCGATCTCCGCTATCGGGGCCCCTTCCTCCGCGAGTTCCAGTACCTCCGCCTCCCGGGCGGTCAGCGGGGAGTCGCCGGAGCTGATCGCGTCGGCGGCCAACTCCGGGTCCACATAGCGGTTTCCGGCCCGTACCGTACGGATGATCTCGGCGAGCTGCCGTGCCGAGACCGTCTTGGGCAGGAAGCCGCGCACCCCGGCCTCCAGGGCCCGCTTGAGGTGTCCGGGGCGGGCGTGACTGGTGACGATCATCGTCCGGCACCCCGGCAGTTCGTGGCGCAGCGATGTGGCCACCGCCACACCGTCCGCTCCCGGCATCTGGAAGTCCAGCACCGCCACGTCCGGCTCGTGCGCCCGCGCCATCGCCAGCGCCTCGGGCCCGGACGCGGCCTCGGCGACGACCAGCAGGTCGTCCTCCAGGGACAGCAGCGCGGCCAGGGCGCCCCGGATCAGGTGCTCGTCGTCGGCGAGCAGTACGCGGATCGGTCCGTCAGTCACGCCGCGCCCGCTTCCGTGCCGCCGCTGTCATCACTGCTGCCGAGGCCACTTCTTCCGCCACCGTTCCTGTTTCCGTCGGTGCTCGCGCCACTGATGCTGTTCTTGTTGCTGCTGCTCTTGCTGTCGTGCGTGCTGCTGTTCTCGCTGTCGTACGTGGTGCCGTTCCCGTCACCGTGGACCGGAAGCTCGACGGTCAGGCGGTAGGACCCGCCGGGCCGCGACGACGGCTCCACGGTCCCGCCCAGGGGCAGCAGCCGCTCCCGCAGCCCCTTCAGGCCGCTGCCCGCACCGGCCGTCCGCACCCCACCGTTTCCGGACCGGTTCCCCGGGCCGCCGCTCGCTCCGCCCGCGCCGCCTGCGTCCGTACGCTCCCGTACGCCGTCGTTGTCCATGACCAGCACCACCCGGTCCGCCCCGATCCGGGTCCGTATCGCGCAGTGCCGGGCGTCCGTGGCGTGCCGCAGCACGTTCGTGGTGCCTTCCCGTACGGCCCAGCCCAGTGCCGACCGTACCGCCGCCGGCAGCTCCGTACCGTCGTCACCGGTGATCCGGCAGTCGATGCCCGCGGCCCGCAGTACGGACCGCGCGCCCGCCAGCTCCACCGTCAGGTCGGCCTCCCGGTACCCGCGCACCACGTCCCGCATCTCCCGCTGGGACTCCTGCGCGATCCGCTGGACCTCCACCACCTGCTCGACCGCCTCCGGCCGTCCGCGCCGGGCCAACTGCACCGCCAGCTCGCTCTTGAGAGCGATCACCGCGAGGTTGCGGCCCAGTACGTCGTGCAGGTCCCGCCCAAAACGCAGCCGCTCCTCGGCGACCGCCAGCCGGGCCTGCACCTCGCGGGCGCCGTCCAGCTCCCACATCACGGACAGGCTCCAGGCGGAGGGCCGCATCACGATCAGGTTGAAGCAGCCCGCGGCCACCATCGCCACCAGCACCCCGATCAGCGTGCCGTCGGTGAATCCGGCCACCGCGAACGCCGCGGTCACCGTCACCGTGAGCCCGGCGGAGAAGGCGGCGAAGGACCGCAGGGGCACCAGCAGGCAGTACGGTGCGCCGAACGGCATGCTGATGAACACCAGCGTCAGCGCCACCAGCGAGATCTCCAGGCCGTGCGTTGCCGCCAGGGCCGCGAGGGCGATGAACGAGGCGGCCATCAGTACGGCGGACGGCACGAGCTGCCGCCGCCGCATCCGCTCCTTGCCCAGGTAGTGGCTGATCGACTGCTGGATCGTCCGCATGGACAGCGCGCACTGCGCCACGGACAGCGCGATGACCACCGCGGCCAGGGTCAGCGGCACCGGCTTGTGGACGACGCCCGCCATCGGCATCGCGACCCAGCCCAGCATGAGGAACCAGGGCAGCACGTAGAGCATGCCGCGCGAGTACAGATCGACCTGCGCGATCCTGCTCCGGCCCCGCCACCTGCGTACCCGCCGCTTGATCACGCGCTTGCCCGCCGTCTTCCTTCGTCGTTCTCATCCGCGTCCACGTAAACGGAACCTCGTACGCGGGATCTCGTACGTCGACTGCCGTTCCCGGCCTACCGACGCGACACCTCCGCCGTACGCCCCGCGTGCCTGGCCCCGCGTACTTAGCGCCGCGGCTCCCAGCGGAACCGCCGCCTGACAGCCAACACCGTCAGACCGGTCCACACCAACCCGATGGCCAGTTGCTTCAGGACGTCGCCGGCGCCCGCGCCGCCGGTCCAGCCCTCCCGTACCAGGGCGATCACCGGCGACATCGGCAGCAGCTCCAGGACGCGCGCCACTTGGTCCGGCATGATGTCCAGCGGCACGATCATGCCGGAACCGCCGCAGGAGAGCATCATCAGCGGCATGACCGTGAGCTGTGCCGAGTCGGTGGTCTTGGCGAAGGAGGCGGACGCGGCGGCCAGCCCGACCGCCAGCACCATGCCGATGACCACGCCCGCCAGGAGCAGGTGCGGGGCGTGCGGCGGGTCCGCGTCCAGCAGCAGTCCGCCGCAGGCCGCCAGCAGTACG
Source organism: Streptomyces sp. MST-110588 (assembly GCF_022695595.1). Lineage (NCBI taxonomy): Bacteria > Bacillati > Actinomycetota > Actinomycetes > Kitasatosporales > Streptomycetaceae > Streptomyces > Streptomyces sp. MST-110588. The sequence continues at coordinate 4,181,442 of NZ_CP074380.1, forward strand.
CACTGCGCCAGCCCGATGGCCACCGTGGGCAGCGCGGTTCCGGCCAGGATCTCCGGGTCGGTCAGTTCGCCGCAGCGCAGCCGCTTCAGTACGAGTTCCTCGCGCCGCGCCACGAACGTGCCGGTCAGGCCCGAGTAGACGCCGAAGATCAGCACGAAGCCGATGGTTGCGGGCAGCAGTACGGTGCCGACCGTCAGCCCGGTGTCCGTCAGGGGCATCTGGCGGACGGCCTGCCGCATCGCGAAGGCCATGCCGATGGGCATCGCCAGCGCCATGAACATCACGGTCTTGTTCCGGGCCAGCAGGGTCAACTCCGCGCGCCCCAGCGCGGCCAGCCGCGCCACCGCTCCGGTACGGGTACGGGTGCCGGCTTTGGCGTCCATCACCTCGGCGCTCATTCGCCGTCCTCCAGTCCCTTCGCGATCTGCAAGAACGCTTCTTCCAGTGACGCCGAGCGCACGTCCAGCCCGCGCAGCTCGATCCCCTTGTCCCGTGCCCACACCAGCAGCCCGGTCGCGGCCCGCTGGAGCTCCTGCGTACGCAGCCGTACGGTCCCCCCGGGGCCGCTCTCGTGGCCGGTGACGCCCAGCTCCGCCAGCGGCGGCAGGTCGCCCACCATGAAGCCCGGCGGCAGCTCGAAGGAGATCTGGGAGGGGTGGGCGGCCACGACGTCCGCGACCCGCCCCGACGTCGCGATCCGTCCCCGGTGCATGATCGCCAGCCGGTCCGCCAGCTCCTCGGCCTCTTCGAGGTAGTGGGTGGTCAGCACCACCGTCGTGCCGCCGTCACGCAGCTCGCGCACCAACTCCCAGGTGTCGCGGCGCGCTTCGGTGTCCAGGCCGGTCGTCGGCTCGTCGAGGAAGAGCACCTCGGGCCGGCCCAGCAGCGCCAGCGCCAGGTCCAGCCGCCGCCGTTCGCCGCCGGAGAGCTGCTTGACCCGTACGTCCCGGCGCCCGGCCAGTTTGACCAGGCCCAGCGCCTCGTCCACGGGGCGCGCTCCGCTCGTACAGCCGGCCCACATCTGTACGGTCTCCGCGACCGTCAGCTCCGAGGGGAAGCCGCCCTCCTGGAGCATCACGCCGATGCGGGAGCGGACCTTGGAGCGCTCGGCGTACGGGTCGTGGCCCAGCACACGGACCTGACCGCCGGTCGGCGCCGCCAGGCCCTCCAGGAGTTCCACGGTGGAGGTCTTGCCCGCACCGTTGGTGCCCAGCAGGGCGAACAACTCGCCGCGGACCACGGAGAAGTCGATGCCGCGTACGGCTTCAAAACCCTGCTTGGCCTGCTTACCCGCCCTGCCGCTCCGTTCGCCGGCCGGAATGCCTGGTTTGCTGGTCCTGCCGGCGGCCGGCCCGTAGCGCCTGCGCAGCCCGGTGACCTGAATCACACTGTCGCTGGAGTCCCCGAAGTTCATGTCTCAAGACTTCCGCCGGTCCGGGCGTGCGGGCAGTGCGCCCTGTCATGACCCCGAATGACAAATGTCAGAAGACCCGGAAGGCGAAGACATGGACCGGGGCCGTCCGCCGCCCGCCCCATTGCGTCGCGGCGACGGGTTCTGGCTGTTGTGGCCGAAAACGCGGAGAACCCCGGCCGAAACGACCGGGGTTCTCCATCCCTGAGCGGACGACGAGGCTCGAACTCGCGACCTCAACCTTGGCAAGGTTGCGCTCTACCAACTGAGCTACGTCCGCATGCATCCACCCGGCTTTCACCGAGCGGCGCGACAGCTACTCTACCTGATCCATTCGGTTCGGTGAGCAGTCAGAGCGGGTGACAGGGATCGCACACTGCGCCTCCCTCTTGGAAAGAGGGCGCTCTACTACTGAGCTACACCCGCGTGACTCCGTGAGGTCCGGCCTTTCGGCCTCGCCCCTCGGCGTGTTCCAGACTCTAGCTGATCAGTGGGGGTGCAGCGCAAGTCGCCGGTGGGCGGCGGCCCGACGGAGGCCGGCGGGGGCGCGAGGGCCCGCCGCCGGGGTCCGCTCCGGTGGTTCCCTCCGGCGATTCACTCCGGCGGTCCGCCGTCGTCCGCTAGTGGTTGGCGGCGTTGAACGCCTCGTAGACCTTCTTCGGGATCCGGCCGCGCGGCGGCACGTCCATCTGGTGGGAACGGGCCCAGGCCCGTACGGCGGCGGGGTCGGGGTTCACGGAGGTGTGGTGGTACGCCTTGCCGGACTTCGACCGCTTGCGGCCCGCCTCCACGAAGGGGGCGAGGACGCCGCGCAGTTTCTTCGCATTGGCGGGATTGAGGTCGATCTCGTACGAGTTCCCGTCCAATCCGAAGGTGACCGTCTCTGCGGCTTCTCCGCCGTCGATGTCGTCGGAGATCGTGACTACTACGCGCTGCGCCACGGATATCGGTCCTTTCATGCAGCAACCCCGTGTTGACGTGGGGAGATGCCGCAGATCCGGCTGATTGGAATCAATGCTTTTTCATTTGTACAGCGACGGGCATTGCATTGTGAAGCCCAGTTAATTTCTTCAGCGTGTCCTGCCGCAATCGGGACCCTAGATCTTTTCGAGGATTTTCCACAGCGCTTAGCGGTGGCCGGTACCGGAACGTGACCGGGCCCCCGGTATATCTACTCGCGTAGATTTTCGAACACGGTACTGTGAGGTCACCGCCTTACGCACCACACCACCGGGAGTGCCAGTGGCACGCGTCGTAGTCGACGTCATGCTCAAGCCGGAGATCCTCGACCCGCAGGGGCAGGCGGTGCAGCGCGCACTGCCACGCCTGGGATTCGAGGGGATCGCCGACGTCCGTCAGGGCAAGCGCTTCGAACTGGAAGTGGAGGGGCCGGTCGACGACGCCGCCCTCGCCCGCATCCGTGAGATGGCCCAGACGTTCCTCGCCAACACCGTCATCGAAGACTTCACCGTGCGGGTCGACTCATGACTGCCCACCCGTCACCCACCACCACCCGTCACGGAGGCCCTTTGGGCCGCAGCAATATCCGGATCGGGGTCATCACCTTCCCCGGCACCTTGGACGACCGTGACAGCCTGCGGGCCGTCCGGCTGGCCGGGGCCGAGGCGGTGCCGCTGTGGCACCGCGACAAGGACCTCAAGCAGGTCGACGCCGTGGTCCTGCCCGGCGGCTTCTCCTACGGCGACTACCTGCGGGCCGGTGCCATCTCCCGCTTCTCGCCGGTGATGGAGACCGTTATCGAGCAGGCCAGGGCCGGAATGCCGGTCCTGGGCATCTGCAACGGCTTCCAGGTGCTCACCGAGACCCACCTGCTGCCCGGCGCCATGCTGCGCAACAACCACCTCCACTTCGTCTGCCGCGACCAGAAGCTGCGGGTGGAGAACGCGGACACCGCCTGGACCAGCGACTACACGGCCGGCCAGGAGATCAGCGTCCCGCTGAAGAACATCGACGGCCGGTACGTCGCCGACGAGCGCACCCTGGACGAACTGGAGGCCGAGGGCCGCGTCGCCTTCCGCTACCTGGACGTCAACCCCAACGGGTCGCTGCGCGACATCGCCGGCATCACCAACGCGGCCGGCAACGTCGTCGGCCTGATGCCGCACCCCGAGCACGCCGTCGAGCCGCTGGTCGGCACGGGCCGCACCGACGGCCTGGGATTCTTCACCTCGATCCTGAAGAAGTTGGTCAACGCATGACGCTGGACACCGTCAAGCACGCCGCCGGGACCCCGGACACCGATCAGCCGTGGGCCGAACTGGGCCTCAAGGCGGACGAGTACGCCCGCATCCGGGAGATCCTGGGCCGCCGTCCCACCGGCGCCGAGCTGGCCATGTATTCGGTCATGTGGTCCGAGCACTGCTCGTACAAGAGCAGCAAGGTCCACCTGCGGCAGTTCGGCGAGAAGGCCCCGGCGAGCGACGCGCTGCTGGTGGGCATCGGCGAGAACGCCGGTGTGGTCGACGTCGGCCAGGGCTACGCGGTCACCTTCAAGGTCGAGTCGCACAACCACCCGTCCTACATCGAGCCCTATCAGGGCGCGGCCACCGGCGTGGGCGGCATCGTCCGCGACATCCTCGCCATGGGCGCCCGCCCCGTCGCCGTCATGGACCCGCTGCGCTTCGGCGCCGCCGATCACCCCGACACCAAGCGGGTGCTGCCCGGTGTCGTCGCGGGCATCGGCGGCTACGGCAACTGCCTGGGCCTGGCCAACATCGGCGGCGAGGTCGTCTTCGACCCCTGCTACCAGGGCAACCCGCTGGTCAACGCGCTGTGCGTGGGGGTGATGAAGCACCAGGACATCCACCTGGCCAAGGCGTCCGGCGCCGGCAACAAGGTCATCCTCTACGGCGCCCGCACCGGCGGCGACGGCATCGGCGGCGTGTCGGTGCTGGCCTCGGAGACCTTCGACGCCACCGGCCCCACCAAGCGCCCCGCCGTCCAGGTCGGCGACCCCTTCCAGGAGAAGCTGCTCATCGAGTGCACCCTGGAGATCTTCCGCGAGGACCTGGTCACGGGCATCCAGGACCTGGGCGGTGCCGGACTGTCCTGCGCCACCAGCGAACTGGCCTCGGCCGGCTCCGGCGGCATGCGGGTGGAGCTGGACACCGTGCCGCTGCGCGACTCCTCGCTCTCGCCGGAGGAGATCCTCATGAGCGAGTCGCAGGAGCGGATGTGCGCGATCGTCGAGCCGGGCAAGGTCGACCGGTTCCTGGAGATCTGCGAGAAGTGGGACGTGATCGCCACCGTCATCGGTGAGGTCACCGACGGCGAGCGGCTGGAGATCTTCTGGCACGGCGAGCAGATCGTGGACGTACCGCCGCGCACCGTCGCCCACGAAGGCCCGGTCTACGAGCGCCCTTACGCCCGCCCCGAGTGGCAGGACGCACTCCAGGCCGACGACGCGAACGCGCTGCCCCGGCCCGCCTCGGCCGACGAGCTGCGCGCGCAGGTCCTGAAGCTGGTCGCCTCGCCCAACCAGGCGTCCAAGTCCTGGATCACCGACCAGTACGACCGGTTCGTCCAGGGCAACACCGTCCTGGCGCAGCCGGAGGACTCCGGCATGGTCCGTATCGACGAGGAGACCGGCCTGGGGGTCGCGCTCGCCACGGACGGCAACGGCCGCTACGCCAAGCTGGACCCGTACGCCGGCGCGCAGCTCGCGCTCGCCGAGTCCTACCGCAACGTCGCCGCGACCGGCGCCACGCCGCTGGCCATCTCCAACTGCCTCAACTTCGGCTCCCCCGAGGACCCGGCGGTCATGTGGCAGTTCGCCGAGGCCACCCGTGGCCTGGCCGACGCCTGCCAGGAGCTGGGCACCCCGGTCACCGGCGGCAACGTCTCGCTCTACAACCAGACCGGCGAGGCCGCCATCCACCCCACTCCGGTGGTCGCGGTCCTCGGTGTCATCGACGACGTCAGCCGCCGTACGCCCCTGGCCTTCACGCAGGAAGGCCAGCTCCTCTACCTCCTGGGCGAGACCAAGGAGGAGCTGGGCGGCTCCGCCTGGTCCCAGGTGATCCACGACCACCTGGGCGGCCTGCCGCCGAAGGTGGACCTGGCCCGCGAGAGGCTGCTGGCCGAGATCCTGATCTCGGCCTCCCGCGACGGCATGGCCGACGCGGCGCACGACCTGTCCGACGGCGGTCTGATCCAGGCGCTGACCGAGTCCTGCCTGCGCGGTGGCAAGGGTGCCCGCATCGTGCTGCCCGACGGCGCGGACCCGTTCGTGTTCCTCTTCTCGGAGTCGGCCGGCCGCGCGGTCGTCGCCGTCCCCCGCAGCGAGGAACTGCGCTTCACCGACATGTGCGGCGCCCGTGGTCTCCCGGCCACCCGCATCGGCGTCATCGACGGCGATTCCCTGGAGGTCCAGGGCCAGTTCGCCATCCCGCTGGACGAACTGCGTACGGCGCACGAGGCCACGCTGCCGGACCTGTTCGCCTGACGCCGGACGCCGCCCGGCCCGGCCTGCGCGCCACCACACGGCGGCCCGTTCCCTCCCGGGGAGCGGGCCGCCGTCTTTTGCGCCGCCGCTCGATTCCCGCTCCGCTCTTGCCAGGAATTACGTAATTACGTAACTTCATATCGTGGATCTCGAAGAGCGGGTGGCCGAGCTGGAACGACGACTCGCGGCCCTGGAGGAACGGCGCGCGGACGGAGCGGGGGACAAGAGCCCCGCCCCGGGCCAGGAGGGCGACGAGCTATGGGCGCTTACCGGCCTGAAGGCCCAGTTCGCCCAGGCCGGCACCGCGGACGGCGGCGTTCTGTTCACCGGCTCCGTCCGCCTCCCGCAGGGGCAGCACTACGAATGGCAGTACGGCCTGACCACGCAGACGCTGCTCGGGCAGGACTGGACCCCGGCCGCCGACGCGTTCGCCGCCCTCGGCCAGCCCGTACGGCTCCGTCTGCTGCACGAGATCCTCGGCGGACGTGCCACGGCCGCCGAACTGTCCACGCTGGAAGAGGTCGGCACCACCGGCCAGATCTACCACCACCTGCGGCAACTGACCGCCGCCGGCTGGCTGCACACCGTTTCGAGGGGCCACTACGAGGTCCCGGCGAGCCGCGTGGTCCCACTGCTGGTGATGCTGACCGCCACCCGGCACTGACCACGCCGATACCTGGGGGAACGATGTCCTTGCGCGCCGTCTGCAGGCTCTCCGGCCGGTTACTCCTGGCCGTCTACCTGGCCATGGTCGTCTCATGGCACTTCCTCGACTTCCCCTTGTCGTGGTCATGGATCCCCCTCGCGCTCGCCCTCCTCCTGATGTACATGCCAGGCGCCTCCCGCGACACCGCCCCGCCCGCCGCAGCCGCGCCCACAGCCGCTACCGGCGCCGGCCCGTCCGCAGGCGGTGAACCGCCGGCCGCTCCCGCGTCCGCCGCCCCACGCCCGTACTTCCCGGGCGCCATCGAGGTCGGCCCGCCCGTCACCGGACGGTGGTCCGCCGCCAACAGCCCTGCCGACAAGGTCCCCAGCCACGGCACCCGCGCCTACGGCCAGACCTTCGCCATCGACATCGTGGCCGAACCCGACCACCCGTCCCCGGACCGTCCGGGCGCCGACGACCGTGCCCGTCAGCAGTCCGAGGACGGTGCGGGCCCCGCCACCCGGCCCGGCTTCGGGTGGTGGCCGGTGATGCGCCGCAACGAGGACTTCCCCGCCTTCGGCGCGCCGGTCCTGGCGGTCGCCGACGCCACGGTCGTACGCGCCCGGGACCGTCAGCGCGACCACCTCAGCCGCAACTCCTACCCAGCGCTCCTGTACATCCTCTTCGAGTCGATGCTCCGGGAGATCGGCGGACCGGGCCGGATCGTCGGCAACCACCTCGTCCTCGACCTCGGCGGCGGCACCTACGCCCTGTACGCCCATCTCCGCCGCGGCTCCCTGCTCGTCCGTGAGGGCGACCGGGTACGGGCGGGCCAACCGCTGGCCCGCTGCGGGAACTCCGGCAACTCCACCGAGCCCCACGTCCACTTCCAACTGATGGACTCCCCGGACCTGAACACCGCCCGCGGCCTCCCCTTCCTCTGGCGTGGCATCGGCGTCCCGCGCACCGGCGAGACCTTCACCGCCGACCCCATAGACCCCATCGACCCGATTGACTCCGCCGAGCCCGCCGCCGAGCCCGCCGTCGTGGCCCCCCCCGCGGTCCGGGCGGCCATGCGGCCCGGCCCGCGCAGTAACCTTCTTTCCATGCCTCCTGCCAGCCGGAAGCCGCGGGCCCGCAGCTACGACCCCGCCAGGACCCGCGCCGCCGTCACGGCGCAGCTCGCGCACGTACTGGACGCCGTACACGCCCTGGACCCCGGCCAGTTGAAGCTGCCCACCAGGCTGGGGGACTGGACGGTCGGCGACCTCGTCGCGCACTTCTCGATGGCCGTCGCGCATGTGAGCCGCACCCTTGAGCAGCCCGCGGCGCCCGCCCAGGACCTGACGCTCGTTCAGTGGCCGTTCGCCGCTGCGCCGCTGGCCGAGCAGGTCGACCAGACCGTACGGAGCATGGCTGCCGCCGCCGACCCCGTCGACCTCCTGGACCGTGCCGCCGCTCAGTACGCCGAAGTCGTCCCCGCGGCCCCCGACGACCGGATCGTGGCGACCCGTGTCGGCGCGATGCGGCTGGATGACCTTCTGGTCACCCGCTGCCTGGAACTGGTGGTCCACAGTGACGATCTGGCCGCCGCCACCGGCCAGGAGATCCCGTACGACCGGCAGGCGCTGGCCGCCACGGTCCGGCTCCTGGCCGACGCGCTCGCCGTCAAGGCCCCCGGCGGCTCGGTCGAGGTCCGCATCCCGCCCTTCGCGGTCGTCCAGTGCGTCGCCGGACCCAAGCACACCCGTGGCACCCCGCCCAACGTGGTCGAGACCGACCCGCTGACCTGGATCCGCCTGGCCACGGGCCGTACGACCTGGGCGGAGGCGCGGGAATCCGCGGCGGTCGGCGCCAGTGGCGAGCGCGCGGACCTCGGCCCGTACCTGCCGGTCCTGAGCTGACCTCACCCGGACCCGTCCCGCGACCACGACCGCCGGAACAAACGACCGACCGTGCAAGGTGGTGCATCTCACCCGGCGTACGCCGAGCGGCTCGCCGACCCGCCGCGGAAGGGTGCCCGGCACCCCGGGCCGGATCGCGCGGTATGCACGGAATTGACGGGAGTGCGCGGCCGGATTGACGGTGCCCGCGACGGCACACGCGCGGCGGCTCGCGCCATGGAAAGCGCGGCGGGGAGCGCGCGCCGGACGTGCCCCGCCCAGCGGCGTTCGGCATGGGCGCCCCCACTCCGGCCGACCTGGCGCCATCCCGCTGCAAGCCATCTGACCTGCGAAAACCGCGAGAAGTACGGGGTTTGGCACCGTCGGACCACGGACCCGGCCCCGTACGGTGCACCACCGGACACCCGCGCCGCACCCGCCCTCACGGGGCCGCGCGGCCCCCACTTCACCCCGGCGACACCCCGCCGACACCCCGGCCCCACCCCGGTCCGCGCCCCGGACCCGTTCCCGTACGCCAAGTGGATCAACTCCGGCCGGGCTTCCGGCCGTCGCGACACCCCCTGGGTTCGATCCCCGGTTCGGATGAATCCGCGACCTGCCCTAGACTCACTGATGTGCCTCGTGGTGACGGACGACTCAACCACGACCTGCTCCCCGGCGAGAAGGGCCCCCAGGACGCGTGCGGCGTCTTCGGTGTCTGGGCTCCGGGCGAAGAGGTCGCCAAACTCACCTATTTCGGGCTGTATGCGCTGCAGCACCGTGGACAGGAGTCCGCGGGCATCGCGGTGAGCAACGGCTCCCAGATACTCGTGTTCAAGGACATGGGACTGGTCTCCCAGGTCTTCGACGAAACCTCCCTCGGCTCCCTTCAGGGACACATCGCCGTGGGCCATGCCCGTTACTCCACCACCGGCGCGTCCGTGTGGGAGAACGCCCAGCCGACCTTCCGGGCCACCGCGAGCGGCTCGATAGCGCTGGGCCACAACGGCAACCTGGTCAACACCGCCGAGCTGGCCGAGCTGGTCGCGGCCCTGCCCCGCCAGAACGGCCGGGCCACCCAGGTCGCGGCCACCAACGACACCGACCTGGTCACGGCGCTGCTCGCCGGCCAGGTCGACGAGGACGGCGAGCCGCTGACCGTCGAAGAGGCCGCCTCGCGCGTCCTGCCGAAGGTCCGGGGCGCCTTCTCCCTGGTCTTCATGGACGAGCACACCCTGTATGCCGCCCGTGACCCCCAGGGCATCCGCCCGCTGGTCCTGGGCCGCCTGGAGCGCGGCTGGGTGGTGGCCTCCGAGACCGCCGCCCTGGACATTTGCGGTGCGAGCTTCATCCGGGAGATAGAGCCCGGTGAGCTGGTCGCCATAGACGAGAACGGGCTGCGCAGCTCGCGCTTCGCCGAGTCCAGGCCCAAGGGCTGCGTCTTCGAGTACGTCTACCTCGCCCGCCCCGACACCGACATCGCCGGCCGCAACGTGTACCTCTCCCGCGTGGAGATGGGCCGCAAGCTGGCCGCCGAGGCGCCCGCCGACGCGGACCTGGTCATACCGACCCCCGAGTCGGGCACCCCGGCCGCGGTCGGCTACGCCGAGGCGAGCGGCATCCCCTACGGCTCCGGCCTGGTCAAGAACTCCTACGTGGGCCGGACCTTCATCCAGCCCTCGCAGACCATCCGCCAGCTCGGCATCCGCCTCAAGCTCAACCCGCTCAAGGAAGTCATCCGCGGCAAGCGCCTGGTCGTCGTGGACGACTCGATAGTGCGCGGCAACACCCAGCGCGCCCTGGTGCGGATGCTGCGCGAGGCCGGCGCCGCCGAGGTGCACGTACGGATCTCCTCGCCGCCGATCAAGTGGCCGTGCTTCTTCGGCATCGACTTCGCCACCCGCGCCGAGCTGATCGCCAACGGTCTGAGCGTGGAGGAGATCGGCAAGTCGCTGGGCGCGGACTCGCTGGCGTACATCTCCATCGACGGCATGATCGAGGCGACCACCATCGCCAAGCCGAACCTGTGCCGCGCCTGTTTCGACGGCGAGTACCCGATGGAGCTGCCCGAGCCGGAGCTGCTGGGCAAGCACCTCCTGGAGGCGGAGGCCGCCGGTGAGACCAAGCCGGACCTGGACGGCGTGCAGACGCTGACGGCCGGGGTCGGCGGCGCCGACGCGCTGCGTCGCCCGTAGATCCCGTATTCACCCGAACGAAAGATCTCCACGCATGTCTGCTGAGTCCTCCGCGCGTGCCGCGCACGCGGCCACCGGCGCCGACCACGTGACCACCGGTGCCAGCTACGCGGCTGCGGGCGTCGACATCGAGGCCGGAGACCGCGCCGTCGAACTGATGAAGGAGTGGGTGAAGAAGGCCACCCGCCCCGAGGTCGTCGGCGGTCTCGGCGGCTTCGCCGGTCTCTTCGACGCCTCCGCCCTCAAGCGGTACGAGCGCCCGCTACTGGCCTCGGCCACCGACGGCGTCGGCACGAAGGTCGACATCGCGCGCCGTATGGGTGTGTACGACACCATCGGCCACGACCTCGTCGGCATGGTCGTGGACGACCTGGTCGTCTGCGGCGCCGAGCCGCTGTTCATGACCGACTACATCTGTGTCGGCAAGGTCGTCCCGGACCGGGTCGCCGCGATCGTCAAGGGCATCGCCGAGGGCTGTGTCCTGGCGGGCTGTGCGCTGGTCGGCGGGGAGACCGCCGAGCACCCCGGCCTGCTGGGGCCCGACGAGTTCGACGTGGCGGGCGCCGGCACCGGTGTCGTCGAGGCCGACCGGGTGCTGGGCGCCGATCGCATCCGTACGGGTGACGTGGTGATCGCCATGGCGTCGTCCGGACTTCACTCGAACGGGTACTCGCTGGTCCGTCATGTTCTGTTCGACCGGGCGGGGATGGCGCTGGACCGGGACGTGGCGGAGTTCGGCCGCACCCTCGGCGAGGAACTGCTGGAGCCGACCAGGATCTACTCGCTGGACTGCCTGGCCCTGACCCGGACGACCGAGGTGCACGCCTTCTCGCACATCACCGGCGGTGGGCTGGCCAACAACCTGGCCCGGGTCATCCCCGACGGGCTGCACGCCACCGTCGACCGCTCGACCTGGACCCCGGACCCGGTCTTCGAGCTGGTCGGCAAGACCGGCGCGGTGGAGCGGCCGGAGCTGGAGAAGACGCTGAACATGGGCGTCGGCATGATCGCCGTCGTTCCGCAGGAGTCGGTGGACGTGGCGCTGACCACGCTCGCGGACCGGGGCGTGGAGTCCTGGGTCGCCGGCGGGATCGTCGAGCGCGGCGACCACAGGGAAGCGGTGACGCTGACCGGTGACTACGGCGTCTGAGCCGGCCGCCGCCAGGGCAGCAGCCGTGAGGGCAGCAGCCGTCAAGGCAGCACAGAACCCGGTCCGAGGTCAGGGCCCCGGACCGGGTCGGTGGTCGTGCTGTGCACGCCGTGAACGCGTTGGAACTTTCCGGTTCGCGTGGGCGCCGCGGGTGGAGTCCGCGGAAGCGAAAGCGGTGCGTCAGGCGCGGCGACGGTGCTGGGACGAGTTGCCCTCGTCCTCGTCATCGTCGTCGTTGTTGTACAGGTCGGCGTACCGCGCGTACGGGTCGTCGTCCTCGTCCTCGAACGGCTCACCGTTCGGCGGCTGCTGCTGTGCCGGCTGTTGCGGCGTTGCACCCAGCTCTTCGGCCAGGCGTGAGAGATCAGTCCCACCGCTGTTGTACTTCAGCTGGCGGGCGACCTTCGTCTGCTTGGCCTTGGCCCGGCCGCGCCCCATGGCTCGACCCCCTCAACGACGGGGCTCGACGGCCCCAGAGTCTTGACACGCGTTCATGGTTCAGAGCGGACTCTCGATGGAGAGACCGGCCCGTAGGGCTTTAACGGTACCTGCTTCTGCGGCCATACGGTACGTCGCCCGCATCACCGACCGCTCGGCGCGACCCTCGGGACGCCCCGTCCCCGCTGGTCAGACTGCGATTTTAGCTTGTCCCGCACGGCGACCCGCCGACGGATGGCGAGGGATGTGTCCTTCGCCACCCGTCGGGCGGACACCGTCCGGATTGGAGCGGTAACGATCAGTTTGTGATTGGACGTCCTTCGGTCGATGACCGAGAGGTGTCCGGTTGTGCTCACTTGCTGAGGGCGCCCTTGTTTAACTATTCCCGGGCGCCCTTGTTCCGGGCGTCGGCCATGCGCTGCTCCGCCAGGCGGTCCGCCGCCGCGGCCGGCGGAATGCCGTCCTCCTTCGCACGAGCGAATATCGCCAGCGTGGTGTCGAAGATCTTGGCGGCCTTGGTCTTGCAGCGGTCGAAGTCGAAGCCGTGCAGCTCGTCGGCGACCTGGATGACACCGCCGGCGTTCACGACGTAGTCCGGCGCGTAGAGGATGCCGCGGTCGGCGAGATCCTTCTCCACACCCGGGTGCGCGAGCTGGTTGTTGGCCGCGCCGCACACCACCTTCGCCGTCAGCACCGGCACGCTGGCGTCGTTCAGGGCACCGCCCAGCGCACACGGCGCGTACACGTCCAGGCCCTCCGTACGGATCAGCGCGTCGGTGTCCGCGACGGCGGTGACCTGGGAGTGCTTGGCCAGGACACGGTCCACCGACTCGGCCCGTACGTCGGTGATCACGACCTCGGCGCCGTCCTGGAGGAGGTGCTCGACCAGGTGGTGACCCACCTTGCCCACGCCCGCGACACCGACCTTGCGGCCACGGAGCGTCGGGTCGCCCCACAGGTGCTGGGCCGAGGCGCGCATGCCCTGGAAGACGCCGTAGGCGGTCAGGACGGAGGAGTCGCCGGCGCCGCCGTTCTCGGGGGAGCGGCCGGTCGTCCACCGGTTCGTACGGGCGACGACGTCCATGTCGGCGACGTACGTGCCGACGTCGCACGCGGTCACGTAGCGGCCCCCGAGGGAAGCCACGAACCGGCCATATGCGAGCAGGAGTTCATCCGACTTGATCAGTTCGGGGTCACCGATGATCACGGCCTTGCCGCCGCCGTGGTCGAGACCGGCGAGGGCGTTCTTGTACGACATGCCGCGGGAGAGGTTCAGGGCGTCCAGCACCGCCTCCTCCTCGGAGGCGTACGCGTGGAAGCGGGTACCGCCCAGGGCGGGGCCCAGGGCGGTGCTGTGGATCGCGATCACGGCCTTGAGGCCGCTGGCGCGGTCCTGGCACAGGACGACCTGCTCATGGCCCCCCTGCTCCGACCGGAACAGGGTGTGCAGAACACTGCCGTCGGCGCTGACGGCAGAAGGACGTACGTCGGTCACGGTGGTGACTCCCATAGTCGCGGAGGACGCCCTCCCGACGTCCCCCGCTTGTGGCGGAGTGGGCCGGAGGGCCGGTCGGGAAGAGAGTATGACCTCTGGCGGCCACTGATCGGTCCAGTGCGGAGGATCACCCTCTCCCGGGGGACGGGCATGGGACGATTTGCCGTACCCCGGGCCGGGCGGGCGCAGGCAACTCCCGGTGGTGCTCTTCTCTTTGCGGACTCCCCACTGAAGGAGCGGGTGTGGCCTTGGCGTCGTCGGTGACGGTCCCGTATGCGGCGTATCTACGGGTCTACGAGCCGCTGGCAGCATTCCCCGAGCCGGAGCGCTCCTACTGGGCGCGCTACGCCAGACGCAAGGAGATCCCGACAGCACAGGACGAACTGCGGCGGTCGCTGGCCGACTTGCTGCCCACCCCGCCGGTGCCGGTGCCGGTCCACGAGAGCGGGGACGCCTTCGTGGCCGTCCTGGACGGCGTCACGTGCGTGTGCCCCTGGCGGACGCGGCTGCGCGGCTGGCAGGCCCTTGAGGAGCTCTCCGAGGTGCTTCCCGCGCCCGTCCTGGACGCGGCGCTGCCGCCGGTGGTGCGCCGCCAGGCCGCCGCGGACTACGCGGACTGGCTGGAGCGCAACCCGGACGCCCGGCCCTGGATCCGCAGCGCGACCTGGCACGTACCCGTGCGCTGGTTCGTCCTCTTCGGTGACTCCGAGCGGGAGTACACCAAGAGTGAGCACGGATGGGTGCTGCGTTACCGGACGCCCATGGTGCAGGCGCGGCGCCGGGTGGCGCGGGGGCTGCGGACGCTGCGCGACGCCCTGGAGGAGGGGCCGCTGATCGACGGCCTGGTGGACGTGGGGCGCTGGCTGGAGGAGTTCCACCCGCGCGCGCTGGTGGAGCTGGACTACGGGGGGCTGGTGCACGCCGTACCGGAGGGGCAGCTCGCCGACGACCATTCGGCGGCGGAGGTGGCGCGGGGGCTGGCGGCGCTGCGCGAGGGGGACGGTGAGCGGGCCGGCGAGGCGTACGAGAAGCTGTCGGAGCGGTGGCGGGAGGTGCGCGAGCGCCAGTTCGCGAGCTGAGCCCGGCGTGCGGGGGCGCGCGGGACGTTGGTCCTGATCCGGGCGATTGCCTCAAGCGTGACCTAAAGCACTGACTTCGGGCCTTGCGGCCAAGCTATACCCTCGTGCCAAAATAGGACAAGGAGCCCGACAAGGGCCCCTTCCGTCCCACTAGGGGCGGATAGTTCGGTATTGCACTCCTTGGTGGGTCTGGTGACGCCTGATCACCCTGTGACTGATCGTCACGGTGGCGTGACTGTCCGTTATGGCATGGTCCATCGGCTTCCGCCGAGGTTGAACACCTGAGAGGGCAATTCCATCGGTTTGGCCGACGTGGCTGGACAGATGGTGTAGTTGTAGTGCCGAGGACAAGCCGTTCGTCCTATAACCGACTCGGCCCGCGTCCGCCATTTCGGGCAACGTGGGTCAAGGTGCAGAATTTAGAGGAAAGAACCGTGATGGTTCGGTTCTCCCGAGGAGGCCGCTCATGACCGCTCGCACCCCTGACGCCGAGCCGCTGCTTACCCCCGCCGAGGTTGCCACGATGTTCCGCGTGGACCCGAAGACGGTGACCCGCTGGGCCAAAGCAGGCAAGCTCACGTCCATCCGCACGCTCGGAGGACACCGGCGCTACCGCGAGGCCGAGGTCCGCGCACTGCTCGCGGGTATCCCGCAGCAGCGCAGCGAGGCCTGAATAACCGCATGACCGGGCTGTTTCGGGCCCCCCAACCCGAACCCCGCCCGTAGCACCACCCAGCACCACTTGGCTCCATCAAGCACCACGCAGCAGCACACAGCTCCATACGACGCGGCGCCTGCCCCAACAGGCCCACACCCGCAGCACATGGGTACGTCATTGATCGCGCTGGACTCCGCCGGGTCCAGCGCGATTTTCTTTGCCCGGGCGCCCGTACGGAGCCGGTCGCGGCCCCCGCTCCGGCCCTTGTGCGGGCCTCCGCCGTCCGGTCCGGCGCCGGTCCCGGCGGCCGGCCGACGGGACCGGGAGGGCGCCGCGGGGGCATCCGGGGGGCCTCCAGGACGCTTCAGGGGCTGTCGGGCCGGGCAGTGCAATTGCACATATTAAATTGGCTTGTTGTATGCCGGGTGTAAGTTCCCCGCGGTACGGAAGACTTTCGGTGACACCCGTCACAGGCCGTGGTTCTTGTCCCCCGCGCGACTGCTGCGGTAGTGGGCGTCTTCCGCCGCTCTCTCAACAGCCTCCCACCGCGCGGGCGCTGACAGGGCCGCCGTTGGTCACCGGCCGCGGGGACTTTCGTCCTCCGTGGGGCTCGCTGTACGCGTCGTACCCGCCGGACCGGCCGGCACGCCCGGCGCGCGCCGCGGCTCCATGGCGAGCCGCAGGAGCTGATGACAGACGGGGCAGTGGCGGGTGAGATGGCGGTAGCCGGAGACGGCCGACAGGTGGGCCCGTAGAAGCGCTCTCGTCTCATGCCTGGCGCCTGTCGTCATCGAACGCTCCTCCCGGCCCCGCATCTTCTTTCGTGAGTACCGGTGGTACGTGCCGCCGTCAAGACACCGGAAGGCCCGGAACCTGGGGATCCGGGCCTTCCAGCGATGCGCGTCCGCACGCGCACCAACGCAATACGGCCCGCATCTGATCGATGCGGGCCGTACATGATGCGGTCCTGACGGGATTTGAACCCGCGGCCTCCACCTTGACAGGGTGGCGAGCACTCCAAACTGCTCCACAGGACCTTGCTGTCGCCTCCCGCTTGCGGCGGGCTGCGAAGCAAGACTCTACAGCAGGTCAGGGGGTGCGGTCGAACCCGGTACCGATCCCGGTGCCGATCCCTGTGGCGGCCCCGGTGCCGACGGAGGCCGGACCACCCGTACGCCCCTAGGGTGCGGCGGCGTCCACGGCCTTGACGATGCGCTTGTCGGAGACCGGGTAGGCCGTACCGAGGGCATGGGCGAAGTAACTCACCCGCAGCTCCTCGATCATCCAGCGGATCTCCAGCGCCTCGGCCGGCACCGGGCGCCCCTTGGGGAACTGCTCCAGCAGCCAGGCGTACTCATCCTGCATCTCCTTGACCTTCGCCATCCGGGCGCGGTCCCGCTCGGCGTGGCTGGGGAGCTGCTGGAGCCGCCGGTCCACGGCCACCAGGTACCGCATGAGGTCCGGCAGCCGCTTGGCGCCGTGCGCGGTCACGAAGCCCGGCTTGATCAGCGCCGCGAGCTGCTCCTTGACGTCCGCCAGGGAGGGCAGGAGCGAGGGGAAGGTGGTCGCCTTCAGGCGGCGCTCGCACGCCTGCCAGGCGGCCAGCACCTCCTGCGTCTGCTGGATCGTGCGCATCGTGGCGTCCACCAGGTCGGCCCGTACCGCGTCGAAGAGCTTGCGGAAGGACTCCTCGTCCCAGGAGGGCCCGCCGTGGGCCGCGATGAGGCGGTCGGCGGCGGCCGTCACACAGTCCTCGAAAAGGGCCTGGATGGAGCCGTGCGGGTTCCGGGACAGCGCCAGCTTCTGCTGGTTGGACAGCTTGTCCTGGGCGAACTTGGCGGGGTTGGCGGGAACGTTGAGGAGGATGAGGCGGCGGGTGCCCTTCCACATCGCCGCGAGCTGCTCCGCCTCGGTGTCGAAGAGGCGTACGGCGACGCTGCTGCCCTCGTCGACCAGCGCCGGGTACGCCTTGAGCGGCTGGCCCGCGCGCCGGGTCTCGAAGGTGCGCGGCAGCGTGCCGATCGTCCAGGACGTCAGGCCCGTACGCTGCTCGGGCCCCGCCGCCGGGACGGTGCCCTCACCGCCCCGGGCGGGCCGCTCGGCGGCCTGCTCGAACGCCTTGGTGATGGCGGCCCGGGTCTTGGGCTTGAGAGCCAGCCGCAGCGCTTCGAGGTCCTTGTCCTCGGCGAGCTTGCGCCGCCGCTCGTCCACCACCCGGAACGTGATCTTCAAGTGCCCCGGCACCTTGGTCAGGTCGAAGTCCGCCGGGTCCACGGGCACTCCCACCATCCGCTGGAGGCCGGCGGCCAGCGCGCTGGTCAGCGGGCCCTGAAGGGGCACGGTGGTGTCCAGGAAGCGGGCGGCGAAGTTCGGCGCCGGGACGTAGTTGCGGCGGACCGGCTTGGGCAGCGAGCGGATCAGCTCCGTGACCAGTTGCTCGCGCAGCCCCGGGATCTGCCAGTCGAAGCCCTCGGAGGAGACCTGGTTGAGGACCTGGAGCGGGATGTGGACGGTCACGCCGTCCGCGTCCGTGCCCGGCTCGAACTGATAGGTGACCTTGAACTTGAGCTTGCCCTGCCGCCAGGAGTCCGGATAGTCGTCCTTGGTGACGGCCTCGGCGGATTCGTTGATGAGCATCGAGTGCTCGAAATTGAGGAGTTCCGGCTCCTCGCGGCGCTTGTTCTTCCACCAGGAGTCGAAGTGCGCCCCGGACACGACGTGTTCGGGAATCCGCTGGTCGTAGAAGTCGAAGAGCGTCTCGTCGTCCACGAGAATGTCGCGGCGCCGGGCGCGGTGCTCCAACTCCTCGACCTCGCCGAGCAGTTTACGGTTGTCGTGGAAGAACTGGTGGTGGGTGCGCCAGTCGCCCTCCACCAGGGCATTGCGGATGAACAGGTCCCGCGAGGTCTCCGGGTCGATACGGCCGTAGTTGACCTTGCGCTGCGCGACGATCGGCACGCCGTACAGCGTCACCCGTTCGTACGCCATCACCGCGGCCATCTTCTGTTCCCAGTGCGGCTCGCTGTAGGTTCGCTTGACCAGGTGCTGCGCCAGCGGCTCGACCCACTCCGGCTCGATCTTCGCGTTCACCCGCGCCCACAGGCGGGAGGTCTCCACCAGCTCCGCGGACATCACCCAGCGCGGCGGCTTCTTGAAGAGCGCCGAACCGGGGAAGACCGCGAATTTCGCGCTGCGGGCCCCCAGGTATTCGTTCTTCGCGTCCGTGTCCTTCAATCCGATATGCGAAAGCAAACCGGAAAGCAGGGCGGTGTGAATGTGGTCGGGCGCCGCGTCCTGCTCGCTGAGGTGAATGCCCATGGTTTTGGCGACCGAGCGGAGCTGCGAGTAGATGTCCTGCCACTCACGTATCCGCAGATAGTTCAGGAACTCGCTGCGGCACATGCGCCGGAAGGCCGAGGACGACAGTTCCTTCTGCTGTTCCCGGATATAGCGCCACAGATTCAAGAACGCCAGGAAGTCGCTGGATTCGTCCTTGAAGCGGGCGTGCTGCTGGTCGGCCTGCTGCTGCTTGTCCGCGGGCCGCTCGCGCGGGTCCTGGATCGACAGCGCCGAGGCGATCACCATCACCTCGCGTACGCAGCCGTTGCGCTCCGCTTCCAGCACCATCCGCGCCAGCCGCGGGTCCACCGGCAACTGGGAGAGCTTGCGGCCCATCTGGGTGAGCCGCTTCTTCGGATCCTTCTGCTTGGGGTCGATCGCCCCCAGCTCGTGCAGCAGATCGACGCCGTCCTTGATGTTGCGGCGGTCCGGCGGGTCGATGAAGGGGAACTTCTCGATGTCACCGAGGCCGGCCGCGGTCATCTGGAGGATGACGGAGGCCAGGTTCGTACGAAGGATCTCCGCGTCGGTGAACTCCGGGCGGGAGAGGAAGTCCTCCTCGGAGTACAGCCGGATGCAGATGCCGTCACTCGTACGGCCGCAGCGGCCCTTGCGCTGATTCGCGCTGGCCTGCGAGACCGGCTCGATCGGCAGCCGCTGCACCTTCGTGCGGTAGCTGTAGCGGGAGATCCGGGCCATGCCCGGGTCGATGACGTACCGGATGCCCGGGACGGTCAGCGAGGTCTCCGCGACATTGGTGGCGAGCACGATCCGGCGGCCCGTGTGGCGCTGGAAGACGCGGTGCTGCTCGGCGTGCGAGAGCCGCGCGTACAGCGGCAGCACCTCGGTGGCGCGCAGGTTCTTCTTGTTCAGCGCGTCCGCGGTGTCCCGGATCTCGCGCTCACCGGAGAGGAAGACCAGGATGTCGCCGTCGCCCTCGGCCTGGAGCTCGTCCACGGCGTCGCAGATGGCGGTGATCTGGTCGCGGTCACCGTCCTCCCCGCCCTCCTCCAGCAGGGGGCGGTAGCGGACCTCGACCGGGTACGTACGGCCGGAGACCTCGATGACCGGGGCGGCCGGCCGCTCTTCGCCGGCCGTACCGGTCCCCGAGGACCCGTCGCCGACGGTGGCGAAGTTGCCGAAATGCCGGGCGAACCGCTCCGGGTCGATGGTCGCGGAGGTGATCACGACCTTCAGGTCCGGGCGCCTGGGCAGCAACTGCGCCAGGTACCCGAGCAGGAAGTCGATGTTCAGGCTGCGCTCGTGTGCCTCGTCGATGATGATCGTGTCGTACTGGCGCAGCTCGCGGTCCGTCTGGATCTCCGCGAGCAGGATGCCGTCCGTCATCAGCTTGACCAGCGTCTGACCGCCGACCTGGTCGGTGAAGCGGACCTTCCAGCCGACCGCCTCGCCCAGCGGGCTCTTCAGCTCCTCGGCCACCCGCTCGGCGACCGTACGGGCCGCGATCCGCCGTGGCTGCGTATGGCCGATCAGCCCGCGTATGCCCCGGCCCAGCTCCAGACAGATCTTGGGGATCTGGGTCGTCTTGCCGGAGCCGGTCTCACCGGCGACGATCACGACCTGGTGGTCCCGGATCGCCTCAAGGATCTCGTCCTTCTTCTGGCTGACCGGGAGCTGTTCGGGGTAGGTGATCGCGGGTACGGCGGCGCGCCGCCGCTCGACACGCAGCTCCGCCTCCTCGATGCCTTCGGCGATCTCGGCGAGCACGGCCGCGCGGGCCTCGGGTTTACGGATCCGGCGCGCGCCGTCGAGTCGGCGCCCCAGCCGCTGCTGGTCGCGCAGCATCAGCTCGGGCAGTCGCTCCAGCAGGGCGGGCAGGGCGGGGGCAGGCTGACTGGACATACGTCCCCAAGGATCTCACCTCACCGAAACGACTGGCGAACCATTTGCCGTGGGGGCGCGGGTCGGTGGGCAGGTGACGGCGGGTGACGGTGGGTGAGGGAGCGGGAGGGTGGGACGAGGGGGAGGCGAGAGCAGAGCGGGGGCTGTGGGCCGGCGCCGTGCGACGAAGGTCGTGGGCCGCGGCTGTGGGGCGGGGGCTGTCGGCTCCGTCTTCCCCGTCCGCTTCGCCCCGCTCCGGAAGAATGTCCGGGACAGGTGCTTTAGCGTGGCCATATGTCCGATCAGCACGGCCCCCCACCTCCGCACGGCGCGCACGGCCGGCCCCTGACCGGGGCCGAGAAGTGGGCGGCCTTCAAGAAGTCGCCGTTCTTCCCGGCGACCGTGCTGGTCTTCATCCTCGCCGTCGCCGCCGGCCTCTTCGCCGGCTCGTACACGTACACCATGGCGAACCCGACCCCGCGCCACATCCCGACCGCCGTGGTCGGCGCCCAGGACGCCCGGCACGGGAAGGCGTTCGTCGACGGGATGGAGCAGGCCCTGAACGCCTCCCTGCGGCTGCGCGAGTACAAGACGTACAAGGAGGCCAGGGACGCCGTCGACGAGCAGGAGATGTTCGCGGTCCTCAACGTCCGGGAGCCCGGTGTGGAACTGGACGTATCCGGGGCCTCGGGCGCCTCGGTCGCACAGGTGCTCGCCGAGACCGCTCCGAAGGTCGGCCGGGCGGTCCACGTACCGGTGCAGGTCAAGGACATCAAGCCGCTCCAGAAGGGCGACCCGCGCGGCCTGGCGCTCTTCTACATCTCGCTCGCCGCGGTGATCATCGGATTCGTGGGCGCGATCCAGTTGAGCGTGCACGCCCGCGCCCTCAACCCGGCCGAGCGCATCGCCTTCACCGTCGCCTACGCCCTCCTCGGCGGCTTCGCCATCGCCGCGGTCGTGGACTGGCTGATGGGCGCGCTGCGGCTGCCGTTCGTGGAGTCCTGGCTGATCCTGGCGCTGACGATGTTCACCTCCGGGATGGTCTTCACGATGTTCAACACCCTCATGGGGCGCTGGGCGATGATCCCCACCTGGGGACTGATGGTGCTGCTCGGCAACCCGTCCTCGGGCGGCGCGGTCTCCTGGCCGCTGCTGCCGTCGCTGCTCGGACACATCGGGCAGTGGCTGCCCCCGGGCGCCTCGGTCAACGCCCAGCACACCGCGGTCTACTTCGGCGGGCACCAGCACGCCTTCCCGTTCCTGGTGCTGGGCGGCTGGGCGGTGCTGTCGTGCACGGTCTTCTGGGTGTGGCGGCACCGCCACCCGGGCGGCCGGGGCGCGAAGCCGGCGCATGCCGTGGGGTCCTGAGGAACGGGCTGCCCGGCGTACGGGCCGATCAGGGGCGTACGGGGGCGTACGGGGGCGTACGGGGCGTGGCCGGGCCGTCGGGCCCCGTCGTGGCAGCGCAGCGCAGGCCGCATCCGCCGCGCCCTGCCGCCGCCGTACGAGAATCCGTAAGAGAAGATCTCCTCATGAACAGAGCATTACGACGGATGGGTGGGGTCGCCGTGATGGTGGCCGGGCTCGCGTTCGCGGCCTGGCTGGTCTTCGGCCCGGTGCACTACTGGGAGGGCGGCGCACGACTGGACCGTATGGCGATGGGACTGGCGGCGATGGGAGCGATCAGCGGCGGAGCCTGGCTGATCTTCTGGGAGCCGGAGTCCGACCGTGCCGCGGAAGAGGCGTCGGAAGAGGCGTCGGAAGAGACGACGGGGGAGAAGCTGAGCGTATGAGACACGCAGAAGGCCCCGATCCGAGAGGATCGGGGCCTTCTTGCCACGAGTGTGGCTGGGGCCGGGGTCGAACCGGCGACCTATCGCTTTTCAGGCGATCGCTCGTACCAACTGAGCTACCCAGCCGCAGCGGTCCTGACGGGATTTGAACCCGCGGCCTCCACCTTGACAGGGTGGCGAGCACTCCAAACTGCTCCACAGGACCTTGCATTGTGCGAGACGAGGCGTGAACCAGTCTCGCACACGGTGATGCGTGCCCCCAACGGGATTCGAACCCGTGCTACCGCCTTGAAAGGGCGGCGTCCTGGGCCACTAGACGATGAGGGCTGATGGCCCACCTTGGCGCTTTGTCGGCGCCGTCGGGGACGTGAGAAGCATATGGGATGCGGGGACGGTTCGCCAAAACGGTTTCCGCGGGACCGGGGGCGGGACCGGAGGCCGGGCGTCAGCGGGCAGTTTCCGAAGGGCTGGTCGAGGGGGTCGCCGATGGGGTGTTCGAGGGCGTGGTGACCGAGGGGGAAGCGGCCGTCCGACCGGGGGACGGGGGCGGCGTGGTGCCGGGAGGCGTGGGACCGGACGGCGTGGCACTGGACGGTGCGGTGCCGGACGGCGTGGCGCCCGGCAGGTTCTCCCGGGGGAGGTGCCGGCTGACCTCCGCCCTGGAGAGCCCCAGCCCGCCGAGCGTGATCTCGTCCCACGCCTGGAGCCGCCGGGTCCTGCGGTCCAGATACAGCACCGACGCCTGCACCGGAGCGGGTTTCCTGCCCTGCACCGCGCGCAGCCCCCCGCCCCCCGTGGAGCCCTCGATCATCAGCCGGGTCCCCTGGGGGAGCGTCCGGTTCTCGCGGTGGTGGATGTGCCCCGCCAGCGCGAGCGGGGCCAGCCCGTCGGCCTCGGCCACGGCGACGGGGTTGTGGGCGAGGGCCAGGTCCACAGGGGTGCCGGCGAGCCGCTGCGTACGGAGGGAGTCGGCCAGGCGCCCGCCCGCGGTGCGCTCGGCGGGGTCCCCGGCGGCCACCACGGAGCGGTCCGGGGTGAACTGGGGGTCTCCCACGCCGGCGATGCGCAGCCCGGCGACGCGTACGACCCGGCCGTCGTCCAGGACCGTGACGTTTCTGCGGGCCGCGAGGTACTTCTGCGTGGTGCGGGAGTCGTGATTCCCGCGTACCCATACGTACGGGGCGCCGAGCCCGCCGACCGGGTCCAGGAAGGCGTTCTCGGCCGCCGAGCCGTGATCCATCGTGTCGCCGGTGTCGACAATCACATCGATCTTGTACTGGCCGACGAGCGACCTGATGATCTGCCACGCGCCGGGATTGAGGTGGATGTCCGAGACGTGCAGCACCCGGATCGTGGTGGGGTCCGGCTCATAGGCGGGCAGGGTCGAGGTGGCCTCGTACAGCTTGGTCACATTGGTGACCAGGCGCGCCAACTCCTTCTGGTAGACGTTGAACTCGCTGACGATGTTGCGCGCGGTGCCGACCACCGAGGGCGCCGAGGACAGCAGCCCGGAGAACTTCGGCTCCAGGACGGAACGGGGGTTCCAGGTGGCGTACGCGGCGGCGCCGGAGGACGCCAGCAGGGCCAGGGCGAGACCGCCGGCCGCCAGCGCGCGGCGCGGCCTGCGGTAGACGGCCAAGCCCAGCGCGGTGGCCCCGGAGACGACCGCGACGCAGGAACGGAAGGCGAGCGTGCCGGTGCCGCGGGTGACGTCGCGGGTGACCTCGGCCTGGAGCCCGGAGAAGCGCTCGGGATGGTCGAGCAGGGCCCGGGACCGTACGGGGTTGAGCCGGTCGACGTCGACGTCCAGGCGTATCGGGGCGTAGTGACTGCGCAGCTCCAGCGCCCCCAGCGGCGAGACGTTGATCTTGGTGCCGCCGGTCAGGGAGGGCCGCAGCGTCATCCTGGTGTCCATCGGACCTACGGGCACATGGATGCTGCCGACGATCAGCAGCCCCAGCCACGCGCCGAGAAGGGTCACGGCCAGCAGGCCCAGGGCCCGGGCGTACGGGTGCGGGGTGTGGACAAGGGTGCTGGTGGGGGCGGTGTGGTGGGAACGGTAGTCGCGCAGGACGGCCCCGGGGGCGTCCCGTACGCGGACGAGCGCCGCACGGACCGCCCGCAGAAACCGGGCCGGCCGGCACGCCCCGCGTGTGATCTCGACCTGGTCGCCGGGACGGGTGTCTCCGGAAGGCGCGGCACGGGCCATTGGTCCCATATGCCCGCGCGCCGCGACCGGTATGCGGATCGCGAGAAGGCCCACCGGGATCCGGCGTGAAGCGAAACGAGGAGAAGCGATGCGAAGCGACGAGAGGTGACGAGAAGTGGCGCGGCGCGACGAGAAGTGGCGCGGAGTGGCGTGACGCGGGCCGACGCGGGGCGAAGAACCGTGAAGCGTCGCAAATCACCTGAGGATTCGCTGGAACACCCCTCGGAAAGCCCTCCTGTCACGCTCGCCGAGATCTTGTCCTCGTGGTGGCGTGACGGAGAATGGGACCGTGCTGGAGATGACGCGCGAGGAGTTCGAGGAACTGGTCGCCGAGGCCCTGGACCGGATCCCGCCGGAGCTGACACGGCTGATGGACAACGTGGCGGTATTCGTCGAGGACGAGCCCCCCGCGACCGACCCCGAGCTGCTCGGGCTGTACGAAGGTACGCCCCTGACCGACCGCGGGGAGTGGTACGCGGGCGTGCTGCCGGACCGGATCACGGTCTATCGGGGACCGACGCTGCGTATGTGCGCCAACCGCGAGGACGTGGTCGCGGAAACCGAGGTGACGGTCGTCCATGAGATCGCCCACCATTTCGGCATCGACGACGAACGGCTGCACGCGCTCGGTTACGGGTGAGGGCCGGTGCCGGGGCCGTACGAGCCGAGGCCGGAGCCGTACGAGCCGGTGCCTGGAGGGGCGCTCGGGTGGGGGCGTGAGACGGGCGCGGGCCGGGGCGCGTATGCGATCGGGTGGCCGTGGCGCGTGTCCTCGGGTGGACAACAGGAGTTGGGCAGGGCGTCTGCTCCGCCGCCCCGCAGCGCTCCGGATCCGGAGGTCCCGCCCGTGCGCCCGCTCGCCCCTCCCGCCTCTTCTTCCGCCCCCTCGTCGCCCTCCTCCGCCTCCCCCGTACCTCCCTTGCGCCGCGCGGCCGACCACTCCCCCTGTTCGACCACCGGCGGTGCCTCCCGCGCCACCGGTGCCTCTTCCCGTCCCGCCGGCTCGTCCCCGCTGAACCGGCTCGGCGCGGCCCTGGCCGCGGCCACGGCACTCGCCGCGTCGCTGAGCGGCTGCATGAGCGTGAGCGACCCCGAGCCCCTCAAGCCCTCGGGCAGCACCACGCGGCAGGGCAGCGGGACCACGCCGGACGGCGGGACGGCGGACGGGCGGGGAATCGGGCCCCGCCGGGTGGGGAGCGCGGACGGCGCGCGGCGTACGGACCGCGAAAAGGTGGCGCGTCCCACAGGGAAGAAGGCGAGGCCCTCGGGAGCCGAGCCGCGGCCGGCATCGGGAGCGGCGCCCGGCCGGGGGCCGACGTCCGGCGGGGACGGGAAGGCCGGAGCCGGAACGGACGGGGGGCAGTCTTCCGGCCGTACGCCGTCGCGGCCGAGCGGCAGGCCGTCACCGCCCGCCACCTCGCCGCGCCCCAGCCCGTCCGCCCGGCCCACGCCGCCCCCGAGCCCGGACCCGTCCACGCCGCCGCCCTCTGCCTCCCCGACGTCCGCCCCGCCCGGTCCGGCGCAGATGGACCGGGAGGAGTGAGGCAAGAGCCGACGGGCGGCGGGAGGCTCTGAGGGGGTTCATGGGGGTGCCATTTGCGTTCCTGGGGGAGGAGTGCGTATGGTGGTAGATCGTTTGATCCCATTTGCCCGGCGCCGAATCCGAAGCGCGCCGTGTGGCGCGTTCTCTCCTTGCCGTGGCTGACCGCATAGAGGCGGTCGTTTGTGAAGTCTCACGGAGTATGGGCGCGTGCCGAGACTCCGGAAGGTTTCGCATTTCGCATGTCTGTTTCCACTGATCAGTCCGTCATGCCCGTAAGCGACGAGCAGACGGCGCCCGAGTCGAACGAGGCCGTCGCGGCCGTCGTCGAGTCCACCGAGACCGCCGAGGCTGTCGAAGCCGTCGCCGGGACCGGGTCCGCCGAGCCGGCCGAGGCCGCCGTGGACGTGACCGAGGACACCGCCGACGAGGCCGCCGCTGACGACGAGGCCGCCTCCGACGAGGCCCCGCAGATCACCTTCGCCGACCTCGGCCTCGACGAGAAGATCGTCCGCAAGCTGGCCCAGAACGGCGTCACCACCCCGTTCCCGATCCAGGCGGCGACCATCCCCGACGCCCTGGCCGGCCGGGACATCCTGGGCCGCGGCCGTACGGGCTCCGGCAAGACCCTCTCCTTCGGCCTGCCGCTGCTGGGCCGGCTCGCCGGCGGCTTCACCGAGAAGAAGCGCCCCCGCGGCATCATCCTCACCCCCACCCGTGAGCTCGCCATGCAGGTGAGCGACGCGCTCCAGCCGTACGGCGACGTCCTGGGCCTCAAGCTGAAGGTCGTCTGCGGCGGTACGTCCATGGGCAACCAGATCTACGCGCTGGAGCGCGGTGTCGACGTGCTCGTCGCCACCCCCGGCCGGCTGCGCGACATCATCAACCGCGGCGCCTGCTCCCTGGACAAGGTCGAGGTCGCGGTCCTGGACGAGGCCGACCAGATGGCCGACCTGGGCTTCCTGCCCGAGGTCACCGAGCTGCTCGACCTGGTGCCGACCGGCGGCCAGCGCATGCTGTTCTCCGCCACGATGGAGAACGAGATCGGCACCCTCGTCAAGCGCTACCTGACCAACCCGGTCAGCCACGAGGTCGACGCGGCGCAGGGCGCGGTCACCACCATGACCCACCACGTCCTGGTCGTGAAGCCGAAGGACAAGGCGCCGGTCACCGCCGCCATCGCCGCCCGCAAGGGCCGTACGATCATCTTCGTCCGCACCCAGCTCGGTGCCGACCGGGTCGCCGAGCAACTGCGCGAGGCGGGCGTACGGGCCGACGCGCTGCACGGCGGCATGACCCAGGGCGCGCGCACCCGCACCCTGGCGGACTTCAAGGACGGCTACGTCAACGTCCTGGTCGCCACCGACGTCGCCGCCCGCGGCATCCACGTCGACGGCATCGACCTGGTCCTGAACGTGGACCCGGCCGGTGACCACAAGGACTACCTGCACCGCTCGGGCCGTACGGCGCGGGCCGGCCGCTCCGGCACCGTCGTCTCCCTCTCGCTGCCGCACCAGCGCCGCCAGATCTTCCGCCTCATGGAGGACGCGGGCGTGGACGCCTCGCGTCACATCGTCGGCGGTGCCGGCGCGTTCGACGAGGACGTGGCCCGTATCACCGGCGCCCGTTCGCTCACCGAGGTGCAGGCCGAGTCGGCGTCGAACTCCGCCAAGCAGGCCGAGCGCGAGGTACGGGAGCTGTCCCGCGAGCTGGAGCGGGTGCAGCGCCGCGCGGCCGAGCTGCGCGAAGAGGCGAACCGTCTGACGGCCCGCGCCGCGCGTGAGCGGGGCGAGGACCCGGAGGCGGCGGTGGCCGCCGCCACCGCGGCGGCCGAGGCCGCTGCGCCCGCCGACGCCGACGCCGCCGAGACCTCCGTGCCGGCCCAGCCGCGTGCGACCGAGGACGACGAGGCGCCGCGCCGCTCCTCGTACGAGCGTCGCGACGAGCGCCGTGACGAGCGGGGCGGCTACGACCGCCGTGAGGACCGCGGTGGTTACGAGCGTCGCGAGGACCGTGGTGGCTACGACCGCCGCGACGAGCGGGGCAACTTCGAGCGCCGTGACCGTCGTGACAGTGACCGTGGTGGCTTCGGCCGCGACCGTCGTGACGACCGTCCGGGCCGTCCGTTCAACCGTGACGACCGCTCGGGCGGTGGCTTCGGCCGTGACCGTCGCGATGACCGTCCGGGCCGTCCGTTCAACCGTGACGACCGCTCGGGTGGCGGTTTCAGCCGTGACCGTCGTGACAGCGACCGTGGTGGCTTCGGCCGTGACCGTCGTGACGAGCGTCCGGGCCGTCCGTTCAACCGTGACGACCGCTCGGGTGGCGGTTTCAGCCGTGACCGTCGTGACAGCGACCGTGGTGGCTTCGGCCGCGACCGCCGTGACGACCGTCCGGGCCGTCCGTTCAACCGCGACGACCGTTCCGGCGGCCGTCCCTCCTCCGGTGGCTACCGCTCCGGCGGCGGCGACCGTCCGTTCAACCGCGACGACCGTTCCGGTGGCCGCCCGTCCACCGGTGGCTACCGCTCCGGCGGCGACCGCCCGTACGGCCGTCGTGACGACCACCGCGGCACCGGCACCGGCACCGGCTCCTTCGGCCGCCGCGACGACAAGCCGCGCTGGAAGCGCAACGGCTGACCGGCCGAGCGGCTGACCGGCCGAGCGCCCGTTGAACGGCCGTTGAGCGGCCCGCCGCCCGGCTGACCAACCGGCCTTCCTCAAGGGCCCGTACGACACCTCCCGTGCCGTACGGGCCCTTACGCATGCACCCCGTCCAACACCCCCGCCCACCCCGCCAAACCCCCGCGAACACCCCCTCCCCGGGCAACAAGAAGATCACTCCCCCGAATACCTTCGGGATGTGAGGCGGACGCGGGCTATGCTGCTGGGTGCGGGCCATTAGCTCAATTGGCAGAGCAGTGGACTTTTAATCCATTGGTTCAGGGTTCGAGCCCCTGATGGCCCACCGAAGGCGCCCGGGTGAGATGACCTCTCACCCGGGCGCCGCGTCGTTTCCCGCCCCTCCGAGGACGCCGGCCGGCCCGCTGCCGGCCCGAGAGTCCGGCATCCGCAACAGGAGCCGCCCGCGGCCCTGTCCGAGCGCGCGTCGCCTCCACAGCGCTCCGCTACTGCCCCGGCCCTGCGCGAGAGCGATCCAGCGGCCTCGGGTCCCCGCCTCGTCCCCGCCTCTCGTACGCGATCGTGCCGTCGCCGCCGACCCAGGTACTCGGTCATGGCGCTGCTCCTGGCATCACACCGCACACACCGCACGCCGTACGCCATTGCGCACACCGTTCCGTCATGCGTACAGTGTTCGCATGCGCCGCGGCGGCAGCAGGGCCCGAGTGGCGCAAGGAGGAGGGGACCGTGTCGAATTACCCGGATTACCTGAGCTGGGGATGGCAGCGCATGCCGGAGAAGGGGCTGTCCAAGGAGGGGCTGCGCAGGATGCACGACATTCTGGCCGGGCACATCGAGTCCGGGGCCGCTCCCGGACTGGTCGCCATGGTCACGCGGGGCGGTGACACGCACGTCGAGATCATGGGGACGCTGCGCGAGGGCGGCGGTGCGCCGGTGCGCCGGGACACGATCTTCCGGCTCGCGTCGGTGACCAAGCCCGTGACGGCCGCGGCGACGATGATCCTGGTGGACGAGTGCCGGCTGCGGCTGGACGACCCGGTCGATGACTGGCTGCCCGAACTCGCCGGCCGGCGGGTGCTCAAGCGGTTCGACGGGCCGCTGGAGGAGACGGTGCCGGCGCGGCGTTCGATCACCGTACGGGATCTGCTGACCTTCACCTTCGGCTTCGGCATGACGGTGGCGCCGGGCGGCGCGGCGGTGGCGCCCATCATGGAGGCGATGAGCACACTGGGCAGCGGCTCCGGCGGACCGGACCCCAAGCCCGACCCCGACACATGGATGCGCCGGCTGGGTGAACTGCCGCTGATGTACCAGCCGGGGGAACGATGGCTCTACCACACCGGGTCCGACGTGCTCGGCGTGCTGGTGGCGCGGGTCTCGGGCCGGCCGTTCGAAGCGTTCCTGCGGGAGCGCGTCTTCGAGCCGCTGGGCATGAAGGACACCGGCTTCCACGTTCCCGAGCACAAGATCCACCGACTGCCGACGAGCTACGCGCACGACCAGCAGACCGGGGACCTCGTGGTGTACGACGAGCCCACCGGCGGCAGTTGGAGCCGGCCGCCCGCCTTCCCGGCCGGCGGCGACGGGCTGGCCTCGACGGCCGACGACTACACCGCCTTCCAGCAGATGCTGCTGAACAAGGGCACGTACGGAAAGGAACGCATCCTGTCCAGGGCCGCGGTGGAGCTGATGACCAGCGACCAACTGACGCCGCGACAGCGCGCCGGAAAGGACGCGTTCTTCGGCAGCGAGGGCGGTGCCGGGTTCGGAGGGCAGGGCGGTTTCGGCTTCGGGATGGCGGTGCGCACCCACCGCTGCGACTACCCGTCCGTGGGCCAGTTCGGCTGGGACGGCGGCCTGGGCACCTCGGCGTACGCCGACCCCGCCCAGGGCCTCACCGGCATCCTGCTCACCCAGGCGGCCATGGACGCCCCCACGTCCCTGCACCTGAACCAGGACTTCTGGACGACCGCCTACCAGGCGATCGAGGATTGAGCGGTGCCGGTGCCGGTGCCGGTGCCGCCGGCGGTGGCGCCAACCACGTGGGCGGGAAGGTCGACGACGCTGGTGGCAGGCACCCGAAGGAACAGGGAAGTGGCGACGACGGACACACGGCGGGCGGAACGGAAGCGGGCGGGACGGAAGCGGGCGGGTGATCTGAAGTACCCGCGCCGCCCGATACTGACCGGATTGTCGGTCCCGGTGGCCGCCCTGCTGTTGTTCGCCGGCGGGGCCCTGGGGTCGTTCAGTTGGATGCTGGTGCCCTCGGTCGTGCTGTGTCTGGTCGGCGGCGTGTGGCTGCTGTGGGCGGTGATGTCGCTGTCGCCTTCCGTCGTGCTACGGGTGGTGGCCATGGTGCTGATGCTCATTCCGATGATCTCCGCGCCGCTGAGTGCCATGAAGGCGTCGCAGGCACTGGCCCTACAGGCACGGGGCGTCTCGCGGCCGGCCGTCATCACGCGGATCGCGGTGCACCACGGGAAGACAACCACGTACGGCTGCACGGTCCACTACGACCGTCCCGCCGAGCCCGCCGCCGATGCCGCTACCGAGCCCGACGCCGACGCCGCCGCCACCACCGACGTCATCTCCTGCGGCTGGTACGACCGGGTCGGCGATCGCGTACAGGTGGTGCGGGACCCTGGGGGCCTGGTCGGTCCGGAATTCGACGGGGAGGTGCGTGCCGCCCGGAGCGCTGCCGTGCTCGCCGCCGGCTGGGAGACCGCCCTGCTGGCCGTCTCGGTCTCGGCCGTCGCCGTCGGCGGCGTCATGCACACCGTCGGCTGTCGACGCGTACGGCGTACGCGTACGGATTCCGCGTACGCCCCATGAGATGACGTCAGCCCCGTGAGGCCCTGTCAAGGGCAACGCATCCGTGCGCCTCCCCCCGCTCTCCGTACGCCCTTTCCCGCACCTGTTTGCGTAACCCGTCCGGCCCAATCTGATTCGCCGCGGGACCCGCCACCCGTAACCCTTGGGACGGCGATGGTGACGGCTACGGCGATGGCGATGACGACGGTGACGGTGACGGCACGGGTGCCGGGCGCGCGGGAGGGGAACGAGGCCGGTGCGGATGCTTCGAGGCGGTAGGGGCCGTACGGGTGACCACGAGCGGCGGGCGCGCCGCGCCCAGATGTCGCCGTTCGGCCGCCGGCTGGCCTGCTGGCTGCCCGCGCTGCTCCTGACCGCCGGCCTGATCTTCGACATGGCCACGCCCGCCCAGTACACGGCCGCCCCCTTCTTCTCCGCCGCGCCCCTCGTGGCGGCCCCGCTCTACTCGCTGCGGGTCACCGCCGTCACGGCCGCCGTCGCCGTCGCCGCCGAGCTGTGGGTCGCCACCTACCACGGGGACCGCGACACCAATCAGTCCTTGACCGAACTCGTCACCGTCCTGGTCGTCGCTGCCCTGGCGCTCGGCATCAACCGGGTCGTCCGTATGAGCGACGCCCGGCTGGCCTCCGTACGGGATGTCGCCGAGGCCGCCCAGCGGGCCGTACTTCCCACGCCCGCGCAGCGCATCGGCGGGCTGGCGGTCGCGGCGCGCTATGTGGCGGCGCAAGCGGACGCCCGGATCGGCGGTGATCTGTACGCGGTCCAGGACACCCCGCACGGCGTACGGCTGATCGTCGGCGACGTACGGGGGAAGGGGCTGGAGGCGGTGGAGGCCGCCGTGATCGTCATCGGGGCCTTCAGGGAGGCCGCGGAGCAGGAGGCGAGTCTGGAGGCGGTGGCGGGGCGGCTGGAGCGGGCGCTCCAGCGGGAGGGCAGCCGGCGCGAGGGTCTCGATCAGTTCGAGGGCTTCACCACGGCCGTACTGGCGGAGATCCCCCCGGACGAACACGCTCCGCTGCGCGTCCTGAACCGCGGCCATCCGCCGCCGGTGCTCTTCTCCCCGGACGGCGCGCTGCGCGAGCTGGTCCCGAGGGTGCCGGCGCTGCCGCTGGGCATGAGCGAGGTGGCCGGGTGGCCGGACCGGGCGGATGAGACGTCCTTCCCGGCGGGGTCGATCCTGCTGCTGTTCACGGACGGGGTGACCGAGGCGCGCAACGTACGGAACGAGTTCTACGAGCCGGTGCTGCGGCTGCGCGGCCGGCACTTTCCCGGCCCGGACGCGCTGCTGGACGCGCTGGTCGCGGACGTGGCGGAGCACACGGGCGGGGATACGGCGGATGACATGGCGCTGCTGGCGGTGCGGCGGCCGGTGGGCGGGTGAGGGGGAGGCTGACAGGCAGGCACGGGGAGGCGAGGCGAGGGGAGGCGAGGGACGGGCGGAGCGTGAAGGGGAGTGCGTAGGGGATTGTGGAAGCGGGAAGGGGCGTACGGGCTTGTTGAGGGCGCGCCGCCCCGCTCCTGAGGCGATGTGGCGACGGCTACAGCCAGTGCACGCTCTGGCCGTGCTGTCCCGTCAGAGCGACCGGCCGTTCGTCGAGCGCGAGGGTCAGCAGGTGCTCGCCGTCCGGCCGGGGCCGGGGCGCTGCCCGGGGCCCGGCTCGATGGCTCGTTTGAGACCCTGCTTGATGCCCGGCTCGATGGCCCGTTTGAGGCCCTGCTTGGCGCTCCGCGCGATGCGTTGCGGGAGTGGGGATCCACGGCAGCACGCTGTGGTGCTCGTTGGACACCCAGTGCCCGGGCCGTGCCCGCCCCGCCAGGACGTTCCGTACGACCTCCGCGAAGCGCTCCCGGCGTTCGAGCGGGAGGTAGGTCAGTACGGCGGTGTGGAAGACGACGAGCGTCGCCTCGGGTGGCGCCTGGGCGGCCAGCGCGGGCAGCTCGTCCACCAGGTCACCGCGGACGACTTTGGCCCGCGGCGCGGTCCGTACCGCTTCCACGGCCGCCAACTGGCGCCGCGCCCGCTCATCGGTGGCGGCCGGCCAGATGAGGGCCTGGAGCCAGCGGATGTCCTCGGGATCGGCCGGGTCGAGGGGGTTGAGGTCGACGCCTGCACGCCAGGCGATGTCGGGGAGCCGGTCCGGGACGGGGGTGCCCGGATTCGTACGGCAGGGGAAGACCGCGGCGCTGTCCGGCGCGCCGAACTCCGTACGGTCGTCGTAGCGGTAGCGGTAGCGGTCGGGATACAGGCACAGGCCCGCCGACGCGCCGACCTCGATCAGCGCCAGCGGCTGCGGCAGCCGGAGGAGGAGCGGGAGGAGGGTCGCGCAGCGGGCCGGCTCGTTGGTCTGGGTGGAGCGCCGCATCACCACGTCGCGGACCTCGTCCCAGTGGCGGAGGGTCCATTCGCGCCAGCCCCGGTAGGCCGCGTCGCCGCGCGGGCCCTGCTCGGCGTACGGACCGTCGAGGTAGCGCACGGCGGCGAGGAGGAGATTGGGCTGCTGCTTGTTGCCGGCGGGCAGGGAGCGGGAGAGGTGATCGCAGAAGTCCGCGTCCTGGCTGATCCGCGCCGTCAGTTCCTCATACGCATCGGACTGCCCCCGCGCCTGCTGCCAGGAGAACGTCCGGTACCGGTCCGCCACTGCCTGTTCGCTGTTGACGAGCATGATCAGACGTTACTGCGGCGGGGCGGGACGGCTGCCGGGCGCCCTTGATTCTCGGCGTCGGCGACACCGCCGTACATAACGACTGGTGCACAATCATGGCGAGTTGGTTTCGCGAGCGCGTTCCGATTCGTCGGCTTCGTTGCTGTGCGAGCGGTTAAGTCCAGGCCCAAGATGGGGTGAATTTAGGGGAACGCTTGGTATCCGACGTCGGATCCTATTACTGTTCGATAACGCAGCACGGTCGTCCCAGCCGTCGCAAGAGGCGGCACCGTGCGCCGACGTCGAATCCCGTACGCGCAGTTCGCACCCGTAACAGACGCGGCGATGGCCTGGT
This sequence comes from Streptomyces sp. MST-110588, assembly GCF_022695595.1. NCBI lineage: Bacteria > Bacillati > Actinomycetota > Actinomycetes > Kitasatosporales > Streptomycetaceae > Streptomyces > Streptomyces sp. MST-110588. Next base: position 4,216,056 of record NZ_CP074380.1, read on the forward strand.
CTCCACTCGCCCCGCTTCGTCTCTTTCGTCCCGTCCTGTCCCGTCCCCGCCCTGTGCCCCAACTGAATAGCCACCCTCCCTCAGCGTGGTAACGGCTTGAGGGTGCTCCCGCCGGTGCCGCTGACCGGTAGGCGAGAAGGAAGGAAAGGAGTGCGCCCTCGTGGCGTCCAACAGGCCCGTCTCCGAGGCTCCGTCCGCGTACGACACCGGTGAGTACGGCGCGGGTTCGGCCGGTCCCGCCGCCCTTCCTGGTCTCGGCGTCGGTGTTGGTGTCGGCATGATCGTGGGCACAGGCGTAGGGGCAGGGTCAGAGGCAGGCGCGGGTGTAGGCACCGAGGGCCCCGCCGACGGCTCCTGGGAAGAGCCGGCCTCCGCCGAGGAGGCTGTTTTTTCCGCTTCTCCTGACTCTTCCGCTTCTTCCACTTCTCTGCGCGGCAAGCACCGCGTCGCACAGCGGCGCGGCGGGCTCACCCGCGGCGGTACGGTCCTGGGCGCCGGCGTCATCGCGGCGGTCGGCGCGAGCGGTGTGGCCGCGGCCGGGGGACGGCCGCCGGCCCCGATCTCCCAGCCCGATGCCGACGAGGCATCCATATCCGGCATATCTGGCGCGACTGTCTCTTCAGGTGCGCTTGCAGACGGCACGGCCTCGCCGGACGCGCAGGCCGTGGGCATGTCGAGTGCGGGCCCGTCGGCCGCGGCGACCGGCGCCCTTTCCCCGCACGACGCGGGCGAAACCCTGCTCACCCGCATCCTCCAGCAGGTCGATCAGCCGGAGCAGCAGCAGACGCGGCAGGAAGCGGCCCCGGCGCCGGGGACCGTCACCCCTGAGGCCGTACCGGAAGCCGCGCCCGGGGAGCCGGTGGCCGAGGAGCCGGTGGTCGGCGAAGAACCGGCCGCCGAGCAGCCCACGGCAACATCAGCCGCCGCCGAACCGACCGCCGTCGAACCACCTGCCGTCGAACCGGCCACCGGCAAACCCACCGCCGCCGAACCGGCCACCCCCGAACCGGCCACCCCCGAACCCAAGCAGGCGAAAGCCGCGCACCGCTCCACCCCCCGCGCCGTCAACATCACCGACTGCGCCGCGCCGCTCTTCTCCTACACCCTCACCACGGGCTTCGGGCAGGCCGGTGACAGGTGGGCCGCCCACCACACCGGCCAGGACCTCACCGCCCCGGCCGGCACCCCCGTCAAGGCGATCCGCTCCGGCACCATCACGGAATCGGGCTGGTCGGGAGCGTACGGCTACCGCATCGTCCTGACCCTCGACGACGGGACGGAACTGTGGTTCTGCCACCTCTCCTCAATGGTGAGGTCCTCGGGACGGGTCGCCACCGGCGAGGTGATAGGCCGCGTCGGAGCCACCGGCAACACCGCCACACCGCATCTGCACCTGGAGGTACGGCCGGGCGGTGACGCGCCGGTCGACCCGCTCCCGTGGCTGCGCGACCACGGTGCTGTCATCTGAGCAATCAGCACCGCAGCACCCTGACGGCCATGACCGCTGATTGGCACATCTTTTACGTGGGCACCCGCACAGCGCGGCGCCGGGGCGCAGGCACCCCGGCTTGTGTTCAGGAGCGTGCGATGCCACCGATCGAAGTCCCCGGCCAGGCTGCCGGCCACAGCAACGCCTCGTCCTCGCCCTCATCGTCCTCCTCCACCACCGGCACCACTCCCACCGCAAGCCGCACCGGCCCCACGGCCCCCACCGACACCACAGCCACCCACACCGGCGTCCCCACCGACGCCACCACCCCCGACCTCGCCCCCGTCACCACGGCCGTCCCCGCCCGCCTGGACCGTCTCCCCTGGTCACGCTTCCACTGGATGGTGGTGATCGGCCTCGGCACCGTCTGGATCCTCGACGGCCTGGAGGTCACGGTCGTCGGCAACATCGCCGGCCGCCTCTCCGAGCACGGCAGCGGCCTGCCCATCACCTCCGCCCAGGTCACCGGCATCGCCGCGGCGCTCTATGTCGCCGGCGCCTGCCTCGGAGCCCTGTTCTTCGGCCGGATGACCGACCGCTTCGGTCGGAAGAAGCTCTTCCTGGTCACCCTCGCGGTCTACCTCACCGCGACCGCCCTGACCGCCATCTCCTTCTCCTCCTGGTGGTTCTTCCTCTTCCGCTTCCTGACGGGCTTCGGCATCGGCGGGGAGTACGCGGCCATCAACTCGGCCATCGACGAGCTGATCCCCTCCCAGTACCGCGGCCGGGTCGACCTCGTCATCAACGGCAGCTTCTGGCTCGGCGCGATCGGTGGCTCGCTGCTGTCCATCCTGATGCTGGACACCGACATCTTCGCCGCGAACGTCGGCTGGCGGCTGACCTTCGCCCTCGGCGTCGTCCTCGGGCTGGTCATCCTCCTCGTACGCCGTCATGTCCCCGAAAGCCCACGCTGGCTCTTCATCCACGGCCGCGGCGAGGAGGCCGAAGAACTCGTCTCCTCGATCGAGGAGCGCGTCACTTCGGAAAAGGGACAGGAACTCCCGCCCGCTGAGGGCGAGATCACCATCCACCCGCGCCGGAGCATCGGCTTCCTGGACATCGCCCGTACCGTCTTCTCCACCTACCGCCGACGCGCCATCCTGGGACTCGCCCTCTTCATAGGGCAGGCATTCCTCTACAACGCGATCACCTTCGGCTTCGGCGCCATCCTCACCACGTTCTTCGACGTCCCGACGTCCGGCACCGGCTACTACTTCGCCGTCATGGCCGCCGGGAACTTCCTCGGCCCGCTCGTCCTGGGCAAACTCTTCGACACGGTAGGCCGCCGCGTCATGATCTCCAGCACCTATCTCCTCTCCGGCCTCCTCCTCTTCGGCACCGCCTGGCTGTTCGCCGGCGGCCACCTCTCCGCCACGACCCTGACCGCCTGCTGGTGCGTCGTCCTCTTCTTCGCCTCGACCGGCGCGAGCAGCGCGTACCTGACCGTCTCCGAGGTCTTCCCGATGGAGACGCGCGCGATGGCGATCGCCTTCTTCTACGCGGTCGGTACGGCGGCGGGCGGTATCAGCGGCCCGCTCCTGTTCGCCGAACTCACCAAGTCCGGCGTCGTCGCCGACACCACCCTGGCCTTCTGCATCGGTGCCACGCTGATGTGCCTGGCCGGCCTGACCGCCGCTTTCCTGGCCGTACGGGCCGAGCGCCGCTCCCTGGAATCCATCGCCACCCCCTTGTCCACCACCCCCGCACCCTGACCCACCTCCCCCGGAACGGCTCCCCCAGCAACCCCGCGAGGAACGGGAACACCCCTCGCCCCCCTCCCGTTGAAACGGCATGACCATGAGTCCGACGCAGAAGACCCTCGGTTCCCTGTCCGTCTCCTCTCTCTGCCTGGGCGGCAACGTCTTCGGGTGGACCGCCGACGAAGCGGAGTCCTTCGCCGTCCTGGACGCGTACGTGGCCGGCGGCGGCAACTTCATCGACACCGCCGACGCCTACTCGGCCTGGGCGCCCGGCAACAAGGGAGGCGAGTCCGAGACCGTCATCGGCAACTGGCTCGCCGCGCGCGGCAACCGCTCCGACGTCGTCATCGCCACGAAGGTCGGCGCGCACCCGGACCTCAAGGGCCTGTCCCCCGACACGATCAAGCGCGCGGTCGACGGTTCCCTGACCCGCCTGCGCACGGACTACATCGACCTCTACTACACCCACTACGACGACGAATCGCTCCCGGTCGAGGAGTTCCTCGGAGCCCTCGACGAACTGGTCCGGGCCGGCAAGGTCCGCGAAATCGCCGCCTCCAACATCTCACCGCAGCGCCTGGAAGAAGCCCTCACCTTCTCCACCCGCGAGAACATGGCCCGCTATGTGGCCGTCCAGCCCCACTACAACTTGGTTTCCCGTGAAACATACGAGGGTGAACTGGCCGACGTCGTAGCCCGCCACGGCCTGTCGGCGATCCCGTACTACGCGCTCGCCTCAGGCTTCCTGACCGGCAAATACCGCCCTGGCACCACCATCGACAGCGCCCGCTCCACCAAGGCCGGCGCATACCTGTCCACTCCGCGAGGCCGCAAGATCCTCACCGCCCTCGACGAGGTGGCCGCCGCCCACCACACCGAGATCCCCACCGTAGCCCTGGCCTGGCTCCTCACCCGCCCCACCGTCGCCGCCCCCATCGCCAGCGCCCGCACGGTCTCCCAACTCCCCGCCCTCCTGGCCGCCCCCAACCTCCACCTCACCCCGGAAGAACTCACCCTCCTCACCAACGCTTCCGCCTAACCCACCCACCCGCCTCGCCACCAGGCACACGAAAGGGCGGTCGCGCACACCCGTACGCGACCGCCCCGGCGCCGTCGCCGACTGTCCGAACTACCTACGCCGGTCGGCCACCGCCCACGACGCCGCCCCCACAACCCCCGCCACCGCAAACACCGACGGCCAGGCCCCCACCTTCTTCGCCAACGGATGCGACCCGGCAAACGCCGCCACATAAACCCCACTCAACGCAGCAGCAGCCTTCTTCCCAGCCTTCCTCTCCCACTCCCGAGCCGCCACAACCCCAGCAGCAGCCAAAGCCACCCCACCCAACGGCCTCTTCTTACTCCACCGAGCCACGCCGTACCCACCTACAAGCCCACCCGCAGCCACAACCGCCGCCGGAACCCTGGCCATAACCAAAACCTCCCATGAACGGATAACTCCCCCGAGCCTACGCCCGACCGATGAAGCCCTGAGGTCACTCGGAAGCCGATGATTCAGGACCGCCCATCGGCTGATCGTGATTCCCCTTGTGCGCGCGCACGACCTCCGCGACCTGTCTGGCCACCGTCTCGGGCGGCTCGTGCTCCCAGCAGCGCAGAACGGTCCAACCGGCAGCCTGAAGGTGGGCCGTCGTCTCGATGTCGCGAGCCATGTTGCCGTCGAGTTTTTCGCGCCACCACCGGGCATTGGCCTTGGGACTCGTGGCGTGCTCGGGGCAGCCGTGCCAGAAACAGCCGTCAAGGAAGACGGCGACCTGCGGCCCCGGAAAGGCGATATCGATCGTACGGCGGGACATACCGGGCACCCGGCGTTGCAACCGATACCTGAGCCCGGCCCTGTGCAGCAGACGTCGAAGGACAAGTTCCGGCTTGGTGTCCTTCCTGGGCTGACGACTCATGCGGTCGGACACCTCGGGAGAGGACGGCGACATGGGGGTATGCGTCATATGAAAAGCATCGCCCATCGGGACAGGGGCGAGGTGCCCGATGGCGTCCACGGGAAGAGTGTGGGTGGCTTCACGCTCGGCACGCTCAAGTGTTCGACCCCAGACCTCTGACCGAAATGCGAGGTTCAGCCCTTGCTCCAGTCGAAGGAATTTATCGACATTTACCTGCAAAACAGGCATAACGGTCGCGCGGCTGCGTAGACGTAAGCGCGTCGTGTCGGACGGCGACCCGCGCACGAAAGTGCGGACGGCGGCGTCGAGTGCTGGTCGGCGCCGCCGCCCGCATGGGCGTGCGGCGATCGTCGGGGCGGGGTTCAGTTCTCCAGGTGCCGCACCGCCACCTTGAAGCTGCGCAGGTCGTAGGACGGGTCTCCCATCTCGCCCTCCACCAGTACCACCCCCTTCTCGTTCAGGATGCGGATCGAGTTGGTGTCACGTCGGTCCAGCTCGACCGTGACTTCGAGCGTGTCGCCCATGCGGATGTCCTCCGATTCGTCCATGCCAGCAACCGGCACGTCATCATGGCGCCTGCGCCGTCACTCCTGCAAGGGAGTAGGCGAACGTACGAGCGGGCGCAGTCGCCTCGTGAAGGGCCCCTGCTGATACGATCCCGTTCAGCAATCAGGAGAGACAAGCTAGCAAAATGCGGTTTTTGTCCGTTTCTCGACAACAAAAGTAAAGTTGATCAGCTAAATTAAGTGGCATCCGAGGGGAAGGGGAACTGACATGGCGGCCACATTCGGAGCTTGGCTCACAAGAATGCTGACGCTGAGGGGTATGAGTCAGAAGGAGCTCGCGGATCTGACCGGGGTCACGGGGGCGGCCGTGAACGGTTGGGTGAACGGCCGTTCGGAACCTCGCTATGAGAAGATCGCGGCCATCGCAGATGCCCTGGGCGTCTCCGTGGACGACGCGGTGAACCGCAGGGTGCCTGCGTCTCGACGGGACGAGCTGAGGTGGATCTTCCGTGCCGCGCCGGAGGACGGTGGTCGAGAAGGCGGCAACGCGGCCAACTTCGCCTTCGCGGCGAGCCTCGACGTGCTTGCGCGGGAGGCCACGCAGAACAGCCTTGACGAGCGTTTGTCCGAAGACTCGCCGGTCGTCGCTCGGTACGTGCTGCACGAACTCACGGGTACCCATCTGCGTGACTTCATGGAGGCTTTGGGTTGGGACGCCATCGAAAAGCACATTCTGGCCGCCGCCGACCCCCGGCAGAAGGTAGGTCGGGTACTGCGGGACGGCCTCCAAGAGCTGGAACGCACGCAGCGCCTCGTCCTACTGCGGGTGGACGACTACAACGCGACCGGGTTGACCGGCCCGGAGTACGAGGACGGACGCTTCGCCCGGGTGGTGCGGCGCACGTTGGACAGCGGTAAGTCGGGTACGCAGGGCGGGTCGTACGGGCTCGGCAAGGCTGCACTCTGGGCCGCCAGCCGCTTCGGCCTGGTCCTGGTGAACAGCACGCTCTCGGAACCTCAGGACGGGCGTACGGAGCGCCGTATGGCCGGCCGGCTGGAGCTTCCGTGGCACCAGCTCGACGGAAGAGACTACGCGGGGCCCGGTTGGTTCGGCGTGGCCGATCCCAAGCGGCAGAACACCGCTCAGTCGTGGTGGGGTGACCAGGAGTCGGCCGAACGCCTCCACTTGAAACGTGTCGATGCGATGCCGGGTACATCATTCCTGGTGGTGGGGGCGTACGACGGGTCCGGGGAGACCGAGGACGTCGAGGACATGTACGAGCGCCTGGTGAAAAGCCTTTCACGCAATTTCTGGGCATCGATGGTCGGTGGCAGGGACGAGAGCCCGAAGCTGCAGGTGTCGGTGGCGGCTTTCCGGAACGGAGCGTCGGTGAAGGCCGAAAAGGTCATTGATCCGCACGAACAGGAACCTTCCCGTTCCCGAGCTGTCCAGGCGTTTCTCGACGGTGAGACGGTGGAGGAACTGACCGAGCGTCACCAGGTGTTGCAGGCGTCCGTGCCGCTCGAACTGCGGCGGCGGAAAGACGACGTGGAGACGGGGAACCCGGGCACGCACGAGGCAGTTCTTCTTCTCACTCCCGCCGGTGACGAGGACGAGAACCCGGATCAAATCGCATACATGCGAGCGACGCGGATGGTGGTGAAGTACAAGCGCGTCGGTGATCTTCCACTCGGACACCGCCCGTTCCAGGCGGTGCTCCTCGCCGGCGCGGCAACCCGCCGTCACACGCGGGAGGCAGAGGCGGCCGAGCAGATGTTGCGCACCGCGGAACCTCCGGACCACAACGACTGGGAGGGGACCGAGGACCTGACGGCCACGTATGAACGTGGAGCCCGACAAAAGATCCTCGAATTCAAGAAGGCGGCAGAGCAGAAGGTCCGCGAGCTGCTGCGCGCACGGGAGGATGACGAGTCCCCGGAGGAGGGCCCGGAAGCACTGCGGGAATTGCTGCGCCTGGACCCACCAAGAGTTGCCCGTCTCCAAGGGTTCCCGACGGTGAAGGCCATCGAGGGAACGGTGGACGGAACGGGAGCCTGGAGCGTGACCGTCACGGTGAAGTTGCCCAAGCGGGACGAGCCGTGGGTGCTCACACCGGTGCCCAAATTCGTCACGCGCTCGTCGGCACCGCTGAGTGTCGAATGGTGCGAGATGGAACCGTTGGAGAACTGCGAATTGACGCCGCACGGAAATCTCGTGTTCCGTGACGGAGCCGTACAAGGCAAGTTCCGTGGCACGACGGAGGTGTCGAGCCACCCGGTGGAGGCGACGATGGCGCAGGTCATGGTCGAGATACGGCGCTCGAAGGAGGAGTCGGCATGAAGACGGCCTACCCCTACCGTGTTCTCAGCGGCGACGTCGATCTGCAGGTCGATCGGTTGTTCGTGGACAACGTGCCGGTGGATCTGGGAAGGATCGGCGACCGTGACCAGATCGTTGCCGCGCAGGATCTCAACGAGACCCATCAGCGCTGGAGCGAACTACGGTTGAAGGTTTCAGTGACCGCCGACGGCGACGAAATCTCCGCCGGCCCGTGGAGGTCCCCACAGTGTCTGGTGGTCGTGAGCAACCAACGCACCAACGTCTCCCAGGCGTTCCCGCTACGCCAGGACGGGCCGGGCCGATGGCAGGGGGAGGTCGAACTGGCCCGTGACGAGCACATCGTGCGTAGCCGGATCACAGCTCGCATCGTTGCCACGGTGGACGGTGTCGAAGGACGACTGGTGGGCACGGCACCGACCTGGAGCGTGGATTTTGAGACCAAGCGACCTACCCCTGAGCGTTCGATCAAGATGCGGTGGATCGACTTCACCGACCCGTCCAACGATCATTTGAAGGAATACCGTGACGATCCCTGGTTGATCGACACGGAGGCCGGCGAGCCTGTGCTCTATCTCAATTCCTCGGTGGACGGGCTGCGCGGCGTATTGGAGAACGCGTCGTCCGCCGAGCAGAAGCTGGTGCGCGAGGTGATGGCCGCGCAGGTGGCGGCCGAAGTTTGGACCGCCATGTTCAACATGGCGGTGTACGCCTGTGACGTGGTGGACGGTGAACCCCAGTGGCCTGGTGGTTGGCATGAAGATGTACTACGGAGAATGATCCCGGACCTCTACCCCACTCATTCCCCGGAGGATGCGCTGGCCGAGTTGGTCCAGGGGCGCGCAGAGGGGGAGAACGGCGGTGACCTGCAGCGCCGGCTGATGCACGGAGCCGGGGTCCATTCACGCAAACCGCGTAAGGTCTCGACGGCTCTGCGCGACCTGCGGCGCCTGGCGAACAAGAAGGAGAGCGTGTGACAAGGAGCAGGCCGGAAGTGCCCGAGAGACTGGGGAGACTGCCGGACTCCGTGGTCAGCAAGGTGTTGACGCCGAGCGTGGTGAGAGGGGCACCACTGCCCCAGGCGGCACTGATCAACGGCTCCGTGGATGCATTCGACGAGTCGCCGCGGTGGAAGGTGGAGGAACTGCGTGCCCTCCTCGACGAGGTGCTGGAACGCTTCGAAGGGGAGCGCCCGACGGCGTCCGACGCATGGCTGGCTCCTCGACTGCACTCCACGGTGCGTCTTTTCAGGGCAGAGGCCGCGGATTCGGCCCTATGGAACTTCATCGCCCTGCGCGTCGGTCCCGACTACGTCCGATGGCGCTGGGGCAAGAAGTCGCAGGGCGGTCGCACGGTCGTCGGTCAGGCGGCGCGCTTCAGCGGACGTTGGGACATCCAGGCTTTTTCCCGGCTCTGGTGGGCCGCCGAACTTTTCCGCGACGGCGACGAGTATGCGCCGGTTGTCGTGGCGTGTGGGAACCAAGACGTCCTCAACACTGCGCTTCGACTGGACATGAACCATCACCGACCGTCCGCCCAAGCTCTGGTGCGTCTTCTGGAGACAGAAGTCGTGCGCACAGGACGAGATGTGAACGGCCTCGTCAAGGCGGCGGGTGCGGCGGGGAGCACGTTGGTGTACGAGGCGCTGGCTGCCGACGAACCACGTGACCACGAAGCCGTGCGTGCATGGATCGATGCTGTTGAGTCCGACCTGCTGTGGAGCCCCGGTGGCCTGCCGCGGGGGCCGGCCGACGGAAAAGCTCCGAACCACTCGGTGGAGAAGCTCACCGAGTGGTTCGCGAACCTCTTCGCGACTGCCCCGGTGCGTGGCAGGGAGTTGGGCGAGAGTGATGAAGAGGAGGTGGAAATCAGGACCTGAGCGCTTCGTAAACCATTCCGGCCAGAGCTTTTGAGAGCCCGACCGGTACGGCGTTGCCGATCTGCCGCCCGATCTGAATTTTACTGCCGCTCCACTTGAAATCCTTGGGAAACCCTTGGATCAGAGCTGCTTCGTAATGTGTGATGGGGCGGTGGGCGCGCGGATGGAGGTAACGTCCCTTTTCCGGCTTGTAGAACTCGGTTCGGATGGTGACCGATGGTCGGTCCCAGTACAGGCGCCCCATGACGTCGTGGGAACCTGTTTTATGAGCCAACCACTTCTCGGTGGACAGCGCCGGCGGCAGATCGTGCCGGTTTCCGCCTTCAGGGATGGCTTCGTAACGCCTCTTGGAGAGGGGGGTCGGATTTCTTCCGAAATGTAGATCCGTGGTCTTGAAGGCGCCGGGGAGCGTGACTCCCAGCGGGTCACACTTGCCCTCGGGAAGTTCGGTGGTAAGCGTTTCCTCGGGAGTGTGGGCGAAAACTGACGGGCCCACCCCTACCCACGATTGCTGTTCGGAACCGGGAAGGAATTCCAGGCCGTTCTTGGCGTGGGTCGGTTTCGGATACTGCATGTTCGCCAAATGCTTCAGGTCTCGACGCACGGCGACAACTATCGCGCGGCGACGGGCCTGCGGCACGCCGTAGTCGGCGGAGTTCAGAACCGAATGCTGGGCCAGGACGTAATCGCGCAGTTCGCCGTCCGGTTTCTCGGTCGCCGCGTGCAGCAAGGCGAATTCCGGGGAGCGGAGGAAGCGGTCGACGTTCTCGACGATGAAGAGCTTCGGCTTGATGGCGTTCACGATGCGTGTGTACTCACGCCACAACTTGTTGCGGGGATCGTTCTCATCTTCCTTGCCGAGACCCGAGAAGCCCTGACAGGGCGGCCCTCCGAGGATCACCTCGGCCTGGACCTCCTTGGAATCCGGCTCCCAGTCCTCGATGTCCCCGGCATGGATGTGTTCCACCCCACCGGCCTCGTCGGCGAAGTTGAGTGCATACGTGGAGGCTGCGGCAATGTCGTGCTCGACTGCCGCAGCCGTACGGAAGACGGGCTCGGTGACACCGAGGGGGCGGAACTCGTGGAAGCCCTGCGTGAAGCCCCCGCAACCCGAAAATAGATCAACTACGTTGATGGTGCGGGGGTTGCGGGAGGCGCTCATGGGCTAGATCTTAGTCGGCGAAGGGCGTGTTCAGCACGAGCCCTACGAGGAAGGGGCGAGGGCTGCGAATATGCGCCGCCCGAGAGCCTGGGCGAGCGGCGGGGCACGGCCTGCCCCACCTGCCGATAGCTACGGGTCTTCAACCCGGTGATCACCCAGTCCGAAGGGAAGCCCTGCAGCAGCGCAGTCTGCGGAACAGTCAGGGCGGGCAGGTTCTTGCGATCTCCGGTCGGGTCCCAGGGGGTGTCCGGTCCCGGCAACGAGTCGGCGACGGTGCCGCCGTTGATGCCCATCTCCTGCCAGATCTTCTTCGCCCTGGCGGGGCCGAGATCGGCGCCGCCGCGCTTGTCCGAACCGCCGACCAGAGTCGGGGCGACACGCTGAGCGTGCGCCGCCCATGTGTGTGCGTGAGGCCATCCCTGTTCCGCCATGGAGGCGTGAAGCGCATCACCGACGGTCGGTGCCGGGCCGGGAAGGGGTTCCGGCCAGGTGAAGGCACCAGCAAAAGGCTCTTTCAGGGCGACGAAGAATCCGTGTTTGCGGTCCTGGGGTACGCCGTAATGCATGGCGTTCAGTACCTTTGCGAACAGGCGGTATCCAAGGTGCTCCAGCTCGGCTCGGATCTCCGCACGTACGTCGGCGAAGTCTGCCCCGTCGACGAGCCCTGGGACGTTCTCGATGATTACTGCCTTGGGCCCGACGGCTCCCACCAGATAGAGCGCTGCTGTGACCAGCTTGCGTTCGGCTTCGTCCTCCGGGCGGTTGATCGTGGCCACAGACTTGACCCTCGGAGTGCCTGCGGACAGGAGATCGACATCGAAGGCTTCAGGGTGCTGGGCCGGGTCGAATGTGCTCAGGTCCTCCTGGAGCAGCGGCCAGTTCGGCCTGTTGGCCTTCAGCGTCTCAAGGGATTGCCCGTCCGTTTCGACCAGGAGGGACGGTGTGAAGCCGGCGTTCTCCAGTCCGAGGGCCAGACCTCCGGCACCTGCGCAGAGTTCCAGTGATCTGAGACGGGTCGATGTGGTCATCATTCTCCTTGACAGCCGTGGGATGTACTCAACGTACGTGAAAGGCCGATCGTGGAGAAGGCCCTTCTCGCATACCGTCCGGTCCTTTTTGTGGCGTCACCTGCATCTTTCGAATGGGCGGTCCATGGCTCCCTTTTAAGGGCGTCATGGCTTTCGAATTATTTGGCCCGAACAAAGGGGTGGCATCACTTCTCTGCGAGCGGTCTCGTCACCGATCGTGCCGTTCGGATGTGCCCGGTGGTGGGACCTGAGGTGCCGGCGGACAGTGCGGCCACGTCGGGAAGGAGGCGTGGAGGAAGGCGGGGTGAGTTGGGGGTTTGTGGTGCCAGAGGTGGTGGAGGAGGGATTGTTCGCGGGTGGGGAAGTCGGGGGTGGGGCCGGTGCGGTGGGCTCGGCGGCGGAGGAAGGCTAGGGAGGTGGCCAGGGCGGCGTACTCGGTGACGGCGCGGGCGGCGGCGGGGCCGTGGGTGTGGCGGGCGATGTCGCGGGCTCGGGCGCGGGTTTTGAGGGAGGACAGGGCGAGGGGTTCGTGGGGGAGGAGCCAGCCGGTGGCCACGTACGGGAGGAGGTAGGTGCGCAGGGAGAGGAGTTCGCGGTGGCGGGTCCAGATGGCCAGCCAGGTCAGGGCCGCGAAGACCGGGACCATGATCAGGCCGTAGACGGTCAGGAAGCCGAAGTCGCCGAGGTTGGAGGCGCCGTTCCAGATGGAGTGCAGGAGGACGGCGGTCAGCAGGCCGAGGAAGGGCAGGGCCAGCCGTAGCGGGCGGCGGGCGGGGTAGCGGGTGGCGGCTATGCCGAAGGCCAGGCCGGTGAGGATCGTGAAGAGGGGGTGCGCGAAGGGGGACATGATCACGCGTACGAAGAAGGTGCCGGCGGTCAGGGAGTCCAGGCCGGTGTGGCCCAGGGACTGGTCCTGTCCGAAGGCGTTGCCGATGTAGAGAACGTTCTCGGTGAAGGCGAAGCCGGTGGCGGTGATGCCGGCGATGACGATGCCGTCCGTGATGCCGTCGAAGTCGCGGCGGCGGAAGAGGAAGAGGAGGAGGACCGCGGCGGCTTTCACCGATTCCTCGACGACCGGGGCGATGACGGTGGCGCCCCAGGTTTCCGCGTCGCGTGGCGAGAGCGTGGACAGGTTGGTGGCCAGCCAGTTCGTGGCGAAGCTGTTGGCGAGGATGGCCACCAGCGTGGCGGCGCAGGCGCCCCAGGCGAAGGCGAACGCGAGGTTGCGCCAGGGCTCCGGCTCCAGGCGGTCCAGCCAGCAGAAGGCGGCCAGGAGGACGGGGACGGGGAAGACCGCGAGGCCCAGGCCGACGAGGAAGCCCTCGGTGCCTGTCTGCTGGCGGACCATCGCGAGGATGATCACGCCGCAGAGGGAGAGCAGGGAGATCAGTCCGATTGCCCGGGCCGTTCTGCTGTGCCACAGAGGGGGCCGGCGCGGCTTGTAGTGGTACCGCGCCGGTGAGGTGGGCGAGGCAGCGGCGGGGGTGCCTGGGCTCGGCGCGTACGCCGGCAGCGGCGGGTGGGCCGGTATCGGCGGATGCGAGGGCGGCGGAGGCGGGTGCACCTACCGACCCTAACCACGCGCAGGCGGACTATGCGGGGCGGCGGCGGAAGAGGAGGTCGTGGACCACATGTCCCTTGTCCAGTCCCTGTCCCTCGAACTTGGTCAGAGGCCGGAAATCCGGCCGTGGGGCGTAGTCGGGGTAGAGGTTCTCCAGGGTCGGCTCGGCGGAGAGGACCTCCAGCATCTGCTCGGCGTACGGTTCCCAGTCGGTCGCGCAGTGGACCAGGGCGCCGGGGGCGAGCCGGGTGGACGCGAGGGAGATGAAGTCGGGCTGGATCAGCCGGCGCTTGTGGTGCCGCTTCTTCGGCCACGGGTCGGGGAAGAAGACGCGCAGACCGGCGAGTGAGCCGGGGGCGAGCATCTCGCGCAGGAGGATGATCGCGTCACCATTGGCCACCCGGATGTTGGACAGGCCGTTCCGCTCCGCCAGGCCGAGCAGATTGCCCTGACCGGGGGTGTGGACGTCGCAGGCCAGGATGCCGGTGTCGGGGTCGTCGGCGGCCATCTGCGCCGTCGCCTCGCCCATGCCGAAGCCGATCTCAAGGACGACGGGCCGGCCGTCGAAGAGCTTGCCCAGGTCGATCCGGGACAGGCCGTCGATGTCCAGGCCCCACTCGGACCAACGGCGCCGGATCGCGGCGGCCTGACCGGGCGAGACGCGGCTGCGGCGGGGCTGGAAGGAGCGGATCCGGCGCTCGTGGTGGGAGCCGGCGGGGTCGGCCGCGGGGCCCGTGCCGTCGGGGAACATCGGCTCGGGCCGGGGCCCGCGGGCGGCGGATTCGGCCGGTCCGGCGGACTCCGCGGGCTCGGTGGGCGCGGTGGGCGCGGTGCGTGCAGTGGCGCCCGTGGAGGCGGCGGGTTCGGCGGGGGTGGCGGAGTTCTCGGACACAGTGGGTCGATTCTACGGCCGGGGCGGAAGGACGGAGTCGTACGAGGGAGGGTGGGGTGCAGCGGGGCGGGTGCGGGTGATCGGGTCGTACGGCGTCGGGTGCGGGTGATCGGTCAGGTACGGGCGCTGGGTGGGCGTGGCTCGGTTCCTATGGGCGCTGGGTGCGTGGCTCGGTTCGTACGGGCGCTGGGTACGTGGTCGGCTCGTACGGGCGCTGGGTACGTGGTCGGCTCGTACGGGCGGTCAGGGGCCCGGGGGGACGGACGCCAGGGCCTGGCGGGCGATCTCGCGGCCGATGGGCAGAGAGGCCGTCGCAGCGGGGGACGGGGCGTTCAGGACGTGGACGACGCCCGGGGAGCGGGCGAAGAGGAAGTCGTCGGCGAGAGTGCCGTCGGGCAGGACGGCCTGGGCCCGTACGCCGGCCGGGGCCGGGAGCAGGTCCCGTTCGCGGACGGCGGGCAGCAGGCGGCGTACGGCGTCGGTGAAGGCCCGCCGGGACAGGGAGCGGCGCAGCTCGCCGGCGCCGTAGCGCCAGTGGCGGCGGGCTATGTGCCACGCCCCGGGGTACGTGAGCGTGCCGGCCAGTTCGGTGGCCCGTACCGTACGCCAGTCGTAGCCCTCCTTGGCCAGGGCAGGGACGGCGTTCGGGCCGATGTGCACCCCGCCCTCGATGCCACGGGTGAGATGGACGCCCAGGAACGGGAAGGCCGGGTCGGGGACGGGGTAGACCAGGCCACGGACCAGGGAGGCGCGGGCCGGGGCGAGGGTGAAGTACTCACCGCGGAAGGGGACGATCCGCATGCCCGGCGCGTCGCCCGCCAGCCGGGCGACGTGGTCGCTGTGCAGCCCGGCGCAGTTCACCAGCGCGCGGGCGCGGAAGACCTGGCCGGCGGCCGTACGGACCGCGATCCGGCCCGCGCGGCGGCTGATCACGCGCACCTGCGCGCCGTACGCGATGCGGGCGCCCGCGTCCGTCGCGAGCTGGGCGAACCGGCGGGCGACCGCGCCGAAGTCGCACACACCGGTCGTCCCTACATGGATCGCGGCCAGGCCGCTGACCTCTGGTTCGTACGCGGCGAGCTGGGCCGGGCCCAGTTCGCGCACGGGAATGCCGTGCTCCCGCCCGCGCTGGACCAGGGCGTGCAGCCGCGGCAGCTCGGCGTGCTCGGTGGCGACGATGAGCTTGCCCGTCCGTTCGTGCGGAATGCCGTGCTGCGCGCAGAATCTCAGCATCTCCGCCGAGCCTTGGAGCGCGTAGCGGGCCTTGAGGGAGCCGGGCGGGTAGTAGATGCCGCTGTGGATCACTCCGCTGTTGCGGCCCGTCTGGTGGCGGGCCGGGCCGGCTTCCTTCTCCAGCACCACCACGCGTGTCCCGGGCGCGGCACGCGTGATCGCCCATGCGGTGGAGAGCCCGACGATGCCGGCACCGATCACCAGCACGTCGCTGTCGTATACGGCCACTGTCCCTCCCCAACCCGAGCGGTCGTCCGGCGTCCGACCTCCCCATCATGACGGGGAGCACTGACAACGCGGCTGACGACGGCATCATCGCGCCTCGGCGGCATCATCGCGCCTCGGCGGCGTGATCGCGCTGTCGGTGACGTGATCGTGCTGTCGGTGACGCGATCTTGCCGATGGCGGCACCGGTGGTGCGATGTCGGGGGCGCGGTGGTGCCATGTCGTCACGGCCGTCACGGTCGTCGTGCTGGGCGCGGCGCCGTGTGCGCTGTTCGCCGGGGTACGTCCGTCGCCGTGTACCTGTGCGCTGTGTGCCTGTGCGCCATGCCTTGTCCGTACGCGGTCCGTACGCCAGGCTTCCCCCACGGCTGGGCGGCCGATCGGCTAAGCGGGTGCGACGAGCAGCGGCCGGGCCCGCTCGCGCAGCTCCACGACCCGGGGCTCGTCCCCGTACGGCTCCAGCCGGTGCAGCAGATCGCGTACGTACTCGGTCGTACGCGCCGAGGAGATCCGCCCCGCCACCTCCACCGCCCGCGTCCCCGCCGCGCAGGCCGCGTCCAGATTGCCCGACTCCAGCTCCGCCACCGCCGACACCACCAGCCGCAGCCCATGAGAGCGGACGAATTCCTCGGTCGGCCGGGAGAGCGCCTGTTCGGTGAAGCGCCGCACCTGACGGGGCAGCCGCAGGTCCCGGTAGCACTCGGCGGCGTCGGCCGCGAAGCGCTCGTACGAGTAGAAGTCCAGCCAGGAGGGGTCGGGGTCGCCCTCGCGCGAGCGCTCCAGCCAGCCCTCGGCGGCCTTCAGTGCGACCTCGCAGGCGCGCGACTCCCCGGCCTTGGCCTGTGCCCGCGCCTCCACCAGCCGGAAGAAGCTCATCGTGCGGGCCGTCGCCAGCCCCCGGTTGCGCTCCAGCGCGGCCTGTGCCAGGTCCACCCCTTCGTCGGCGAAACCCCGGTACGTCGCCTGTAGTGACATCGAGGCCAGGACATATCCCCCCAGCGGTACATCGGCCGCGGCCCGTGCGAGCCGCAGCGCCTGGATGTAGTACCGCTGCGCGGCCTCCTGCTGCCCCGTGTCGAAGGCCATCCACCCCGCGAGTCTGGTCAGCTCGGAGGTCGCCCCGAACAGCGCGCGCCCCACTTCGTCGCTGTACGAGGCGAGGAGTAACGGAGCCGCGTCCACGCGCAGGCACTCGGGCACCATCGAAGAACGCCAGTCTCCGCCGCCGTACTTGGAGTCCCAGCGGCGCGCGTCCTCCGCCGCCTCCCGCAGTTTGGAGACGTCGCTGTGGCCGACGCGCAGAGGAACCGGGTCGCTGCCCGAAGGGCCTGAAGCGCCGGAACCACCGGCACCGCCGGAGCCGCCGGAGCCGCCGGAACCATCCGAAATGCCCGAAGCGCCGGAGCCGCCGGACGAGCCCGAAGCGCCCGAGGCTCCTGATGCGCCGGACGGGCCCGCAGAGCCGTTTCTGTCCCTCAGATCCCGCACCTGAGGGGCCTCGCGTGCCACAGAGCTGTCGGCCGGGGATATGAGCCATCTCGAAGCGGGCGTGGCGTACGCGCTCACAGAGAAGGAACCGGCCAGGCTCTGCCAGATGCCCCCGCCGCCGGCCCGCCGTCCGGCCAGATCCAGCCGGTAGAGCTCCGTCGCCGACCGTACGGCGGCGCCCACGTCGCGCGGGAAGGCCAGGCCGACCTCGGGTGCCGGGTCGGCGTCGGCCAGCCCGATCTCGTGGAGCGGCACCGGACGGCCGAGCTTGCCGGCGATCGCGGCGGCGATCAGATGGGGCGCGGCTCCCTGGGGCACCATGCCCTTGGACACCCACCGGGCGACCGACGTCTTGTCGTACCGAAGCGTCAGGCCGCGCTGTGCCCCCAGGTCGTTGACCCGTCGGGCGAGTCCGGCGTTGCTGATTCCCGCGAGGGCGAGTACGGTGCCGAGCTTTTCATTCGGCCCGCGTATATCCCTGGACATGCGCACCCCTCGACACACCGACAGCCGCCCCGGTACCCCGGGGCATGCGTCCACCCAGAGTAGTTCGCCGAATCCCGACCGTTAAGGGCCAATGTCCCGTATGGCGAGATTCAAGTCCAAACAGGGGTGCGGGGGTTGGCATGTGCTCCGGGTACGTGTTGCCGTGCGCCCGTGTGTGCGCGCTGCCTGTCCGTGTGCGGGAGCGCTTCCATGGGTTCTGCGTGGGTCGGCCCGCTGCACTGGATCCAGTGGGCTGGGGGACACCGCCACCTCATTCCCCGCGGGTGGCGGTCCGGTCCGGGGGGCGAGTCCCGCCTCCCGGACTGTCGCACCGGCCGGCCGACGTGGCGCCTCGTCGTGTCGCCATGTCGTCGTGCCTCGTGGGGAGTCATGGCGAATCGTGGCGCATTGCGCCGCAGGGGGCCGGACCGCGTCGCGCCGCGGTCCCGTCGGCGGTTGGCGTTGCGCCTGGTGTTGCTGTGCCGGGTGGTGCTTCGGACGGGGTACGAGCCGGGGCCGGACCGGCGGCTGATGGGAACGGTCGTCGAACGTCGTCGAACGTCATCGGGCAACGAGCGGTGGCGGCCGGGAAGGCGGAGGACGGGGCGGACGGAGCGGAGGGCACGGATCGTACGGGCGGCACGGTGCGTACGTCGTGGCACGGTGCTCTAGCGGCGCGGCAGGGTTCGTACGGATCGGGGCCGGCCGCTACGGGTCGGGGACGGCAGTACGGGGTGGGGCCGAGCGCAGGGCGAGGCGCCGGGCGGGGCGCAGGACGAGACGCACCGTGCGGCAGACGCCTGCGGTGTGCCGACCGGGTGCTGACTTGGGCCGTGGGCGGCGAGTCGGCCGTACGTCGGCCGCATCCGCCGTGTCAATACCGCGTCGGCCAACGGATTTTGGCTGAAAAGCATCGCTCGATACGTTCCCGTCGCTGCGGTCTGCTGCCCCATGGGCCCCGGCCCGAACCCTCTCACCCCGGCCCGAAGCACTCCTGCACCGGCCCGAAAACCCCTGCGCCGGCCCGAAGCGCCCCCGCACTGGCTCCAGCCGCCCTCGCACCGGATCGTCTGGGCTCATCCCGGTCTACCCGCTGTGCCCATCCCGGATCGTCTGTGCCCATCCCGGATCGTGGGCGCGTCCATCCCGGATCGTCTGCTCCCACTTCGGACCGGCGATGTCCGAGCCGGTCCGCGATCTCCACGCCGGGCGCTCTCCAACCCCACCGCCCCTCCGGCCCCGCGCCACCCCGCACCACCCCGGCCCGAACCACCCCCGCGCCACGGCCTCTTGGCGTCAACGGCACGCCTCCCGCGCGCCCGCTCCATGGCAGCATGGTCCGCACAACGGCTTGGCAATCCGCTGTACGGGGCGGCGGTCCGCCCTGGCGGACCGCGAATGGGGTGGAGGCGGACGATGCGCTGGTTGGTGGGGTGGAGCAGTACCGCCACGGGCCCGGCCCCCACCGAGGAGGGCCGCACGGTCCTGCCCGTAGGCGCTCAACTCCTCTGGGGGGACCCGGATCCCTTATGGGCGGTCGGTGACTGGCGCCCCGACGAAGTACGGACCGTCCAGGCCGACGCCGGGACCAGGCTCGCCGTCTTCGGTGTCTGCGGCGCCACCGACGACCAACTGCGCGTCGGCCTCTTCGCGGCCCGCGGCGGAGCCCTGCGCCACCTCACCGCCTGGCCCGGCAGCTACACCGCCGTCGTCCAGATCGGCCGGCGCCTGACGGTCACCGGTGATCTGGCGGGCGCCCGGCCCGTCTTCCACACCCCCTGGGCCGGCGGCACCGCCTACGCCACCGCCGCCCTCCCGCTCGCCGACCTCATAGAGGCCGGACTCGACGTCGGCCACCTGGCCGCCCTGCTGGCCTGCCCGGACGTGCCCGAGGCGCTGGGCGCCGGGACCCCGTACGAGGGAGTGCGGCGCGTACCGCCCGGCCACGCCCTCGTACTGCGTGGCGGGACCTGCGACATCACCTCCTATGAGCCGACCGCCTCGCTGGCCGTCGCGGCGCCCCAGCTCGCGCCCGAGCAGGCCGTGGACGGCGTCCGGGAAGCCCTCGTGGAAGCCGTACGGACCCGTCTGGCCGGACCGCGGCACGCCCCCGTCCCCGAGGGGCCGGCCGGCCTGGACCCCGGCCCCGTACCGGGCATGGGCCCCGCCGAGCGACGGGCCGCGCGCGGCGGCCCCGCCCCCGGTGTCGGCGCCGACCTGTCCGGGGGGAGCGCCTCGGGCACCCTGGCTCTCCTGGCCGCCGGGCTGCCCGGCGTCCCCGGCACGCTCAACGGGCAGGGCGAGCGCCTGCTCGCCGTCACCTTCAGCGACCGCGCCACCAACGGGTGCCGGACCTACCGCGAGGCCGAGTTGGAGCGCGCCCGCAGTATCGCCGCCAACCCGCGCCTGCACCACGTCGTCGTCGCAGCGGGCGAGGAGGCGCTGCCGTACGCGGACCTGGAGTCCGGGCCGCTGACGGACGAGCCGGGGCCCGCGCTCGTCATGGCCGGACGCCACCGCAGACGCCTGCTGGCGGGCAGCGCGGACCACCTTGTGGGACACGGCGCGCGCCAGGTGCTGGACGCCCACCCGGCGCGCCTGGCCGACCTGCTCATGGACCGGCGCCGGCGCTACATCCTGCGCCCGGTCACCGCGCTGGCCAGGGCGGACGGCCCGGGCGCGCACTCCCTGCGGGTGCCCTTCACCGTCTACCGGGCCGCGCGCCGACTGGCCCGTACGCCGTACGGGACCGGCATCGCGGACGCGGCCGGCCTCTTGTTGGAGCGCCGGTTCACCGACGAGCCCACGGGCGGCGGGGCGGTGGACGCCTCGCTGGCCGCGCTCTCCTGGTGCCGTCCGGGGCCCGCGGCCCGGTGGCTGACGGGCGAGGCACTGGCTGAAGTATCGGTTCGGCTCGGCGACGCGGCGACCCGCTCCCCGGCCGCCGGACGGCCGGGCGAACGCCGGGCCCGCGCCGCGCTGGCCCGGCACGCCGCCGACCACCGCGTCTTCGAACAGGCCGTGGAGGTACGCAACCAGCGCCTGCACGCCCCCTTCCTGGACAATCAGGTGGTGCTCGCCTGCCGCGCCCTGCCGGACACCTTCCGCGTCCAGCCGGGGGCGCGGGCGGCGGTGCTGCGCGCCGTCCTGTCGGGCGCCGGGATACGGGACCTGCCGCCCGGCTGGGGCGCCACCTCGCACGCCACCCACGCCGCCGCCGTACGGGCCGGCCTGCGCGCCTCCGTGGGCGACCTCGTACGGCTCTTCGACGCGCCGCTGCTCGCCGACGCCGGTCTGGTCGAGGCCCGGGTCGTACGCAAGGCACTGCGGGCGGCGGCCGAGGGCGCGACGCTGCCCCTGGACGGCCTGGCGGAGCTGGTCTCCACGGAGCTGTGGCTGCGGCGGCTGCTCGCCCGCCGCGGCACCTGCTGGACGGGCGCCGCCGCACCGCGGCAACGGGCCGTCGCGGGCGGGGTGCTGCCGCGAACCAGCCTTTAGCGGCCTGGCGCGGCCCGGAACCGTCGGCATCGATCGGCCGCTACCGGCCGGGTCGTTCATCCCCGATTTGAGGATTCGTGGCCCGTCTGACGGTGACAGCGGACCAAAGTCTCAAAGAGCACTTGAATGAGACAGTTGAAGGCATGGAATCGACACCACACGATCAGGTTGCGACCACCACGCCCCACCGCGATTCCGGCATGACGCAGGAGGACATCGTCGCGTTCATGGCCGGCCTCCCGGGTGTCATGACGGTCATCGGCAGCGCGGAGAGCGGGACGCCGGAGATCTCCTGGGGAGACACGTTCTTCATGTACGACCCGGAGGGCACTCAGGAGCCCCGCAGGCGGATGCCGTTCGCCACCGTTGTCACCAAGGACTACCCCGGGTTCGACACCGCCTCCGACCTGGACCGCCCCGGCGTCTTCCGGCTCAACATCGACATCGGGCGGGCCGCGTTCGAGGAGCTGATCGGCTACCCGCCCGCGGCATACGCCGAACGGGCGGCGCACATCGACCACACCGTCCTCGACCGGCTCGTCCCGCACCCGGCCTACGCCCGTCAGGGCTGGGTGGCCGTACTCAACCCCGGCGCGGCGACCTCCGCCCTGGTACGGACCCTGCTCACCGACGCCCACGCCCGCATCGCCCGTACCACTGCTCGCACGACTCAGCGACGGACCGGGTCTCAAGAACGGGCCGGATCCTAAGAACGGACCCGGTCTCAAGGACGGGCCGAGCTTCGGATACAGGCCGGCTCTCAGCGACAGGTCAACTGAGACTGTGCCCAGTCCCCGAAGTTCAGCGCGCCCGTCCGCGCCGCCCGCTCCACCACCAGCCGCAGCGTCCGGCGGCCCCTGAGCGCCACATGCATCGGCACCGCGGGCTGCCCGGCCCGCACCACGCCGGAGCGCCACAGCCGCACCCCGTCCGCGTACACGGAGAACCGCAGCGCGCCGAACCCCAGCGCCCGGTCGTCCACACCCACCAAGGCGTCGTACGCGGAGCACGGGCGGTTCAGGTCGATGGTCACGGACGACGGCGCGTGCACGGTCACCCCGTGGGCGTACCGCGTCCCCGCGATGCGCAGCCCGCGCCGCTGCCACAACCAGTCGCTGGCGGCATGGCGCACCTCCGGTTCTCTGCCGTTCCCCAGGAAGTCCCAGCTCAGCCGATTGATCTGGTACGAGGCAGGGCCGGGCGCAGGTGGCGCGGGAACGGGCTTGGGGGGCTTGGGCACCGGCCGGTGCGCCGGGGGCGTCCGCTCCGGCGGCCTGGGCCTGGGCCTGGGCCTGGGCCCGGGCCGTGGTGCGGCGGTCGGCTTCGGCATGGGGGCCGGAACCCGGGGCGCGACCGGCTCCGGCCCCGTGGGGCGGGGCGCGGGGGCCGGGGAACTGGGGGCGGCCACCGGGGACGGCGGTTCGGGTGTGGGCTCATGGGCGCCCGGGACCGCCGGGACCGAATGGGCCGGCCGGGCCTGTGGCTTCGGCGGTCGCTGCGGGTCACCGGCCAGGGCCAGCGCCAGTGCCGCGCCCGCCACCACCGCCACCCCCACGCCGATACCGACCTTCACCGGCGTACCGAGTCCCTCGCTGATCGCGGCGCCGCCCAGCCCAGCACCGGCCGCCCCGGCACCGGCCGCCCCGGCCCCGCCCGCCGCCGCAGCCGCTCCGGCGCCCGCCACCGCGCCGGCCCCCGCGACACCCGCCACGGTGGCGGCCGACTTCACCGCGTACCCGGCCGCGAACCACCCGATGACCGCCACCGGAAGGATGACGCGGATCCGCTCGTTGACGTCCGCGACCTCCGACGCCGCCGTACGGCACCGCGCGCACTCCGCCAGGTGCTTGCGCAGGCCCCGCTCGGCCCGCATCCGCAGGCCCCCACGTGCGTACGCGCCCAGCCGGTCGGCGTAACGGGCACAGTCGCCGCCGGCCGTCAACGACCGGCTGACGTGGGCCTGGAGGTATGCCTGCTTCAGGCCCTCGCGGGCGCGGTGGGCCAGTACAGCCGCCGCGTTGGCGGTCAGCCCGAGAAGTGGCGCGACCTCACTGGGCGACTCGTCCTCGATCGTGGTGTGCCACAGCACCGTCTGATAGCGCTCGGGCAGGCTGCGGAAGGCCCGTACGGCGAGCGACTGCTCGGCCTCGTGCATGGCCCGGACGTCCGCGCCGAGGTCCAGGGTGTCGTCCTCCAGAGACGACCCGGCCGCCGTGACGGCGAACACCGCGAAGTCCTCGACCAGTTGCTCGCGCCGGGCGGTCTTTCCCCAGGCGGCGGCGACCCGGCGCACCGTGGTCAGCAGATAGGCGCGTACGGATGCGTCGGGGCCGGCGCCGCCGCGCACCGCCTGGAGCGTCCGGGCGAAAACCTCGCCGGTCAGGTCATCGGCGGTGTGGGCGTCCCGGCAGCAACTGCGGGCGTAGCGGCGGACGGCGTCCGCGTGCCTGCGGTACAGCTCCTCGTACGCGCTGTCGTCACCGGCCCGCATATGGACGATCAACTCACCGTCGGACGGCGGAAGGTCCCAGGCGGCGGCGTCGGCGGTACGGGTGCCGGGGCGGGGCGCGGCGGAGCGCGGGGCGGCGTGCCGGCCCGTGCGCCGGCCCGGTCCGGAGCCGGTGTGCGGGCCCCCGCCCGCATACGGACCGGCGTCGACGACCGGTCCCGGCCCTGCTGCTGCCCTGACACCCGTGGCCGATCCGGCACCCGAGGTAGGCCCGGCGCCTGCGGTCGGTCCGGCGCCCGAGGTAGGCCCGGCACCCGAAGTAGGCCCGGCGCCTGCGGTCGGTCCGGCGCCTGCGGCCGGCTCGGCGCCCGCGGTCGGCCCGGGGCCGGTGTCCGGCTCCGCCGCGGCGCCGGCCTGCGCTTCGGCCCGGTCCGCCCCCGCGCCCCCGGGGCGCGGTGCCTCACCGCTCTCCCGTTGTGCGGGCACGCCCGAACCACCGCGGTCGCGGCGCTCCCGGGAGCCGTCCGCCGATGGGGCGGCGTGCAAGGGGCGCCCTTGTTGGGGCACTTGGCGGACAGGTGTCTCCGTTCCGCCGTCGTCCGTCCTCGCGTGGTCGGCCGTTCCGCCGTCCGCGCCGGCGGAACCGGTCGCACCACCGCGCTGCTCGTCATGCCCGTTCATGGTCATCGCCGAGGCCCCCGAACACGCCGTCACTCCGGTAACACTGAGTAAGCGTGGCACACAGACGGCGCGAACTGTCCCGTCCTGCCGCGCAACCACTCGTCCGGGGCGAGTTGGGGCGCGAGAGCACTGACGTTCACTCGTACGGGGCATGCTCCCCGGACGCGCGCCCAGGCAGGGCGACGCTCCGGGCGACAGTCGGCAGAATATCCAGGCAGAATCCGGGCCGGACCCAGGCGGTGCCCGGCCGGAGTCCAGCCAGAACCCGGCAGTTCGTTGCGGGCCGCGGCCGTCAGCGCGTCAGCGCGTCGGACGCGACCGCAGGCCCTCCAGCAGGATTTCCAGCAGCCGCGCCGATGCCGCCTGCTGCTGTGCCGCGTCTGGCAGCGACGGCGCGCCCGTGGCGATCACCAGCAGCACATCGGCGACCGTGACGTCCGCCCGCAGCTCACCCGCCGACCGGGCGCGCTCCACAAGCTGTCCGACGACGTCCAGAAGCGCCTGGGCACCACCGTCCGCGCGGGCACCACCGTCGGCCGCCCGCGCCGCATCCGACACGCGCGAGCCGTCCGACACGCGCGAGCCGTCCGCCGCCGAGCCGGCCGTACCGTTGAGCACACCGGATATTTCGGCCCCCGGCGCGGTCTCCATCTGGGGTGCGCCACGCTGGGCGACCACCCGCAGGTCGGCCGGTGCACCGTCCGCATCCGACGGCGTACGCTGCTGCGGCACCCGCCCGCCGGCCGCCGGCCCGTCCGTACCGCTGCCCGCGCCACCGTCCGCGCTGACCCGCAGGACGCTCGGCGGCAGCAGCCGCCCCGCACCCGAGGCGACCGACGTACGCAGGAAGCGGGACAGCGCCGACCACGGGTCGTCCTCCTGCCCCAGGGCCGTCCGCGCCTGCTCCGTCAGCCGGGAGGTCTCCTCCTCGGCGATCCGGCGGACCAGGACGTCCTTGCTCGGGAACCGGCGGTAGACCGTCCCCACGCCGACCCGGGCACGCCGCGCGACGTCCTCCATGGGCGCGCCGTACCCCAGCTCGCCGAACACCTCGCGGGCGGCCCGCAGTACGTGCTCCAGGTTGCGCTGAGCGTCCACCCGCAGGGGTGTGCTCCGGCCGCCGCCCGTGGAACCGCTTCCGTTGCCGACGGACGCCCCCGAGGAGCCCGTCGGCCCAGCAGCACTCGCACCACCGGCACCGCCCGTACCGCTCACACCGCCCGAACCATGCGGACCGCCCGCCCCGTACGAGGTGCCCGCACCATGAGAACCGTCAGAACCGTGCGCACCGTACTGCGTCGTTCCGTGCGCGCCGTGCGCACCATGCTCCGGCGCCACGGCTGTCGGCCATTGAGAACCCTGAATGTGCATAGATGATCCCCGGTAATGATGTCTCCCCCCGGAGACTCCCCGCCCTGACTGCCGGGGCGTAACGACGAGAGGCTGCACCCCGACGAGGTACGAACATAGTTGAGCGCAGGTCAAGAATGAAGAGGGCAGTTCCGCACAGTCCGACCCCGATCGGAACACGGCCCCGGTCCGCCCCGATTCCGTATGCCTCCTCCACGTCCGGCCCCCTGTCTGACCTGCGCTCCTTGTTCCCGGCCCCCGACAGGCCGCACTCCGCGCCGCCCGCCGGGAGCGGTCATACATTTCACCGGTCCTGTGGACAAAGCCGTTGTGGCGGTGCGTCATGGAACAGTGCTGCGCTTTCCCGGGGGTGCGGCATCCGGCGCCGGCCGCCCTGCGGGCGAGCCGCCCGCTGCGTGCGGCCCGGGACCTGGTCGAAGTCAAGAGGAGCCCCTCCGTGGAGGAATCGGCGAAGGAACCGGGGAAGGACGCTGCGAGGGAGCCGGCGCGAGACCGGACGCAGGGACCAGCGAGGGAGCCGGCGCGAGAACCAGCGAGGGAACCGGTGCGCATCCTGGTCGTCGGGGGCGGCTGTGTGGGCATGTACACCGCTCTGCGTCTCCAGCGGAAGCTGAAGCGGGAGCTGCGGCAGGGCACGGCCGAGGTCGTCGTCGTGGGCCCCGAGCCGTACATGACGTACCAGCCCTTCCTGCCCGAGGCCGCGGCCGGCTCCCTCTCGCCACGGCACGTCGTCGTACCGCTGCGCCGCGTCCTGCCCAGGTGCAAGGTCGTCATCGGCGAGGTGACGGCCCTCGACCACGCCGCGCGTACCGCCACCGTCCAGACCCTGGCCACCTCTGAGGAGCACACCGGCGGTATCGAAGTCCCTTATGACGAACTGGTTCTGGCGCCCGGATCGGTCTCCCGCATCCTTCCGTTGCCGGGCCTGGCCGAGTCCGGCATCGGGTTCAAGACGGTCGAGGAGGCCATCGGGCTGCGCAACCACGTCCTGGAACAGCTCGACATCGCCTCCTCCACCCGGGACCCCGATGTCCGCGACACCGCCCTGACCTTCGTTTTCGTCGGCGGGGGCTATGCGGGGGTGGAGGCGCTGGCCGAACTGGAGGACATGGCCCGCTACGCCTGCCGCTACTACCACAACGTCAAGCCGGGGGACATGAAGTGGATCCTCGTCGAGGCGACCGGCCGCATCCTGCCCGAAGTGGGCCCGGAAATGGGCCGGTACGCGGTACGCGAGCTGCGCGGGCGCAACATCGACGTACGGCTGGAGACCCGGCTGGACTCCTGCGAGAACCGGGTCGCGGTCCTCAGCGACGGCACCCGCCTCCCGACGCGTACGCTGGTGTGGACCGCGGGCGTCAAGCCGCATCCGGTCCTCGCCGTGACCGGGCTTCCCCTGAATGAGCGCGGCCGTCTGAAATGCACCGCCTCCCTCCGGGTCGAGGGCGTCGAACACGCCTGGGGCGCCGGTGACGCCGCCGCGGTTCCCGACCTCACGGCCGCACCGCCCGCCAGACCCGCGGAACCCGACAAGTCCGACGAGTCCGGTGAGTCCGGCGAGCCCGATCAGTCCGGCGAGCCCCGTACGGAGTGCGCGCCCAACGCCCAGCACGCCGTGCGGCAGGCGACGGTCCTGGCCGGCAACGTGGCCGCCGCGGTGCGTGGCGGCGCGGTCCAGGACTATGCCCATAAGTACGTCGGATCGGTGGCCTCCCTGGGGCTGCACAAAGGGGTCGCGCACGTCTACGGGCGAAAGCTGAAGGGGTATCCGGCGTGGCTGATGCACCGCGCCTACCATCTCGGCCGGGTGCCCACCTTCAACCGCAAGGCGCGGGTGCTCGCCGAGTGGACGCTCGCCGGCCTGTTCAAGCGGGAGATCGTCTCGCTGGGCTCTCTGGAGCACCCGCGTGCCGAGTTCGAACTCGCCGCGGGCACCGGGCGTCACAACGAGGCGAGTTGACGTTTCTTCAGATACGGGGTCACTCCAACGGACCGGAGTCAGGAACTCCACTCGGCTCCCGGGCGTCTGACGGATGTCAGTCCGGTCGGCCACACTGGACGTGTGACCATGGGTGGGCTCGTATCTGCGAAGAGTGACAATCACGAGGATTCTGGACGTTTGCTGCATTCCGTCAGAGAGCGCCGGGAGCGCCCGCGAGGGCGCCGAAGCCGCCCCCAGCCGCCACCTCACCCGCCGTCGGCCGAGTGGGGCCCTCGGTGGAGCCAAGTGGGGGTCCCTCCACCGGAAGCGGGGGAGCCAAGCCCCCGAGCCGACGGCCCGATTCCGCGCGACGACGCGAACTAAGAGGTACACCTCAGTGAACTTCACGCGCTGGAGCGCCCGGCTCCCCGGCACACAACGGCGTGCCGCCGCGCGGACCGAGCGGCCCGCGTCCCCGGCCGCACCACAGGCCGCGCCCGCCGCCCCGTCGTCCACGACGCCGCCCGAGCCGTCCGATACGCCCTCGGGCCCGGGCCCGCACCCGCCCACGACCACTCCTACGACGACGCCGGCCTCCCCACCCGCATCCGCGTCCTCACCCACGGCCCCGCCCGCCCGTACTCAGGGGACGGTTCCCGCCGCCCGTGCCGAAGAGGTGCGGGGGCAGTCCCATGAGGATCGGCTCCCGGCGGTGGAGAACGGCGCGTGGGGCCCGGCTTCCGGCCCGGCCCCGATGTCCGCCGCCCCTGCCCCTGGAGCGGAGCCCGGATCCGGCGCGGCCCGCCTCCCCGGTTCCGCACCGCCCCGCGACGCCGAACCTCATGACCCCGCGTCTCTCGACCCCGCGTCTCAGGCCCCCGCGCCCCACTTCCGTACGGACACGGGTTCCGCTGCCGTCGCGGGAATCACCCCTGGAACGGTCCCCGCCAACGCCAACGCAAATGCAAACGCCGCCGCTGCCGCGGCAGCCGCCGCGGCCGGTGCCAACGGCGGACAGCCCCGCACCCCCACCGTCGACGCCCTGTCCGTCCACGACATCCTCGGCCAGATCCCGGCCCTGGTGGCGGTCGTCTACGGCCCCGAGCACCGCATCGCGTACGTGAACGGCGCGTACGCCTCCGTCTTCGGCCCCCGCCCGGCCGGCGGCGCCGCCCGCGAAGCCCTCCCCGAACTCGCCGGCCTCGGCCTGCTCCCGCTGATGGACCAGGTCCTGCGCAGCGGCAAACCCCGTACGGTCAAGTCCCGCAAGGTCCCCGGGGGCGCCGGCTCCGACCGCTCCCGCGACGGCTACTACACCTTCACCTGCACCCCGATCCAGGTCACCGCCAGCGGCCCGGCGCCCGACCCCGAAGTCGCCTGTGTGACCGCGCACCGCGGCGTCCTGGTCTTCGGCGCGGAGGTCACCGACCAGATCGAGTCCGCCGAGCGGCTGCGGGTCAGCGAGGCCCGCCAGCGCGCGGCGGCCGTCACGCTCCAGCGCTCGCTGCTGCCCCAGGAGCTGGAGCAGCCGGACGACCTCCGCGTCGCCGCCACGTACCAGCCGGGCGGCACGGACGCGGCGGTCGGCGGCGACTGGTACGACGTCATCACCCTCGGCGCCGGGCGGACGGCCCTGGTCATCGGTGACGTGATGGGCCGCGGCGTACGGGCGGCGGCGGTCATGGGCCAGCTCCGTACGGCTGTACGGGCCTACGCCCGGCTGGACCTGCCGCCCCACGAAGTGCTCCAGTTGCTGGACGGTCTGGCCGCCGAGATCGACGCCAGCCAGATCGCGACCTGCGTGTACGCCGTCCACGACCCGAACGAGGGCCGCCTGGTCTACGCCTCGGCCGGGCACCTCCCCATCCTCGTACGCGACGCCGACGGCACCGTCCACCGCGCAGCCGAGCCCACCGGGCCGCCCCTGGGCACCGGCGGCTGGCTGCACACCTCAGGCACGGTCCCGCTCACCCCGGGCTCCACCGCCGTCCTCTATACGGACGGCCTCGTCGAACGCCGCGACAAGGACATCGACCACGGCGTGGAGGCTCTGGAGCGGGCCTTCGCCGGGGCGACCGGCGCGCCGGACATCATCTGCGACCGTCTCCTGCGAGCCCTGGGCATCTCGACGGACCACGACGACGACGTGGCGGTCCTCGTCCTCCAGCACCCCGCCCGTACGGGGCACGAGGCCGAGCTGTTCCACAACGCCGCGCTGGAACTGCACGGCGGTACAGAAGCGGCGCCCCGGGCCCGCGCCTTCGCCTCGGGCGTCCTGGCGTCCTGGCGCTTCGCGCCGGAGCTGCACGATCTCGGTGTGCTCGCCGCCAGCGAGCTGGTCGCCAACTCCCTCCAGCACGGCACACCGCCGATGCGGCTGCGGCTGCGGCGTACGGACCGGCGGCTGATCATCGAGGTTACGGACGGCGACGATCATCTGCCGCGCCGCCGGCACGCCGAGCCGGCGGACGAGTCCGGGCGGGGCATCTCCATCGTGGCGACCATCGCCTCGGCGTGGGGCTCTCGCCGTACGCCCGGGGGCGGCAAGGCCGTCTGGTGCGAATTCGCGCTGCCGCGTGACCGGCGGGAACAGCGGGAGTGACGGAGGCGGGGGCAGAGACAGGGACGAGGTAGAGGGGCGGGAGCGACGGAAAACGGGCGCGGCCCGGCGAAGACTCCCTCCGCCGGGCCGCGCCCGCTGTCGCTCTTTGCCCGTACGCCGCTGCTCGTGCCTGCCGGGCTGTTCGTACGTGCAGGGCTTGCCGTACGTACCGGGCGGTGCGCGTCTGCCGGGTCAGGCCGCCGTGGCGATCTGCTCGGTGACCTCCGCCCGGGGCGCGGGCGGCAGGGTCAGCGCCCGGTGCGGGTTCTCCTGTGCCGGGGTGAGCATCCGCCCCAGCCGCAGCGCCAGCAGCGTGATCCCCAGCGCGCACAGCACCAGCATCCCGATGTACGCGGCGTACATGCCGTGCCCCACCATCAGCGCGCCCACCGCGGGACCGACCGCCAGCGCAAGCTGCTTGACCAGCGCGAAGGCCGAGTTGTACTGACCGATCAGCGAGGCCGGCGCCAGGTCGGCGACCAGCGGCGCCACCGTCGGCGAGAGCAGCGACTCCCCGATGCCGAAGAGGGCGTACGTCGAGATCAGCAGCACTGTGGCCACCACCTGGGCACCGTGCACCAGGCCGGAGAGCCCGGCCGCGACCCAGGCCACGGTCCAGATCAGGCCGACCGTCGCCATGACACGGCTGCGCCGCCGCCGCTCGACCACTTTGAGCACCACGAACTGCGCCGCCACGATCGCCATCGTGTTGGCCGCCAGCGCGACGCCCAGGGTGGACGGCGCGATCCGGGTGACCTCGGTGGCGTACGCGGCCAGGCCCGATTCGAACTGGCCGTAGCAGGCGAAGAACATCACGAAGCCCAGCACGCACAGCCACACCATCCGCCGGTCCATGAACAGCGCGCGCCAGGCGCCCCTGGCCCGCTCGGCGCCGGGCCGGGCGTCCTCGACCTTCGGCGAGCGCGGCAGTCGTACGGTCGCCACGGCCGCGCCCAGCACCAGGAACATCACGGCCTCGATCGCGAACAGCCGTACGAAGCTGGACGGCGCCGAGGC